>NZ_JBISAI010000005.1:0-211453 GCF_044391605.1 Kitasatospora sp. NPDC018619
AGATCGAACCGCACGGCCCCATCGAGACCGAAGCAGCCCGCCGCCTCGCCGACGACCTCAACAACCAGTAGTCATCTGTTAACCCAACACTTTCTGAGGGGGCCGGGGCCCGGGCGCGCCGCTCGCCCCGGGATCACCCGGCCGCCGCCGGGCGGCCGAGCGGGAGGAGGTACTGGATCGGCTCGCCGAGGTCGTCCAGGCCGAGGAGTTCGTGGGCGAGGTCGTCCTGGACGCCGCCGAGGGGGGTGGTGCCGAGGCCGAGGGCGGCGGAGGTGAGCAGCAGGTTCTGGGTCAGGTGGCCGGCTTCGAGGAGGCCGAGGCGCAGGGCGCGCAGGCCGTAGCGGCGGCGCAGGTGGGCCAGGTCGAGGTAGACGGCGAGGACGGCGGGGGCCCGGTCGATGCCGATGGCGTCCGGGGCGCCGGCCGGGCGGGAGAGGTAGGAGGAGAGGGCCCTGAGGTCGTCGAGGGCGGGGGCCGGGCCGACCGGGCGCAGGCCGCGGTGCCCCGGGAGGCACTCGTAGGTGCCGGCGGGCAGGCCGTCGACGGCGAGGGCGACCAGGCGCAGCCCCACGGTGTGCAGGGCGCCCGCGCTGGGGTACGGGCGGTGGCCGCTGTCCGGGTCGGGGGCGTACGCGGACCAGAGCAGCCCGCCGAGGGCGCCGGCCGTGAGCGGGCCGGTCAGCCGGCCCCGGGTGGAGCGGCGGGTGCGCAGGGCGTCGGTGAGGGTGACGGGCGGCAGCGGGTCGGCGGGCAGCGGCAGGTCGCCGGGGCGGGGGCGCGGGGCCGGGTGGTGGGGCAGGTCGCGCAGGGCGGTGTCCTCGCCGCGGCCGATCTGGAACTTGCTGCGCTCCAGGTACTGGTGGTCGGCGGCGTGGTGGCCCTCGGGGAAGAACGTGAAGGGCTGTTCGGTCTCCAGCAGCGTGCGGGCGGCGAGGCGGCACACGGCCCGCTCCTCGTCGGGGCCGACGCCGAGCCGGTTGAACAGCATGTGCAGCTGGGAGGCCCACACCCAGGCGAGGCGCTCCCCGGAGTCCCCCGGTGCCGCGGCCCGCATCCGGGCGGCGGCGTCCGTGACGCGGGCCGACCAGTCGGCGAGCCAGGGCGCGGCCGTGCCGGCGTCGAGGGCCTCGCGCAGCGCCGCGGCCCGGCGGGCCAGGGTCCGGCGCTGCCGGGCGAACACCGCGTTCACCCTGCTGTGGACGGCGGCCCCGGGCAGGGCCGGGAACTCGGTGACCCAGCGCCAGGAGGCGGCGTGGCGGCGCAGCCAGCCGGAGGCGGCGAGCGGGTCGAGGCCGAGGGCGTGGGCGGTGGTGTGGGCGAGGTCGAGGGCGAGCGGCAGCCGGTCCCCCGGGGTGCGCAGGGCGTGCAGGGCCGCGCGGGTGGAGTGGGTGAAGAGCTCCTCGGCGATCGGCAGCAGGGCCGCACCGCCGTAGCGTTCGGTCTCCGGCGCGTACGGGACGCCGGTGACCTCGCCGTGCCGGGCCGTCCAGGGCGTGGCGGGCGGGGTGTACCGGGCGGCGCGCCGGGTGAGCTCCTCGCTGAGGGCGCCGGTGGCGCCGCCCGTGTCGCGGAAGCGGATGCGCAGGTGGGGGCCGCCTTCGCCGTAGCGGATGAAGAACCAGTCGGCGCCCGCGAGCCCGTCCATGAGCGGGGCGAGGTCCCCGGTGAGGAAGGCGTCGGTCTCCTGGGCGGGCAGCGGCAGCGCGAGGTGCAGGCTGTGCCAGCCGGTGACCGGCCGTGCGTGGGTGGTCATCGCGTTCCTTCCGGGCGGTTACGGGAACGGGTGCGGGTGGAGGGTGAGGTCGGCGTGGCGCAGCGGGTGCGGGGTGCGGCCGAGGCGGTGCGGGACGTCCAGCAGGCGGGGCAGGCCCCGGGTGCGGCGGTTGGCGTGGCCGAAGGTCATCGGGAGGGTGCCGGGGACGATCACCTTGGCGCTGTGCAGGCCGAGCCGGTCGCGGGCACCCGGCTCGTCCTGGGTGACGGCCAGCACCTCCAGGCCCTCGGCGGCGAGGCGCCGGACGGTCCGCTCCAGGAGCGCGGTGAGGTCGGTGACCGGTGCTGGGGCGCCCGGCCAGCGCTGCTGCCAGGGCACCGGGGGCGGCCCGGCGAAGAGGAAGTCGAGGCGGGGCTGGGCCTCGGGCAGGGCGTTGAGGCCGACGTGGTCGTCCAGGGTGAGGACCAGGTCGGGGTCGGCCAGCATCGGCCGCAGCCGGTGCGGGTCGCGGGCGCCGCCGGGGGCGGTGGCGCGGTGGGGCGCGTCCTGGACGTTGGTGACGACCTCGGCGACGGCGGAGCGGATCGCCGCCCGGGGGTCGTGGTGGGCTCCGGCGGCCAGGAGGGTGCGCGGGGCGTCGGGGTGCGCGTTCCGGCGGCGGCAGAGCGCGAGCACGGCGGGGATGCCGAGGTCGTTGGTGGCGTCGAGCAGGGTCAGGCGGTAGCCGAACAGCCGGGCGCGGTCGGCGAGTTCGGCGACCTCCGGGTCCTCGGTGGGGACGGCCAGGCCGGGCAGCGGGGTGCGGGCGTACCAGGCCATCAGGAAGGCGTCGCGCTCGGCGACCTCGAACAGGCCGTACAGCGCGGCCTCCTGGGGGCTGTTGCCCAGGCCGCAGCCGTTGGAGGACTCGTAGACCACCCGGGGGCGGTCGCGCCCGGGCACGTCCCAGTAGGCGACGTGCTCGGGGACGGCGACGGGGCGGCGGTGGGTGAGCGACCAGCCGTGCACCCAGTCCAGCACCAGCCCGGGGGTGTACGGGACGGTGGCCACGGCGGGGTTCCCCGGGTGGGCGTCGTCCGGCAGGCCGAGCCGGACGGGGTCGAGGACGGCCCCGGGCCCGAGCTCGGCGGCCAGTTCGGCGTAGGAGGCCCGCAGGACGGTCCGGCGGCCGAGCGGCCGCATCCCCGCGTACCGTTCCACCGCCTCGAACAGGGCGACCCGCTCGCTGGAGCGGAAGTCCACCGAGCGCCCGTAGCCGCCGTCGTCCAGCGCCCGGCCGTCGGTGACCCAGGCGCTGGTGAGGGCGAAGGCCGAGTCCTCGGCGCGGAACAGCCGACGGACCGGGCCGAAGCGCTCGTCGTACAGCTCGGCGCGCAGCCGCTCGGGGGTGGTCCGGCCGTTGGCGCCGCGCAGGACGCCCGGGTCGGGCAGCGGGCGCGGGGTGGCGGGCAGCCGGGCGGCTTCGGGCGTGTCGGGGGGCAGGGGGGCGCAGACCTCGCAGCCGCCGACCGGGCGGACCCGGTGGGTGGACCAGGTGGCCCGGCCGCCGTGCACCACGTGGACGGTGGCGGCCGCCGCTCGGGTGCCTGCGTCGTCGGCCCCGGCGGCGTCGTCGGCCCCGGCGGCGTCGTCGGCCTCGGCGGCCAGCTCCTCGGCGAGCGCGGCCACCGCCTCGGCGAAGGCCGGGGTGCCGGTGCCCCCGAGCGCCAGTGACGGGCTCTGCCACGGCACCCGGCCGCCGGCGCTGGCGAGCCGCTGGACCTCGGCGCAGCTCAGGCAGGCGGGCGCCCCGGGGTGGAGGACGGGGCCGACCACGGTCAGCGCGCCGTCCTCGCGCACCGGCACCAGCCGCACCGGGTGGGCCAGGGCGTGCCGGCTGAGCCGTTCGGCCAGCCCGAGCGTCCAGTCGGCGAGGTGCACGACGGCGGCGCCGCCGGTGACGGCCAGCGCCTCGGCCGGGGTGAGGACCGGCAGCGCGCTCACGGCCGGTGCTCCACCGGGAGCAGCGCGGTGAAGCCACAGCCGTCCAGGGCGTCGGCGTAGCGGCGGGCCTCGGCGGTGACGGGCCGCCAGCGGACGGTGCGCAGGCCGGTGAGCCTGACCAGGGCGGCGTGCAGGTCCGGCTCCCGGGCGGCGGCGTCGGCGAGCCAGCGGTCGGCCCAGCCCGGGTCCGCCCAGGCCGCCGGGGTGCGCCCGGCGGCGGCGAGCGGAGCGGCGGCTCCGCAGGGCGTGGCGTGGTGGACGGCGACGAGGCCGGCACCACGGGCGAGCAGCCGGGTGAGCGCGGCCAGCGCGGCGTGGGCGACCGCGTCGGCGGCGGTGGCCTCGACCGCCCGGGCGCCCTGGACCTGCGCCAGGTACACCTCTTCGCCGCCGAGTCGACGGACCGCCAGGTCCGGTGCGCGGCCGAGCCGGCGGGCCAGGACGCCGTACCAGTGCCCGGCCTGCGGGTGCTCCCGCCAGGCGGCCTCCGGCACGGCGCGGGCGCCCCGGCCCGGCCGGCCGGGGACGGCCCGGCGCAGGGCCCGGCCGAGCGCGTGGTCCGGGTCGACGCCGACCACGGGTGCGGCTCCCCCGCCCGCCGCCGCCAGGTGCAGTTCGACGCAGCGGCAGGCGGCGGCCAGCCGGGCGAGGTCGGTGCGCACCGCCCCGGCCACCAGCGGGCCGGACGGGGTGTCGCAGGAGACCAGCGGTACGGGCAGCTGCGGGAGCCCGCCCGGGGCGGGTGCGTCCACGACGCCCAGCCGGGCGTCGCCGAGGGCGTCCACCCGGCGCAGCGCCTCGGCGAGGTCCCGGGGCGGCGCCGCGACGCCTCCGGGACCGGCCGCCCACGGGCGGTGCTCGGCGTGCGGCGGGCGGGCCTCGGCGACCAGCACGGAGGGGCGACCGGCGAGCAGCCGCGGGTCCTGCGCCGGGTCGCCCGGGTCCGGCAGGCCGGCGACGGCGCACAGCAGGCGCTGGGCCGCCGCGGCGGCGAGCAGCGCGCGCAGGGTGGGCGGCGCCGGCGGCGCCGGAGAGGTCGGCGGGGCCGCGCTGCCGCCTGCGGCGGCGTCCTCGTCCAGGCCCAGCCGGGCGGCGAGCGCGGCGGCGTCCGCCCGGGCGCGGGCCGGGTCGGCGGGCGCGGTGACGAAGCCGGCGTCCGGGCCGGTCTGCACCGCGACCGCGACCGGGCGGCCCGTCGGGCCCTCCGCCGCGAGCACCACCCGCTCGGCGGGCAGCCCGGGCTCGGCCCGCACCGCCGGGGCCGCCGTCCCGCCCCGGGCGAGGGCGCGTGCCACCGCGCGGGCCGCCGGGCCGTCCGGGTCCGCGGCCGCCACCACCGGGCGGGCGGCCGCCAGGGCCGCCGCCGCGCCGCCGGGGTCCTCCGCCACCGCGCCGGGCCAGGGCGGCAGCCGCTGCCCGTCCGGGTGGTCCACCAGCAGTCCGTGCTCGCGCAACCGGGCGGTGACGGCGGCCAGCGCGGCGGCCGCCTCGGGCCCGAGCTCCGGACCGGCGGTGGTGGCGGCGGCCGCCGCGTCCGGCCCGAGCCTGAGGGCGAGCACCCGCCACAGCGCCGGGAGCGCCCGGCTGCCCTCCAGGGTGAGGCTGGTGGCGCGGCCGCGCAGGTGCAGCCCCTCGCGCAGCGGGGTGACCGCCACCCCGGGGCGCAGCCGGGGCCGGGCGGCGTCCGGTTCGGCCGTCATGCCGCTGCCTCCCGGCGCGTCCCGCCCACGGCGGTCTCCTTCGCGCTCGCCGTCCCGGCGGCACCGAGCAGCGCCTGCCAGCGGTGCCCGGTCAGCTCGGGGACGCTGCGCACCAGCAGGTGGGCCGCGAGGTAGCGCTCCACCGGGCGGACGTCGCAGATCGCGAGCAGCCGGTACAGGCCGTTGGTGCCGGCCCGGTTGACCAGGTAGTCCGGGCGGAGCCACATCGTGCCGTCCGGGTCGAAGCGGTGCAGCAGCCGGTGGAACTCACTGTAGCGGGTGCGTAGTTCGGCGTTCCAGCGTTCCGCGGCGGCCCGGTCGCCGAGGGCCTCGGCGCGCTCGCGGTACGCGGCGTGGCGGCCGCCGAGGTCGGCCCCGGCCGCCAGGCGCCGCTCGGCGAGGCTCCAGGCCGTGGCCGACCAGTGCGCCCAGTCCCGCTCCCAGCCGCGCGCGCCGCCCTCGGCGATCCGGCCCACCAGCGCGGTCACCGCCCGGCCGGTGCGTTCCCAGCGCCGGTCGAAGGCCGCGCGCAGGCTGCCGTCCGGGTCCTCGTGGACGAGGAAGTCCTCCAGGTGCGAGAGCACCGAGTAGTGCGCGCCGACCAGCCCGTCCGGGTGGGCGGTGGCGTGCGCCGCCAGCGCCGTCACCACCAGCTGCACCCGCGCCTGCGGGGTGTCGCCGTGGGCGCCGAGGAAGCGGCAGCCCGCGTCGAGGGCGGGCAGGCCGGCCCGCAGCAACTCCTCGCGCAGCTCGGCGGATTCGGCGCCGATCAGCGCCCGCAGGCAGTGGTCGGCGGTACGGTCGGCGGGCGCCGCGACGACGGTGTCGTCCGGGACCAGCGGGCCGTACGGCGGGGCGACCAGCTCGGCCCGTCCGGCCGCGGCGGCCTCGGCGAGCAGCTGCTCCTCGGTGCGGTCGGCGACGGACGGGTGCGCGGCCGCCCACGCCCGCAGCTCCTCGGCGGACTCCCGCGCCACGACGGCCACCCGCCCGGCCGGCCCCGCCAGCCGCAACCGCAGGTGCGGCCCGAACCGCCAGTGCCGCTCCACGTGGGCGGCCAGGCCCCCGGCGCCCGCCCGCCGCGCCAGCGGCAGCACGGCCTCGCGCAGCGCGTGGGCCTTGTCGGGCTGGTACCGGTACAGGACCACGTCCCAGGCGGTCACGGCCTCCTGGCTCTCGGCCCGATCACGCATCGGACGCCCCCTCGGCGGTAGCGGCGGCGCTGACGGTACGGGCGCGGCTCCGGCCCGGCCGGTAGGTCTCCAGCACGACCTCCACGGCCCGGGTCGGCTCCGGCTGCCCGGCGACGAGCGGCAGGGCCTCCTCCAGCACCGCGCCGCGCGGGTGCCGGGCGAGCCACCGGGCGAGGTGGCGCAGGTGGAGCGGGTTGCCGAGGTCGACGGGCTGCGGCTTGGGCGCCCGCAGGTGGGCCACGAAGGCGTCCGCGGGGGTGCCGCCGGGGCCGGGGGCGGGCCGGGCGGGGTGGAGGAAGAGCTGTTCGGCCAGGCCGAGGCGGGCGCGCCAGCGGGCGACGGCGGCGGCGGGGACGCCGTCCGGGCCCTGGTCGGCGGCGAGGTCGGTGCGCAGGGCGTCCACCACCCCGGCCGGGAGGTGCCAGCGGCGGCGGGCGAGGACGAGGTGCCGGTGGCGCAGCCGCGGGGTGCGGGTGACGCTCCCGCCGGGGGCGGGCAGCGGCGTGCGGGGCAGCAGCGGCCGGAAGTCGACGGCGCCGTTGGGGTGGTCGGCGAGCAGCGGGCCGAGCCGTCGGGGCAGCATGACCGGTGCGAGGAAGCCCAGGTAGAGGACGTCGAGAAGGTCGCCGGTGGCGCGCAGCCGCAGCCGGAGCTGGTCGTCGGCGGGGTCGTGGAGGAGGTCGAGGTCGCTCTCCGCGAGGCCGGTCCACCGGTGGTCGGGGCCGATCTCGTCGGGGAGCAGCCGGGGGTGGAGGTTGGCGTTGAAGCCGCCGACCGGGCGGATCTGGGCGGCGCGGGCGCCCGGGCCGAGCCCGGTGCGGATCTGCCGGGCGACCTCGGCGGCGGCCCGGGGGTCCAGGGCGTCGAGGAAGCGGCTGGTGAAGCGGCCCCAGCCGCCGTAGACGTGGTTGACGCACACCAGGCCGCCCGCGGTGTCCCGTTGGAGGAACCAGGAGTAGCTGAGCGGCCGGGCAGCCGTCCACCCGGGCAGCCGGGCGGCCAGGGCGCGCACCCGCTCGGCCGGCAGGACGACCTCTCCGTCCCGCTCCGGCAGGCCGGCGAACTCCGCCCGCAGCGCGGCCAGTTCGTCCGGCACCGGCGGGCTCGCCCAGGCCTTGGCCGCGTCGGCGCCGAAATCCCAGGGCGCCTCGCACACCTCGCCGGGGCCGTACCGGGCGACGAAGCGGTCGCGGGCCGCCCGGCGCACCAGGTGGCCGTGGTCGAACAGCTCGGCGAGCGCGGTGAGTTCGGCGAGCGCCGCGCGGTCGGCCGGGCCCGTCGCGGGCCGCGGCGGCGCCGGGGTGAGGACGTCCTCGCTGAGGACGCTGAGCGGCGCGGCGCCGTCCGGCACCGGCCGTCCGGCGTCGGCCAGCAGCCGCCGCCAGTCCTCGGCGAGGGCGGCCAGCAGGGCGGGGCGGCGCTCGCCCGGGGTGGTCGCCAGCTCGGCGGTGCCGCGCTCCAACCGGTCGATCCGGCAGGCCAGTTCGGTGTCCTCCGGCCACCGGCGCAGCCAGTCGGCCAGGCTCCGCAGCGGCTGTGTGTCCTGCGGGTCGACCGGCTCGGTGGGCACCAGCAGCCCGGCGGCCAGGAGCTGGTCGACGAAGCGGTGGGCGGCGGGGTCGTCGCCGGGGCGGCCGAGGGCTCCGGCGAGCCGGGCGGCGAGCCGCTCCGGCGGGGCCGGGGCCTCGGCGAGCGAGGCGAGCAGGGCCAGTTCGGGCCGGGCGGAGAGTTCGACCTCCTCCTCCCGGGTGACCAGGTAGCGCCCGCCCGCGAACAGCACCGCGGCGCGGGCGTAGCGGGCCCGTCCGTCGGCGACCAGGGCGGCGCTGGTCATCCGGTGCGGCAGGCTGCGGCTGCGGCGGGGGTCGTCGAGCAGGGCCCGGACCAGCGCGGCGACCAGCGCCCGGTTCTCCCGGACGACGGCGCGCGGCTCGCCCGGTACGGCGCCGGCGCCGTCGGAGGCCCAGCCGACGGCGGTGTACCAGGACAGCGGGCTGGTCTTGGCGGTGGCCCGCAGCGCGTGCCGCAGCACGGCCGCCTCCTCCTTGCCGGCCCGGCCGCGCGGCTCCCCGGCCGCGGCCGCGGTGTTGGCCACCGCGCGCAGCAGGTCGGCGCTGGTCAGCGCGACGGCCCGGGTGAAGGCCGGCTCCCGGCAGACGGCCGCGAGAGCGGCCCGTTCGGCCTCCAGCGCGGGCGGGACGGCGTCGGCGAGCGCGGCCAGCAGCCGGGCCCGCAGCCGTCGCAGCTCCAGCCACTCGGCGAGCCGGGGGACGCGGCCGGGCAGGCCGCCGAGCCGGTCGAGCAGGGCCGGCCCCGGCGGGCGCCCGTTGTACAGGTCGCGGCGCAGCGGCAGCACGACGCGGCGGTGGAACTCCCCGTCGTGCCCGGACCGGCTGGCGTACAGGTCGTCGCAGAGGGCCGTCCGCAGGGCCTCGGCCGCTCGCTCGGCGGCGTGCAGGGCGCCCAGCAGCGCCCGGGCGTCCGCCGAGGCGGCGGACGGGGCGGGCCGGGCGAGCACGGTGGAGCGCACCAGCGCGTACGGCGCGGTCGACGCCGGGACGGGCACGGCGGACGCCGGGGCGGGCGCGGGCGCCAGGGCGCCCCGGGGCGGGGCGGCACGGTTGGGCATGGCGGTTCCCTCCGACGGGGCCTGGGCGGGTCGTGCGGGGCCGGGGGTGGTCCTGCCCCCCGGTATGCGGGGAACCCGGCGCGTCCGGGGTGGACGCGCCGGGTTCCGAGCCGGTCGACGGGGCGTCAGCCGACCGGGGCTCGGCGGGGTGCCCGCCCCCGGAGACGGGGCGTCAGGCGGCCGGCACGTCCGGGAGCTGCGGCTGCGCGCAGGAGGACGAGCCCTGGCAGGAGCAGGAGCCCCAGGAGGCGCCGTTCTCCGGCAGGGCGACGGTGTCGCGCAGGGAGGTGACGGTCAGCTCGTCGAGGTCGAGGTCCTGAAGGTCGAGGCCCTCGGTGGCCGCGGTGCGGGGCATGCTGCTGTCGGACATGGCGAACTCCCTCGGATGGGCAGGCGGTTCCGGTCGGGCCGGAGGGGTGGGCCTGCGAAGCGGGTGCTGCGGAACGTGCCGGGTCCCCCGTGGGTGCGCCGCTCGCGGGCCGTTCGGGCCCGGGCTTCGCGCCGCCCGGGGACGACTCTAGGCAGCGGGCGGGAGCCGCCGGTACGGGCGGCCGGCACCTTGGCCGGGAGCCCCCGCCCCGTCGGCTCAAGCCCCGCCGGGCTCCAGCGCCGCTCCAGCGGCCCCCCACGGGCCCCCGACCGCAGCGCGGCCCGGCCGCGAGCGCCGGCGGCGCCGCCCGCCTTCGCCGTCCGTGACGACCCGCCGTGCCCGGAGCCGCGGTCGCAGGTGCGGCAGGCCGGGGTGATCGCCGAGGCCGGAAGGCTGCTGCCCGGCGCGGCCGCCCGACCAGCCGGGACCTCGCGGGCCGCCGCGCGCCCGCCGCACCGCCCGGGCCGGACCCGGCCGCGGGCCGGGTCGCCGGTGGCGGAGCCGCGGCCATCGGGAACCCGTGAACACGATCCGTGTCAGTGGTGCGTGCAAGGGTCGCCGACATGACCGAGGAGAACTTCGAGTGGCGCTCGTTCCTGACGCGGTGGAGCGAGGAGTGGGCCGGGGCGTACGGGAGCCCGGACGACCTGCCGGCCGCCGGTGACGAGGCGGCGTGGCAGGCGCGGTGGCTCGGCCGCGCGCCCGCGTCCGGGGAGCGGATCACGGCGGCCGAGGAGCGGTTGGGGTGCCGGCTTCCGCCGTCCTACCGGGCGTTCCTGGAGGTCACCGACGGCTGGCGGCACGCGGGCGGCTTCGTCTACCGGCTGGCCGGCAGCGAGGAGGCCCGCCGGCACGAGGACGCGTTCGGGCTCAGCGAGTACTTCGGCGAGGGCGAGCTCGAGGGCATGTGGGCGCGCGCTGTCCAGCTGGACGTCGAGTCGGACCTGACGACCGTCCTGCTGGATCCGCTCGCCGTCGACGAGGACGGCGAGTGGGCGGTCTACTGCCACAAGTCGTGGGCGCACAGCGCACCCACCAGGTACGGCTCCTTCCGGGAGTTCATGCTCGACATGTACCGCGAGTTCCACAGCCTCACCGCCCACCGCCTGGGCCCGGAGTTCGTCAACGACACCACCCGCCGGCTGGACGCCCAGGTGGAGACGGCCCGCCTGGACGCGCTGCGCGGCGAGCACGAGCGGGCGGCCGCCGCGCTCGCCGAGGCCGCCGAATTCGGCCGGCCGCGGGCCCGGGGCATGGCCGACCAGCTGCGCCGCTTCCACGGGCAGGCGTACAGCGCGTCCTACGGCGGGTTGGCGCAGGACCCGGCCTACCGCCGGGAGTTCGTCCCCCTCCTGGCCACCGAGCACGTGGACCGCAGGTGGGACGCCGCCTCCTGGACCCGTCAGGCGGGCTCCGGGCCCGACGCGCACCTGGAGGAGGCCGAACAGATCCTGCGCGAGGTGACGGAGCGGACCTTCCGCTACACCGCGCGGGGCCCGTTCGGCGAGGCCGTCGAGCGGGCCCGCGAACAGGCCCGCTGGGGGCGGACGGAGGCGGCCTGGCGGACGCTGCTCGCCGCGGCCCCCGGGTGGAGGCCGCTGGGGCCCGACCACCTCGCGCCGGTCGGCCTGCTCGCCGACCCGCTGCTCGGACCGCTGATCACACCGGACCGGGGCCGGGAGCTGCTGGCCACCCCTCGGGGCCCGGAGGCGGCGGAGCTCGGCGGGGAGGCCGGCGGGGCCCGGGTGGACGGACCGGCGGACGGGCTGGTGTGGTTGGCCGATCCGCCGCCGGGCAACCGCCGTCCCGAGCCGTACCGCTTCGTCCTGGTGGAGGGGGCCGCACCGGCCGAGCTGCCGGCGCGGCTGGGCGGTCCGGACGCGGTGCTCGATGCGCCGGTGACGCTCTGGGAACTCAACCGGCGCGGGTTCCGGGGAGGGACGAGCTCGACCTACGAGGACCGCGCGGTCGTCACCGTCGGCCACGCGGGTGACTCGGGCTGGAGCTTCGCCCTGGACCCGTTCGCGACGGACTGCGTCGCCTCCCGCTTCGTGTCCCCCGCCGTCGCCGCCTCACTGGCACCGCCGGCCGCGGTCCTGCCGGACGACGCCGTGCCGTCCGGCGCCCGGGCCGTGGTGGTGTGGTGCGTACCGGAGCGTGCGCTGTTCCACCTCTCCGTCGCCGAGCGGGGCATCGAGCGGTACGCCTTCACGATCGACGGCCCCGAGATCAGCCGCAGCGGCGGCCCGATACCGCCCGGGCTCGACCCGGACACCCTGTTCGCCGCCCCCGCCCCGGCCGTGCCCGGCGAGGGCGCGCCGGACCGTACCGGCGAGCGGCGGGCGCTGGCGGCGATCGCGGCCGAGTTCGGGGTGAGCCTGCCCCGGTTCGCGATCACCGAGGGCCGGCTGCACACCTTCACGACGCGCTCCTGGACCCGCCCGCCGGGGCCGGACGAGACCTACGTGGTCGTCGCCTGGGGAGGCCTGTCCGAGTAGCTTCCACGCCCACCCACGACGGCGCGGATGCCCGGAATTCCTCCCCCGGCCGAGGCGCCGCCCGGCCGCTGCGGGAAGCACCGCGGGAACCAGCGGCCGGCCACGGCCCGGCGGGGCCGTGGCCGGCGGGCCCGGCGATTCGCCGTGGTTCCGATATTCGTGGCCGGACGTGGGTTTGCGGCCGTGTCGGTGGGCAGCCGCCGGGTGTCGGTACCCGTTCCCGAAGGGAGACTCATCATGATCATGAAGAAGCTGCATGACGCCGGTGTGCGGTCCGAGCACGCCTACCTGGCCGGCGCCGCCTCGATCGGGCTGTCGTTCCTGTCCTGGATGGTGTCCGCGAAGGCCGAGCCGGCCGGGGTGGAGCGCGCCGACCGGTGGGGCATCTTCGTCGGGGAGTGGGCACCGACCTTCTTCTGCATGGGCCTCGCACTGTCCCAGTACGAGCGGGACGACAACCCCCTCTACGCCCAGGATCCGCGCATCGCCGCGACCACCTGACGGCCCCGGCCACGGAGCCACCGCGAGGCCCGGCGCGCGCGACGCGCCGGGCCTCGCGTTCTGCGGCTCCTGCGGCAGCACCGCCCTCCTGACCGCCGGCCCCTCCCCCGTGCCGCACGCCCTCCCCCGCGTCCGCCTCGACCAGGGGCCGCCACCGGCCCCGGGCACCGCCGACCGGGGAGCGTGCGCGACGGGATCGGCGCCCGGTGGTTTGCGGAAGCGGATCGGGGTCAGAAGAGGACCGGCGGGCGAGAGCAGGGCCCGGACGGTGGACATCCCCCCTCCACCGTCCGGGCCCGGGCCACCCGGCCGGGAGGCCCGGCGCCCGCCGCAGCGGCGCGGCGGTGGGCGCCCCCGGTCACCACCCACCGCACGCGCCCCCAACCGCTGGACGCCCGGGCCGCCAGGCGCCCCTCCCCCGGGTCCGCGCCGCCGCCCCCGCCGTTCCCCACCGGACCCTGGCAGCACGGGCCACCGTCGCGAACCTCCGCGAGGCGACCGGCTCCGCCCCGGACAGCGCCCGGCTGCGCGACCCCGCCCGCACCCTCACCGAGCACCGCGAGGGCTTGACCCGCCTCTGGAGCGCCCATACCGCACGCGGCGCGCCGCACACCGCCTCCCTCAGGACGGTCGGCGCAGTCCGGCGACCAGGAGCGCGACGAGCGCGCGGGCGTCGTAGCGCGGGTCGCTCTCGGCGCCGACGCAGAGGTTCCCGATGCCGCGCATCAGCTGGTACGCGGTCAGGCCGGCGCGGATCTCGCCCGCCTCGGCGGCCGCGTCGAGCAGCTGCGTGCAGACGGGCACCAGCCGGTCGAGGAAGTAGGCGTGCAGCGCCTCGAAGCCGGGGCTGTCGCCCTGCATCGCCGCGGCCAGGCCGTGCTTGGTGACCAGGAAGTCGACGAAGAGGTCCACCCAGCGCTGCAGCGCGGCGTACGCGGTGGGCGCGGCCTCCAGGAGCGCCGGGCCCGCCTCGGCGCAGGCGTCGACCTGGTGGCGGTAGACGGCGATGACGAGGTCCGCCCGGGTGGGGAAGTGGCGGTAGAGCGTGCCGGTACCCACTCCGGCCCTGGCCGCGATCTCGCGTACCGGCGCGTCCACGCCCGAGGAGACGAAGACCGCCGCGGCCGCGTCCAGCAGGGTCTGCTGGTTGCGCCGGACGTCCTTGCGCCTGCGGCCGGCCGCGCCCTGCTGTCCGTTGCCCTCGCCCACTGCGGCATTCCTTCCCTGCGGAATCTTGTGAAACGGAACCGTGTTCCGTATCGTCGCTTGCGGAACACGGTTCCGTTTTGCCCATGATGGCAGACCCGTGACCTCCGACCAGTACCCGAGGCTCCGACGGAAGGCACTGTCATGTCCGCATCGAATTCCCTGTCCGCCCTGGTGGTCTCCGCCCGGCCGGTCGTGCTGCCCGCTCCGGGCCGCGGCGAGGACCTCCGGATCCGGGTCTCGGCCCCGGCGACCGGCGGCGGCCTGCCCGTCGTCGTCTTCTCGCACGGCTTCGGCTGGTCGATGGACGGCTACGCCCCGCTCGCCGACCACTGGGCCGCCCAGGGCTTCGTGGTCCTCCAGCCGACCCATCTCGACTCCCGTACCCTCGGCCTCCCGCACGAGGACCCAAGGACGCCGCTGATCTGGCGCATCCGGATCGAGGACCTCGTCCGCGCACTGGACGGGCTCGACGTGCTGGAGGCCGCCGTGCCGGGCCTCGCGGGCCGGATCGACCGCGACCGGATCGCGGTGGCCGGCCACTCCTGGGGCGCCCAGAGCGCGAGCGCCCTGCTCGGGGCGCGCGTCCTCGACGCCGAGGGCGTGCCGGGCGAGGACCTGTCCGATCCCCGGGTCACGGCGGGCGTGCTGCTCGCGCTGCCCGGCCTGGGCGACGACCTCACCCCCTTCGCCGCCGAGAACTTCCCCTTCATGAGGCCGTCCTTCGCCACCATGGCCCCGCCGGCCCTCGTCGTCGCCGGGGAGAGCGACCAGTCCCGGCTGTCCACCCGGGGGCCGGACTGGTTCACCGACCCCTACACCCACAGCCCCGGCCGTAAGAGCCTGCTCACGCTCACCGGCGCGGAGCACTCGCTCGGCGGCGTCTCCGGCTACCAGGTCGCCGAGACCACCGACGAGAACCCCGCCCGCGTCGCCCTGGTCCAGCGGCTCTCCACGGCCTTCCTGCGCAGCGCGCTCTGCGGCCAGGACACCGACTGGCAGACCGCGGCAGCCGCGCTGGAGAACGACCCCAGCCCGCTCGGCACGCTGCGGAGCAAGTGAGAGAGGAGGGGACACCGACCATGATCCTCGTCACCGGAGGCTTCGGCTTCATCGGCTCCCACACCGTCCGGGCCCTACTCGACCTGGGCGAGGGCTGCGTCGTCGTCCAGCGCGGCACCCGCCCGCCACCGGCCGTCCTGGCCGGGGCTCCGGTGGCGGTGCAGCAGGCGGACGTCGGCAACCGGGACGCCCTGCTCGCGATCGGCCGCCGCCACCGCATCACCGGCATCCTGCACCTGGCCGGGTCCTACCCCTGGCCGCCCGTCCCCGCCGCACCCGTCGAGGCGACCCGGCGGGCCCTCGACGGGCTGCTGAACATCGCGCAGGCAGCCCAGGAGTGGGGTGTCCGGCGCCTCGGCCTCGCCAGCACGATCGGGGTCTACCCGGGCTCCGGCCAGGACCTGCCGCTGCGCGAGGACGCCCCGCTGTCCATGACCGCGTCCGTCTCGATCCCCACCTTCAAGAAGGTCGGCGAGCTGCTGGGCGGCTTCCTCGCCGACACCACGGGCCTGGACATCGTCCACTACCGCATCTCCGGCACCTGGGGCCCGCTCGGCCACCCCGACCCGTTCTTCGCCGCGCCCGCCCTCGTCCACGCCGCCGCCCGCGGCACCGCGCCCGACCTCTCCCACCTGCTCGGGCCCGCTCACGCCGACGACGGACTCGACCTCAACTACGTCAGGGACACGGGCCGGGCGCTCGCTCTCCTCCAGCTCGCGGAGAGACTCAACCACCGTACGTACAACGTCGGTTCGGGGCGGGCGACGACCAACGCCGAGATCGCCGACGCGATCAGGAAGACGGCCCCCGACGCCCGGGTCGACCTGCCCAGCGGAGGAACAGCGCCCCAGCTGGTCCTCGACATCGGCCGCCTGCGGCAGGACACCGGCTACCGGCCCGAGTACGACACCGAACGAGCCGCCGCCGACTACCTCGCCTGGCTGCGCGCGGGCCACGAGCGCTGAGCGGCGACGGGACGGAAGGGCGGCCCACGGCCCGGGCCGGCCCCGCCCGCGCGGGGCCGGCCCATGCCGCGACGGCCCGGTCTGCGCAGCACCCCGGCGCCCCGGCTCCTCGGCCGGGGCGCCACGGTCGGGTCGGGCAGGCGGCGGGTCAGAACTGCCAGGCGGGGTCGTCGGCGATCGCCAGGAGGGCGGCCTCGGCCAGGGCGGCGTCCGGGTGCTCGCTCCACTGCTGGAGGGTCACCGTACGGCCGTCGGCGCGCTGGAGGCGGACGTACTGGGAGGTGCGGCCGCTCTGCGGGTGGGTCAGCGTGACGGCCTCGCCGTGTGCGCCGGAGGGGAGGTCGACCAGGTGGCAGCTGGTACGCGGGGCGGCCTCCTGCGGGCCGGGCACCCCGGCGCGGGGGGTGACGGCGGGCAGGGCGATGGCGGCGCAGAACGGGACCTTCGGCGCGTCGGCGGTGCGGTCGGCGCCGCCGACGAAGTCCACCGGGCCGGCCGGGGACTGCCAGGCGACCCGGAAGCTGCGGCCCGGGATGTCGCCCGCGCGCACGGTCGTGGGCCCGGCCGGGAGCAGCCCGGCCAGGGTCGCCGCCAGGTGCTCGCTGGTCCAGTCGGTGGCACGGCCGGTGCCGGGGCCGAAGGTGTCCGGGCGCAGCGGTTCGGCGCTCGCGCCCGCCGCGCCGGCGAGGGAGAGCGGGCCGGTCAGCGGGTCGGCGGCCGCGACCGGGGTGCCCGGGGCGGGCGGGGCGGTGCCGGGCCCGGTGGCCACCACGGCGGCGAGGGCGGCGGTGACGGCCGCCGCGGCGCCGGCGCGGACGGCCAGGCGGGTGCCGCGGCGGCGACGGCCGGCCGAGACCGCCGCGTCCACCGTGCCGGGGCGCAGCGGGGGTTCGGCGCCGAGCCCGGTCGCGAGGAGGGTGCGCAGGTCGTCCTGCGGGTCGAGGCGGTGGTCGTGGTGGGTCACAGCAGTTCCTTCAGGGGTGTGGGGCCGGCGGCGAGTTCGTCGAACGGGTCGGTGTCGCCGAGCAGGGAGCGCAGTCTGGTGAGTGCGCGGGAGGTGTGGCTCTTGACGGTCCCGGCGGTGCAGCCGAGGGCCCTGGCGGTGTCCGCGATGTCCAGGTCGGCCCAGAACCGCAGGACCACCACGGCCCGTTGACGCGCCGGCAGGGCGGCGAGCGCGGTGCGGACCTGGAGGCCGAGCGAGGGGTCGGTGCCCGGGCCGGGCCGGTCGGGCAGCACGGGCGTCGGGTCCTCCCGCCGCCAGCGGCGCCGGGTGTGGTCGATGCAGGTGCGGGTCAGTACGCGGTGGGCGTAGGCCTCCAGGTTGACGATCCGGTGCCGTCTCCCCCACACCGCGTACAGCTTGGTCAATGCGGTCTGCGCGATGTCCTCGGCGTGGTGCCAGTCGCCGCACATCAGGTACGCGGTCCGCCGCAGGTGCGGCAACCGGTCCTCGGCGAAGCCGCGGAACTCCTCCAGGTCTGCGCTACGCACAGGGCGTGCCTCCGTTCGTCTCTGCCCACTCGACGGAGCGCACCCGGTGCCGGGATGTCACGGGTGGCGAAGAAAATCCGCAGGCCGTCCGGGGCGGGAGGCGCCGCCGGTCGCGGAGGGCAGGAAGGTCCACTGGTTTTCCGATCATCGGATGACATCCTCCATGGCCCTCCGCTCCGTCGATTCCTCGACAGAAGCGGTGAGCGGCCCCCGGAACCGAGGTGCCGCCCGATCGAGAGGACACCCGTGCGAGCACCCCACAGGAACCACGGCCGGGGGCGGGGCCCACGGCCGGACCGGCGGTGGCCGGCCGCCGTACTGGGCGCGGCGCTGGCCGCCTCGCTGGCCGCTCCGGCCGGCTGGGCCGCTCCCGCCCCGGCTCCCGACGCGGCGGGCGACGGGCCGGCGACGGGCCGCCCGGTGCAGGTCACCCTGGTCACCGGCGACACCGTCACGGCCCGGGTCGGTGCCGACGGCGCCGTGGCGCTGGTCGGCGTGCGGCCCGGGCCGGGCCGCGAGGACGTGGCCTTCGTCCGGCGCTCCGGCGCGCCCGGCTCGTTGAACCTCGTCCCCTCGGACGCGGCCGGGCCGCTGGACTCCGGACGGCTGGACCCGCGGCTGTTCGACGTCGCCGGGCTGATCGCCCAGGGCTACGACGACGCGCACACCACCGACCTGCCGCTGATCCTGGGTTCGGAGCAGGCCGGCGCCCCGGGCCTGGCCGCGGCCGCGCCACCCGCCGGCGCCACCTCCGTACGGGCGCTGGAGAGCGTGCACGGCGCGGCTCTGCGCGCCCCGAAGGCGCGGGCGGGCGAGCTGTGGCAGCTGGTCGCGCAGCCGGGCGCCGGGCTCGCCGCAGGGCCGGGCGGCGTGGACAAGGTCTGGCTGGACGGCAAGGTCACGGCGGCGCTCGACCGCTCGACCGCCCAGATCGGCGCCCCGCAGGCCTGGAACTCCGGCTGGACCGGCAAGGGCGTCAAGGTCGCGGTGCTCGACAGCGGCATCGACCGGGGCCACCCCGACGTGGCCGCCTCCCTCGGCGAGACCTCCGACTTCACCGGGCCCGCCACCGCGCCGGTGAACGCCGACCCGGACGGGCACGGCACCCACGTCGCCTCGATCGTGGCCGGCACCGGGGCCGCCTCCGACGGCCGGTTCAAGGGGGTCGCCCCCGACGCCCAGCTGCTGGTCGGCAGGGTGCTGGACGACGAGGGCAACGGCCAGGAGTCCTGGGTGCTCCAGGGCATGGAGTGGGCCGCGGCCCGCGCGCCGATCGTCAACATGAGCCTCACCGGCCCCCCGACCGACGGCACCGACCCGATGGCCCAGGCCGTCAACACGCTCTCCGCCCGCTACGGCACCCTGTTCGTCGCCGCCGCCGGCAACAGCGGCGCCCCCGGCACCGTCGGCACGCCCGGATCGGCCGACGCCGCCCTGACGGTGGGCTCCGTCGACCGG
This sequence comes from Kitasatospora sp. NPDC018619, assembly GCF_044391605.1. Classification (NCBI taxonomy): domain Bacteria; kingdom Bacillati; phylum Actinomycetota; class Actinomycetes; order Kitasatosporales; family Streptomycetaceae; genus Kitasatospora; species Kitasatospora sp. NPDC018619. The sequence goes on from NZ_JBISAI010000005.1 coordinate 18,774, forward strand.
GACGGCGCGCTCGCCCAGAACTCCAGCCGGGGTCCGCGCGTCGGCGACCAGGCCGTCAAGCCGGACCTCACCGCGCCCGGCGTCGCCATCGTCGCCGCCCGGGCCGCCGGAACCAGCGGTCAGGAGCCGGTCGGCGACCGGTACACGGCCATCTCCGGCACCTCCATGGCGGCTCCGCACGTGGCCGGGGCCGCCGCCCTGCTCGCCCAGCAGCACCCGCAGTGGAAGGGCCCCCAGCTCAAGGCCGCGCTCACCTCCTCCGCGTCGCCGGCCGCCGGCCAGGGCGCGTACGAGCAGGGCGCCGGGCGCGTCGACCTCGCCCGGGCCACCGCCCAGCAGGTGTACGCCACCGCCGAGGGCACCGGGATCCGCCTGGAGGGCCCGCCCGGCGGCGCGCCGCTCACCCGTACCGTCGAGTACCACAACGACGGCGGGGCCCCGGTCACGCTGGAGCTGGCCGCCGAGGACACCGCGGCTTCCGGTGCGTTCACCGTCGCCCCCGCCCGCCTGACCGTGCCCCCGGGCGCCGCGGCGTCGGCCACCGTGACCGTCGACCAGGCCCGGATCCCCTCGGGGGCGTCGCTGACCGGACGGGTGCGCGCCGGCGGGCCCGACGGGGCCGCCGTCACCACCGCCTACGCGCTGACCCGCGAGGCCGTCCGGCACGACGTCACCGTGACGGCCGTCGACCGCAACGGGGCCCCGCTCGGCCCGGGCAGCTGGAACACCCGGTCGACGATCGGACTGGTCAACCTGGACACCCGCGAGGCCTACCGGCTGGAGTTCACCGGCGGCACCGCCACCGCCCGCGTGCCCGAGGGCCGCTACAACCTCGGCGGAGAGCTGGTCACCCCCGGCACGGACACCGCGCCCCGCACCGCGACCCTGTTCCTGCAACCCGAGCTGGACCTGCGCGCCGACACCCGGCTCGCCGTCGACGCCCGCGAGGGCCGGCAGCTGACCGTCACCGTCCCCGGCCGCACCACCACCGGCTGGTCACTCGCCGCGGGCTACTGCTACCGCCCCGCCGGGAGCGCCGACGGCGCCGGCTGCACGGACTCCCTCGCCTCCCTGGCCCGGCCCGGCAACCTGTACGTCGTCCCCGGCGCCCGGACCACCACCGGCCGGGTCGAGTTCGCCGCCCAGAGCATCCAGGAGGGCCCGGCCGCCGGGGCCGGCCGCCTGCCCGACCGCTACGACCTGCTGGTGCACACCACCGGCGGGCTGCCCGACCCGGCCCTGACCGTCGAGGCCGGCGAGCTCGCCACGCTCAACACCCGCTACTTCGCCCAGGGCCCGGGCACCGCGGGCGATTTCAGCAGCTTCGCGTCCGCCGCCGGCATCGGCCTCTTCAGCATCGGCCAGCCCACCTTCGCGCTGCCGGCCACCCGCACCGAGTACTTCACCGTGAAGGACCAGTACCGCGAGACGAGCTTCGGCCAGACGGCCGGCCCCGGCGGCGAGACGGTCCCCACCGCCGTCACCCAGGCCGGCACGGTGCGCTGCGCCGCCGGCGCGACCTGCGCGGAGCGCTGGAACGCCGCCGTCACCGGCCCGGGGCCGGGCCCGGGCAAGGGCGGCGGCGCCACCATGGCCCGTTCCAGCGACGGCTACCTCACCGTGGCCCCGCAGCTGTTCAGCGACGCCTCCCCCGGCCACTACGGCTCCCCGTGGCCGCTGCGGCTGGAGGACACCGTCCGCCTCGAACTGGAGCGCGACGGGCAGCGCGTGGGCTCCGGCGACCGGGAACAGGCCCGCTTCGCCGTACCGGCCGGCGACGCCGCCTACCGGCTGACCGCCAAGGCCGTCCGCTCCGAACCCTGGGCGATGCTGTCCGGCACGGTCGAGGCGGCCTGGACCTTCCGCTCGGCCGCTGTCGCCCCCGGCCCCGACGGCCGCACCCGCAGCACGGCGCTGCCGCTCGACACCGTCCGCCTCACCGCCCCCGTCGACCCGGACAACCGGGTGGCGAACCGGCAGCACACCCTGCTCGCCGCCGTCGAACGGCAGAGCGGCGCCCCGGCCTCGGCCACCGAGCACCTGGGCGTGCAGGTCTCCTTCGACGACGGCGCCACCTGGCACGACGCCCCGGTGGCCGCCGCCGACGGCGGCTACCGCGTCACCGTCGAACCGCCGTCGGGCGCCACCGGCTTCGTCTCGCTCAAGGCCGCCGCCCGCGCCGCCGACGGCGCCACCGTCGACCAGACCGTGCTGCGCGCCTACCGCCTGGCATCCTGACGGCCCGCCGGTGGCCCGCGGCTGACGCGCGGGCCACCGGCGGCTCCCGGCGCCGGAGCCCCGGCCGGACCGGTTCACCCCTTGGTGGGGTTTCGCCACCGCCCGGGACGCGAGTCCCGGCCGACTGGTTCCCTCGTGCTGACAGCTTCTGCGGTCCCATCAGGGGGAGGCGACCATGCCCGGGTGCGGGATACGTGGCACTGCGGTACGGCGGCGGCTCGCGGCGGGCGCCGGTTCCCTGGTCCTCCTCCTCGCGGCGTTCCTCGGGACGGCTCGCCCCGCGTCCGCCGCGCACCGGGCCCACGGCTGCACTGCCCCGCCCGGTCCGGGGCCGCCTCAGGAGCGGCGCGGCAGCCGGTGGAGGTGGAGGTCGGTGAGGCGGCCGCCTTCCGCGCGGGCGGTCAGGTAGGTGGCGAAGGGCTGGCGGCGCCGGTCGGTGGGCGAGCCCGGGTTGAGCAGCCGCAGGCCGCCCGGGGCCTGGCTGTCCCACGGGATGTGGCTGTGGCCGAACACCAGGACGTCGGTGCCGGGGAAGCGCTCCGCGCACCGCTGCTCGCGGCCGCGCGCCGGGCCGGTCTCGTGCACGACGGCGAAGCGCAGGCCCTCCACGTCGGCGCGGGCCACCTCGGGCAGCCGCTCCCGCAGCGCCGGCCCGTCGTTGTTGCCGTACACGGCGACCAGCCGACGGGCGCGGGCCTCGAACAGGTCGAGCGTGGCGGTGTCGATCCAGTCGCCGGCGTGGAACACCACATCGGCTTCGTCGACCGCCCGCAGCAGCGGCTCGGGCAGGGCGCGCGCCCGGGCGGGGACGTGGGTGTCCGTGGTCAGCAGCAGTCGCACGCCGCGCTCCGGTTCTCGTACGGGATCGGGTGGGCCGGGGCCCGCCGGGCGCGCGGCCGGGTGCCGCCGTGCCGGTGGTACCCGGCCTCGGCCCTCCCGCCCCGTCGGGCGGGCCCGTGGACAGCGTAGGTCCTTCCGGCAGCCGGAACGCCGAGGCCGCGGGCGTCGGGGGCCCGGACGCGCCCGGGCCCGCGTCCGGTGCGGACGCGGGCCCGAGGCGTGGCGTTCGGCCGGGACTCCCGTCAGGAGCGGCGGCCCACCGCGACACGGTAGACGGCCAGGACGATCAGCGACCCGACGACCGCCGCGATCCACGTCGAGAGGTGGAAGAAGCCGTTGATCGAGTGCACACCGAAGATGACCTTGCCGAGCCAGCCGCCCAGCAGTCCTCCGACTATGCCGATCAGCATCGTGACGATGACGCCGCCCGGGTCACGACCCGGCATGATGGCCTTGGCGATCGCTCCCGCGAGCAGGCCGATGAGGATCCACGCGATGACGCCCATGGGGCCGCCCTTCCTGTAGTGCCGATTTCTGCCATTCGTCTACTCGCTCCGGCCGTTGCCAAACCTCCTTTTCGAGCAGGTCGGGAGCCGAACGGCCACGGCGGCCGCCGGGCACGGCGGAACGCGGTCGGCGCGTTCCGCACCACGGCGGCCGCGAGCGCGCCGCCGATCCGGTGGCGACCGCCGTGGCCGAAGGCCGACCCGTGGGGAGCGGGCGTCACTCGCCCTGGCTGCGCAGCGTCTCCTTGACCTTGGCGATGGCGAAGCCCCAGCCCTGCTCGACGGTCGGCTTCGCCGGGACGGCGATCTCCTGGGGATTGGTCAGCACGTCCAGCAGCACCGGTCCGGGCGTGTCGAAGGCCCGCCGGACGCCCTCCGCCAGGTGGTCCGGGCCGGTGACCCGGATGCCCGTCAGGCCGAGCGCGGTCGCCACCGCCGCGAAGTCCGGGTTGTCCAGTTCGGTGCCGAACTCGGGCAGCCCCGACTGCTCCTGCTCCAGCTTGATCATCCCGAGCCGCCGGTTGTCGAACACCACCAGTTTCACCGGCAGCCGGTACGTCTTGATCGTCATCAGGTCGCCGAGCAGCATGCTCAGCCCGCCGTCCCCGCAGAACGCCACCACCTGCCGCTCCGGGAAGAGCAGTTGGGCACCCAGCGCCTGCGGCATGGCGTTGGCCATCGACCCCAGGTTGTAGGAGCCCAGCAGCCGCCGCCCGCCCCGCATCGTCACGTGGCGCGACAGCCAGACGGTCGCCATGCCGGTGTCGGAGGTGAACACCGCGTCGTCGGCGGCCGCCGCGTCCACCGCCGCCGCCAGGGCCTCCGGGCGGACGTCGCCGTCCCGGTTGTCGAACGCGCTGCGCAGCCTGCCCAGCAGGCGGTGGTCGTGCCGGGTGTCGGCCAGCTTGCGCTGGCCCTCCTGCCAGTCGGCGAACCGCCCGAGCGCGTCGTCCAGGTGCGAGCGGTCCTTGACCGCGTCCAGCAGCGGCAGCAGCGCGCGCAGGGTGGCCGCGGTGTCGCCCGCCAGGCCCACGTCCACCGGGGTGCGCCGGCCGAGGTGGCGCTCGTCCAGGTCGATCTGCACGACCTTGCGGTCCTGCGGGTACCAGTCGCGGTACGGGAAGTCGGTGCCGAGCATGACCAGCGTGTCGCAGGAGTCCAGGGCGCGGGCGGCCGCGGGGTTGCCGATCAGACCGGTCTGGCCGACCTGGTACAGGTTGCCGTCCTCGAACCCCTCCTTGGCCTTCAGGGTGAGCACCATCGGCGCGGCCAGCCGCTCCGCCAGCTCCCGGACCTCGGGTGCGGCCTCCCGGGCGCCCCGGCCGACCAGCAGCGTCACCCGCTGCCCGGCGTTGATCAGCTCGGCGGCACGCCGGATGCCCTCGTCGTCGGGCCGGGTCACCGGACGGGTGCGCGGGAAGCGCGCCGGCCGGTCGTCGGTCAGCTCCCGGTCGCCCAGGTCGCCGGGGACGGTCAGCACCGCCACGCCGCGCTCGGCGAGCGCCGTGCGCACGGCCGCCTCCAGCAGCCGGGGCAGCTGGTCCGGGGAGGAGACGGTGGCCCGGAACACCGCGACGTCCCGGAACAGCAGGTCGTTGTCGACCTCCTGGAAGTAGTCGCCGCCGATCTCCGCGGACGGCACCTGCCCGGCGATCGCCAGCACCGGCGTGCGGCTCTTCGCCGCGTCGTACAGGCCGTTCAGCAGGTGCACCGAGCCGGGGCCGACGGTGCCCATGCACACGCCCAGGTTCCCGGACAGCTGCGACTGGGCGCCGGCCGCGAAGGCCGCCGCCTCCTCGTGCCGGCAGCCCACCCACGCGATGCCCTCCGTGGTGCGGATGGCGTCCGTCAACGGGTTCAGGGCGTCGCCGACCACGCCGAAGACGTGCCGCACCTCCAGCTCCCGGAGGGCGTCGACGATCATGCGGGCCACGGTCCGTGCCACGGGTTTCTCCTTCTCGCGAGTGAGGGGTTCAGACGGTGAAGCGGTCGGGATCGGCCCCGCGCCAGTCGCGCGCCCACGACTCCGGCGGGTCGTCCAGCAGGCGGCCCGGCGCCATCGGCGGGCGCAGGTCCGCGTAGGAGCGCACGGTCTGCCCGTCCGTGCGGCGGCGCAGCATCCCCGGGTGCAGGGCGGCCGGGTCGTCCACGCCCATCGCCGCCATGATCTGCAGGGCGCTCCTGACGGTCGCCGCCTGGTAGCGGGCGACCCGCTGCGACTTGTCGCCCACGTGCAGGGCCCGGGCCCGGCGCCGGTCCTGGGTGGCCACGCCGACCGGGCAGGTGTTGGTGTGGCAGCGCTGCGCCTGGATGCAGCCGAGCGCGAACATCATGGCCCGCGCCGCGTTGGTGTAGTCGGCGCCCTGGACCAGCCGCTTCACCAGGTCGCTGCCGGTGGCGACCTTGCCGCTGGCGCCGATCCGGATCCGGTCCCGCAGGCCGGTGCCCAGCAGCGCGTCGCGCACCGTCAGCAGGCCCTCGGTCAGCGGCATCCCGACGTGGTCGGCGAACTCCAGCGGGGCCGCGCCGGTGCCGCCCTCGGCGCCGTCGACCACGATGAAGTCCGGGGTAACGCCCTCCGCCAGCATCGCCTTGCACACCGCCAGGAACTGCCGCCGCGAGCCGACGCACAGCTTGAAGCCGACCGGTTTGCCGTCCGCCAGCTCCCGCATCCGGGCCAGGAAGAGCACCAGTTCGCGCGGCGTGGAGAACACCCGGTGGTACGGCGGCGAGACGACGGTCCGCCCCTGCGGCACGCCGCGCACCTTCGCGATCTCGGCGTTGACCTTCGGGCCGGGCAGCACCCCGCCGATGCCGGGCTTGGCGCCCTGGCCGAGCTTCAACGACACGCACCTGACCTGCGGGTGCGCGGCCTTCTCGGCGAACTGCGCCGGATCGAACCCGCCGTCCTGCGTGCGGCAGCCGAAGTAGCCGGTGCCGAGCTCCCAGACCAGGTCGCCGCCCGGCCGCAGGTGGTACTCCGACAGGCCGCCCTCCCCGGTGTCGTGGGCGAAGCCGCCCAGCGCCGCCCCCGCGTTCAGCGCCAGCACCGCGTTGGCCGACAGCGAGCCGAAGCTCATCGCGGAGACGTTCAGCAGCGCCATGTCGTACGGCCGGGTGCAGTCCGGGCCGCCGACCCGCACCCGCGGGGCCTCCTGCGGCACCGCGACCGGGGCCAGCGACGGGACGAGGAACTCCCGCCCGGGCTCGTACAGGTCCAGCTCGGTGCCGAACGGCTCCTCGGCGTCGGTGCCCTTGGCCCGCTGGTAGACGATGCTCCGGGTGTCCCGGTCGAACGGGCGGCCGTCCACGTTGCGCTCGACGAAGTACTGCTGCACCTCGGGCCGGATGCCCTCCAGGGCGAACCGCAGGTGTCCCAGCACGGGGTAGTTGCGCAGCACGGAGTGCCTGGTCTGCAGCACGTCCGCGACCGCCAGCGCCGCCGCCGCCAGCAGCGGCGCCGCCGGGATCCACCACCACGGCGACACCGCCACCGCCGCCACCGCGGCAGCCGCCGCTCCGCCCACCAGCCAGGCCACCCACAGGAATCTCAGCACGGCTGCCGTCTAACCCGGATCGCCCGGACTCAGTCCTCCCGCGCCGGGCCGTGCGGGTGGGGCGGCGCGCTACGGGGCGGGCCAGGGGCGGGCCGCGAGGGCCGACGCGACGTGGTGGAGGTGGGCGGCCATGGTGCGGCCGGTGGAGTGGGCCCAGTCGTGCCCCTTGTCGTCGTCCAGGTAGTCCGGGCCCGGGCCGGGGCCGAGGTGCCAGTACGTCCAGGCCTGGGCCGGGATGGTGTAGCCGATGTCGACGAGTCCGCCGCAGATCTCGCTGATCACGTGGTGGGCGCCGTCCTCGTTGCCGGTGACCACGACCCCGGCGACCTTGCCGTACGCCACCGGCACGCCGTCGTCGTCGGTCTCGGAGATCATGGCGTCCATCCGCTCCAGGACGCGCTGCGCGACGGAGGAGGGGCGGCCCACCCAGGTCGGGGAGGCGACGACGAGGATGTCGGCGGCGAGGAGCTTGGCGTGGACCCGGGGCCACTGGTCGCCGTCCCCCATGTCCGACTTCACCCCGGGCTTCAGGTCGAGGTCGACGGCGCGGACGGCCTCCACGCTCACCCCGCGGGCGGTGAGCGCGTCGGCGACGACACCGGCCAGGGCTTCGGTGTTCGACGCCGCGGGAGAGGGCTTGAGAGTGCAGTTGATGACGAGTGCTCGCATGGCCTGCGCCTACCCGGCTCGTGGACCGGCATGGCCGGTGACGGCGTGCCTTCACCCGGACGGCCGGTATCCGACCGGGCGCACCCGGCGCCCGCCTCCGGATTCCGGACCGAAAGGACTTGCGTTGGAGTGCACTTCACGCCCTAGGTTCGCAGGCATGCGATACGTCAGACTCGGAACGACCGGACTGGAAGTCTCCGCCATCACCCTCGGCTGCATGAGCTTCGGCGAGCCGGACCGGGGCGGCGAGCCCTGGTCCCTGGGCGCGGACGCCAGCCGGGACATCATCAGGCAGGCCCTCGAAGCCGGCGTCAACTTCCTCGACACCGCCAACGGGTACAGCGCCGGAAGCAGCGAGGAGATCGTCGGCCGGGCGGTCAGGGACTTCACCCGGCGCGAGGAGGTCGTTCTCTCCACCAAGGTCTGGATGCGGATGCGCCCCGGCCCCAACGGCGCCGGGCTGTCCCGCAAGGCGATCTTCACCGAGCTCGACGCCTCCCTGAAGCGGCTGGGGACCGACTACATCGACCTGTACCAGATCCACCGCTGGGACTACGACACTCCGATCGAGGAAACCCTCGAGGCGCTGCACGACGCGGTCAGGTCCGGGAAGGTCCGCTACCTCGGAGCCTCCTCCATGTACGCCTGGCAGTTCGCCAAGGCCCTGTTCCTGGCCGACCTGAACGGGTGGACCCGCTTCGTGTCGATGCAGGACCACTACAACCTCATCCACCGGGAAGCGGAGCGGGAGATGCTCCCGCTCTGCGCCGACCAGGGCATCGGCGTGATCCCGTGGAGCCCGCTGGCGCGGGGCAGGCTGACGCGGGCCCGGGACACCGCCACGGCGCGGGCCGGGACGGACGAGGGCGGCAGGATCCTCTACCGCGACGAGGACCAGGCCGTGGTCGAGCGCGTCCACGAGATCGCGGGCAGGCGGGGACTGTCCGCGGCCCAGGTCGCCCTGGCGTGGGTCATGCGCAATCCGGCGGTGACCTCGCCCGTCGTCGGGGTCACCAAGGCGGCCCAGCTGGCCGACGCACTCGCCGCGGTGGACGTCGAGCTCGACGAGGACGAGGCCGCCTACCTGGAGGAGCCCTACCGACCGCACGAGGTCGCCTACCTGGAGGAGTCCTTCTACAAGGCGCGCCCGGCAGCGGGCTCCCGGTAGTCCGGGCCGCCGCCGGGCCTTCGGCGGGCAGCCGGCAGTCGGCCGGCATCGGCGCCGTACGGCGCGCGCACGCTCCCTGCTGCTCCCGCGCGCCGTACCCCGCACGGGCGCGGCTGCGCCAGGATGGTCACCCGGTCGGCGCTGTCGAAGCGTCACGCAGAAGGGGAAGCACCGTGGGCGACGAGAACAAGGGCGGCCCGAACGACGGCAAGGGCGGCTCCCACGCCAAGCCCGGCGGCCCGCAGATCGGCCCCAAGCCCAACCCCGACGGCCAGGGCCCGGCTCCCGATCCGAAGCACAGGTGACGGCGGCCGCCGGCCTCCGGCACCGGCTGGTCGACCGGCTGGAGGCCTCGGGTGCGCTGGGCCCGGGCTGGCGGCAGGTCTTCCTCGACGTCGGCCGTCACCTGTTCCTGCCGGACGTCGTCTGGGCGAGCACCGAGGACGGCTACGAGCGCTGCGACCGCGCGCAGAGCCCCGGGAGGTGGCTGGAGCTCGCGTACTCCGACGTGGCGATCGTGACGCAGTGGGACGACGGCGCGGACGACGGGCGGCGGGAGCCCACGTCCTCGGTCTCCATGCCGACGATGGTGGCCTCCATGCTGCGCGACCTGGACGTCCAGGACGGCCACACGGTCTGGGAGGGCGGGACGGGCCCCGGGTGGAACGCCGGGCTGCTGGCCCGGCGCCAGGGTGCGCACAACGTGGTGACCGTGGAGCTGGACCGGGAGGTCGCCGCCCGGGCCGCGGCCAACCTCCGGACCCTCGGCGCCGCCCCGACCGCGGTGGTGGGCGACGCCGCGGAGGGCTACCCGCCCCGGGCGCCGTACGACCGCGGGATCCTCACCTGCTCGGTACGGGACGTCCCGGCGGCCGTGATCGGGCAGATCCGCCCGCAGGGCGTGCTCGTGCTGCCCTTCGCGCCGCTCTTCGGCGGCGGAGCCGTCGCCCGCCTCACCGTCGCCGGCCGCACCGCCCGGGGCCCCTTCACCGGCTCGTCGGCGTTCATGCGCATGCGTCAGCAGCGCTACGAGGGGCCGCCCGTCGACGACTACCTGCCCGGCGACTGGCCCGGGGGCGCCCCGCAGGAGTACACGGCCCTCAGCCCGCTCGATGTCGTCGACGACTGGCTGGCCTCCTTCGTCGTGGGCCTGGGGCTGCCCGACGTCTACTACCGGCGAAGCGACGGGGGCGGGATGACCACCCTGTGGCTGTTCGACACCGCTGTCACATCCTGGGCGACGGTCGACTTCGTGGACGGCGCGCAGCGGTACGAGGTCCGCCAGTCGGGTCCTCGGCGGGTGTGGTCCCAGGTCGAGGACGTCGTCCGGTGGTGGGAGCAGCAGGGCCGCCCGGGCTACGAGCGGTTCGGGCTGACCGTGGACGCGGACGGCGGACACCGGGCGTGGCTGGACGAGCCGGCCAACCCCGTGCCGTCCGTACGGGGCTGAGGGCCGCGGCCGACCGCCCGCGGGGGCCCGGCGGCTGGTCTCCGGGTGCGCCCGCGCCTACCGCGGCGCCCGGGCCTCGCCGGCCCGGGCGGCGGCGATCAGCTCTTCGGCGCTCCAGGTGAGGGCGCCCGAGCGGAGATCGGCGATGACGCCCTCCAGCCAGTCGGCCTCGGCGGCGGCCAGGGCGACCGCGTACTCGCTCTCCAGCATGGCGACCCGGGGCACGCCGACGGCCGCCGTCTCGGCGAGCGAGCGCTCGTGGGCGGCCCGGCCGGCGCGCACCGCGGCGAGGCGGGCGGCCAGGGCCTGCTCGATCTCGCCGGGTGCGAGCAGCATCAGGTTGGACAGCGCGACCGGGAACTCCGGGAACTCCGCCCTGGGCTCGCGCAGCATCTCCAGCAGCCAGGTGCGGGTGGCCTCCCGGCCGGCGTCGGTGATCTCGTAGACCGTCCGCTCGGGGTACTGCTGGTCGCGCCCGGTCTCGCGGACGGCGATCAGGCCCGCGCCCAGCAGGCGGTCGATGGCGCGGTAGAGGCTGGTGCGCTGGCCGACGTTCACCACCTGGTCCTTCCCCCACTGCCTGAGCAGCCGCTGCATCCCGTACGGGTGCAGCGGCTCGAAGTGCAGCAGCGACAGCACGGTGAGCGTGATCGGCGAGCTCTTGGGGGCCTTGGCGGCAGTACTCATGATCCCGATACTACGGCCGATGGAACTAGTTGCCTTGCATCTAGTTTCAGTGCAACTATGAGCGGGTCGGCAGCATCCCCTGCCGACGACCCGGCCCCTCCCGAAGGAGCACCCGCCATGTCCCACCGCACCACCACCGCCCTGGTCATCGGCGGCGGGGTCGCCGGCCCCGTCGCCGCGATGGCCCTGCGGCAGGCCGGCGTCGAGGCCACCGTCTACGAGGCGTACGAGGGCACCGCCGAGGGCGTCGGCGCCGCGCTCGGCCTGGCGCCCAACGGGCTCGCAGCGCTGGACGCGATCGGCGCCGGCGACCTGGTCCGGGGCCTCGGCGATCCGATGCACTCGATCGTGCTGCAGAGCTGGAACGGCAAGCGGCTCGCCGAGATCGGCAACCCCGGCACGCTGGAGGCCACCCGGCTGGTCATGCGCAGCGACCTCTACCGGGCGCTCTACGCCGAGGCCCGGGCCCGCGGCATCCGGATCGAGCACGGCAAGCGGCTCGTCGGGGTCGAGGAGGGCACGGACACCGTCACCGCCCGGTTCGCCGACGGGACCACCGCCACCGGTGAGTTGCTGGTCGGCGCCGACGGAATCCGCTCCACCGTACGGAACCTGATCGACCCGGCCGCCCCGCAGCCCCGCTACGCCGGCCTCCAGGGCTTCGGCTCGGTGAGCACCCTGGCCGGCGCGGTGCCGGACACCGGCGGGAAGATGCTCATGACCTTCGGCAAGCGGGCCTTCTTCGGCCTCCAGGTGCTGGGCGGCAACGCCGTCTGGTTCGTCAACCTGCCGCACCCCCGGCCGATGACACAGGCCGAGGCGGTCGCCTACGGAGCCGAGCGCTGGCTGGCGGTGCTGGCCGAGGCCTGCGCCGACGACCGCACCCCCGCACTGGAGTTGATCCGGCACACCGAGCCGGCCGAACTGCTGGTCACCGGGCCGATGGAGACCATGCCCCTGCTGCCGCACTGGAGCCGCGGCCGGATGGTGCTGGTCGGGGACGCGGCCCACGCACCCTCCTCCAGCTCCGGCCAGGGGGCCTCGCTGGCCGTCGAGAGCGCGGTGGAACTGGCGCGCTGCACGAGGGATCTGCCGCTGGACCGGGCGCTCACCCGGTACGAGGCGCTGCGCCGCCCGCGCGTCGAGCGGATCATCAGGCAGACCGAGCGCACCAACAGCACCAAGGCGGCCGGCCCGGTCGGCCGGGTGCTGCGCGATGCGTTGATGCCGGTCGGCATGAAGCTGGTGAACCCGGAGAAGCTCTCCGCCCACCTCCACCACCGGATCGACTGGGCCGCCCCGGCCGCCTGACGGCCGCGCCACCCCGCGGCGACGCGACCGGCGGCGCCGCCAGGCGGCGGTCTCCCCCGTCAGGAGGGGACGGAACCGGAGGCGGGGCCGGTCCGGCGGCGGACGAGGGCGGTGAGGGTGGGGCCTCCGCGGAAGCACCAGAGGGCGATGACGGGGTCGCAGATGGCGCAGCCCAGGGAGGAGGTGTGGGCGAAGGGCAGGATCGGGTTGCCCTTGAGGGTGTGGGCCACGTCCCACGCGGTGTGCAGCAGCCATCCGATGCCGACGAAGGTCCAGGATTCCAGCCCCCGGTAGGCGACGTAGGCCGTGAGGGCGACGAACGGCAGTTCCCAGGGGCCGAAGCCGCCGCCGCTCAGGTAGGCGGCCCCGGCCCCGGCCACCATGACGGCGTTGAACCGGCGCCGGTGCGGTTCCCTGATCAGGGACATCAGCAGGCAGTAGACGATGCCGACGATGATCGGCGCGACGTAGCTCATGGCAGGACGGATCCCTTCGGGCGGTCCCGGGTGGTTCGGGCTCTCGTTGACGGACGCCTGAAGTCAACCGGCCGCCGCGGTGATCGCCCAGTGGCGCGAGTGACAGTCTTCGACGGGAAAACGCCAGCCCCTTCCGCGCGCCCGCCCACTGCGCTGACATGATGGTCCGGCACCACCGGCCGGGATGCGGCCGGGCCGAGGAGAGGGGGGTTCCGGCCATGCACACCGTCGCGGTGCTCGCGCTGGACCAGGTGATCCCGTTCGACCTGTCCACCCCGATCGAGGTGTTCAGCCGGACCCGGTTGCCCGACGGGCGCCCCGGCTACCGGATCCGGGTGTGCGCGGAACACGAGGAGATCGACACGGGGATGTTCCGGCTGCGCGCCCCGTGGGGCCTGGAGGCCCTGCGCGACGCGGACACGGTCATCGTGCCCGGCACCAGCGACCCCCTCGCGCCGCTCCCGCCGTCCGTGCGTGAGGCCCTGCGGTCGGCCGCCGCCGAGGGCACGCGGATCGCCTCCCTCTGCGTGGGCACCTTCCCGCTGGCCGCCACCGGCCTGCTCGACGGGCTGCGGGCGACCACGCACTGGCTCGCGGCCCCGCTGCTGGCGGCGCGGCACCCGGAGATCGAGGTCGATCCGGACGTCCTCTACGTCGACAACGGCCAGTTCCTCACCTCGGCGGGCGCAGCCGCGGGCCTGGACCTGTGCCTGCACCTGATCCGCCGCGACTACGGCTCGGCCGTCGCCGCCGACGCGGCCCGGCTGTCGGTGATGCCCCTGGAACGGGAGGGCGGGCAGGCGCAGTTCATCGTCGCCGACCATGCGCCCACCCCGCAGGGATCCGAACTGGAGCCCCTGCTGGTCTGGTTGCGGGAGAACCTGGCCCGCGACCTCACCCTGGCCGACATCGCCGCGCGGTCCGGGACCAGCACCCGGACCCTGATCCGCCGGTTCCGCGACCAGACCGGCACCACCCCGCTCCAGTGGCTGCACCGGGCCCGGGTGCGCCAGGCCCAGCACCTGCTGGAGAGCACCGGGCACTCCGTGGAACGCATCGGCGCCCAGGTCGGCTTCGGCTCCCCCACCGCCTTCCGCGACCGCTTCAAGCGCACCACCGGAGTCAGCCCGCAGGCCTACCGCCGCGCCTTCGGCTGACGCGCGGGCACGGGGCGCCGGCCACGCCGGCCCGTCGCCGCGTCCCGGTCACGCCCCCCGCAGGCCGTCAGGCGGTCACCGGACGACCGGGTCGGTGCCGTCCAGGAACGCCGACAGGTCCCGTCCCGCCGCAGAGCCCTCCCAGTCACCCGTGGGGAGGCAGGCCGGCGCACCGCACGCACTGGCCGCTCGCAGCCGGTCGGCCGGCGCCGGTTCGAGGGGCGAGGAGTCGACGGGCCGGCCGAAGGCGGCGGCCGGCCCGTCGGCGGAAGGCCACGAGGCCCCGCGGACAACCGGGCGTTGGCCGCCACGGACTCCTCCCGGTCGGATCCGCGGCCCGGGACGGCTGCTCACTCGTCGGCCCCTCCGCCGCCGGCCCCTCCGTCGGCGGCCGCGTGACCGGCGGCTCCGCGGACGGAGCGCGGCGGGGTGCGGGGCCGCAGCCGCTCGCCCTGCGGTCCGAACACCACCAGGTACTCGACCGGCGCGCCGGGGCCGGCGTTCGCCACCCCGTGCGGGGTCCGGGTGTCGAACTCGGCGACCTCCCCGGGGGCCAGGAGGAGGTCCTGGTCGCCGAGCGCGAGCCACAGCCGCCCGTACAGGACGCACAGCCACTCGTGGCCGTCGTGGGAGGCCTGGCGGGGCCGCACCGGCCGGCCCTCGACGGCGGGCAGGACGTGCTTGTGGGCGTGCAGGCCGCCGACGTACCGGGTCAGCGGCAGCACCGCCTTGTCGTCGCCGAAGCTCAGCGGCGCCCTGGTGCGCGGCTCGGGGGCGGAGGCGGGGGCGGGTGCCGTGCCGACCAGCTCGTCGAGGGAGACGCCGTACTCCCTGGACAGCTGCAGCAGCATCTCCAGGGTGGGCTTGCGCCGGCCGGTCTCGATCCGGGACAGCGTGCTGGTCGAGAGGCCCGTCGCACCGCCGACGGCGGCGAGCGTCGCGCCGTGGTGCTCGCGCGCGGCCCGCAGCCGGGGCCCGATCGCGGCCAGCGTGCCCTCGACGTCGTCGGCTGCCACCTTCGTCCTCCTCCGTGCCGTGCCGCTCCACCGCCCCGTGCCGCGAGTTTGCCAGATCGGCAAGGCCGATCGCGCCGCGCGGGTGCCGCGTCGCATGATCCACGGGTAGCCGCATCCGCCGCGAACCGAGGAGAAGCCCCATGCAGACCCAGCCGCCCACCGAGCTTCGCCACCGCACCGTCGAGGCCCCGGCCGGCCGCCTGCACCTGGCCGAGCAGGGCGCCGGCCCGCTGGTCCTGCTCGTGCACGGCTTCCCCGAGTCCTGGTACTCCTGGCGGCACCAGCTCCCGGCGCTCGCCGCGGCCGGCTACCGCGCGGTCGCCGTCGACGTACGCGGCTACGGCCGCTCCTCCAGGCCGGAGGCGACCGAGGCCTACCGGATGCTCGACCTGGTGGAGGACAACGTCGCCGTCGTGCGTGCCCTCGGCGAGGAGACCGCGGTGGTCGTCGGCCACGACTGGGGCTCCACCATCGCCTCCGCCTCCGCCCTGCTCCACCCCGAGGTCTTCCGCGCCGTCGGCCTGCTGAGCGTCCCCTACTCCCCGCCCGGTGGCCCCCGCCCCACCGACGTCTTCCGCCGGATCGGCGGCCCCGAGCAGGAGTTCTACGTCTCCTACTTCCAGGAGCCCGGCCGTGCCGAGGCGGAGATCGAGCCCGACGTCCGGGGCTGGCTCGCGGGCTTCTACGCGGCCCTGTCCGCCGACACCATGCCCGCCCGGGACGAGCCCGACCCGCACTTCGTCGCCCGCGGCGGCGGCCGGCTGCGCGACCGCTTCCCCTCGGGGGTGCTTCCGGCCTGGCTGAGCGAGGACGACCTCGACGTCTACGCCGGGGAGTTCGAGCGCACGGGGTTCACCGGCGCGCTCAACCGCTACCGCGCCATGGACCGGGACTGGGAGGACCTCGCCCCGCACCGCGGAGCCCCGGTCGAGCAGCCGGCCGTGTTCATCGGCGGCGCCCTGGACGCCTCCACCACCTGGATGTCCGATGCCATCGACGCCCACCCCGCCACCCTCCCCGGCCTGTCGGCCTCCCACCTCCTCGACGGCTGCGGCCACTGGATCCAGCAGGAGCGCCCGGAGGAGGTCAACCGCCTGCTGACCGAGTGGCTCGCCACCCTCGGGAGCTGAACCGGGCGGGCCGCCCGGCAGCGCCAAACCGCCCTGACCCCAAGCGAGTCCGGGCCGGGCGCCGCCCGGCCACGAGCCCCTAGGATGACCAGCGTGACCGACACGAGCATGGACAGAGCGCACCACTTCCGGGCCGAAGCGGCATCCCTGGGCCTGCCGTCAGAGGAGGTGGAGGAATGGATACGGACCGCCCGTCCTGCGGTGTACCTGGCGCGGGGCGGTGACGGCCCCCTGGTGGCCCGGATCGGCGGTGACCCGCTGCTGCCGCACGGCGCGCCGAAGCCGGCCGAGCACTTCGTGGCCTCCGTCGACCTCGCGGCCCTCCCCCCGGGCGCGACCGGCCTCCCGCTGCCCGCCGACGGCCACCTGCTCCTGTTCTCCGACGTCGTGGTGCACGGCACCGGGAAGCAGGTGTCCGACGCGGTGCTGTACGTCCCCGCCGGGACCCCGACCGCCCCGACCCCCCTCGGACACAGCTGGCGCGAGCCGTACCGGCCGGATGAACTGCGCACCGTGTGGCACCAGTTGAGCGTTCCGATGCCGGAGAGCTTCGCCCTCGACCGCTGGGGGGACCTCCCCGAGGACGAGCAGTCCGAACTCGCCGACGCACTCGCCGACGCCTGGGCGCACGGGGGCGGCCACCGCCCGCCCTGGGCCCTGCAGATCGGCGGGCATCCCGTCTCGCCCCAGAACGACCCCGTCCACGACGTCCGGGACACCGAGGACACCGCCCACCGCGAGCAGGGCGGTGCGGCCCCCGGGGAGGGCGCCGACGACTGGGTGCTGCTGGCCACCTGGAGGTGCGGCGACGACGTCACGGAACTGGACTCCGGCGTGGCCCACTGGGTGGTCCGCCGCCGGGACGTGGCGGCCCGGCGCTTCGACCGGGTCCACCGCTACGTCGAAATGGCCTGACCACGCGGGCGGGACGGCCCGCGGCCGGGTGGTGCCGGCAGGCACGGCGCCCGCCCCGGAGGGCCGGGGCGGGCGCCGTGTCCGTGGCGTGGGTGCTCGTACCGTCAGGTGGGCTCGCCGCACGGACCGACGCAACGTTGCGCCACAGCCCTGCCCGTCCTGGCCGGTGAGGCCCCGGGGCGGGACGAGCGATCCGTCATGGGTTCGTCGGCGAGGTAGCGGTCGGCCCAGCGCTTCACGGTGGGCCAGGACACCCGGAACCAGGCCGCGACCTCGCTGACCGGCCACCCGTCCTCGACCACGAGACGGGCGGCCTCCAGGCGGTGGCGCGGGCTGAGTGCCGCGTTGGGGTGGGACACGGCCGTCACTGGACGGGGGCCGTGAGGTCGTCCACGGGACGGCGGGTGCGCCCGGAGCTCGTACGGATGGACATGCCCTCGCGGGCCCAGTACTCGAACCCGCCGATCAGCTCGCGCACCCGCGTGTAGCCCAGCTGCGACAGCGCCAGCGCCGCCCGGGTGGAGCCGTTGCAGCCCGGGCCCCAGCAGTACACGACGATGTCGGCCGACCGGTCGGGGAGCAGCTGTGCCGCGCGCGCAGGGATCTCGTTGCCGGGCAGGTGGACGGCCCCGGGGATGTGGCCCTGGTCCCAGGACTCCTGTGACCGGGTGTCCACGACGACGGGAGGCTCGGCGCCGGCTCGGGCGGCGGCGAGGTCGGACGGGTCGGTCTCGTAGGCGAGCTTGGCGCTGAAGTGGGCGACGGCGCCCGCGGTCCCGCGCAGGCCTGCGCCGGCGGGGGTGGCGGGCCGGTCTGCCGTGGTGTTCTCGTTCATGGCTCTATTCGACCGCTTCCGCCGCCCGCGGGGAACCGGCAACCGACGGCGTGAAGCTGCGTCCACCGATGATTCACCGGTATTATCCGCCCCATGCCGAATAACGAACGGGTCAGCCTCGATATCACCGATGAGGCACTGATTGCCGAGCTGCAGCGGGACGGTCGCGCGAGCATCGCCGACCTCGCCCGCGCGGTCACGATGTCGCCGTCTGCCACCAGCGACCGGCTCCGGCGCCTGACGGACGCCGGTGTCATCACCGGCTACACCGCGACCCTCGACGCCGAGGCCCTCGGCTACACGATCACCGCGTTCGTCCGCCTCGCCTACCCTTCGGGGAACTACAAGCCCCTGCACGACCTGATCGACGCGACTCCCGAGGTCATCGAGGCGCACCACGTCACCGGCGACGACTGCTTCATCTTCAAGGTCCTCGCGCAGGGCATGCGCGACCTGGAGCGCATCACGGGCCGGCTGGCGACCCTGGGCTCGATCACCACGAGCGTCGTCTACTCCAGCCCGCTGCCGACCCGGCCCCTCACGCCGGCCCGTGCCCTCTCCGGGCCCGGGCCGCTCACAGCTCCCAGGTGAACCGCGCCTTCGTCGCGTCCCGTGCGCCGAGGCGCCGGTAGAAGCGGATCGCGTCCTCGTTCCCCACCGGCGTCTGCCACTGCAGCTCCCGCAGACCCCGCAGGCGGCACCGCTCCCGCACGGCGTCGACGAGCAGGCGCCCGACGTTGCGGCCCCGCTCCCCCGCACGGACGAACAGGCAGTCGAGGTGCCCGAACTCGCGGCCGCTCCACGTCGCGAGGTCCGTCGTCAGCGAGGCGTACCCCAGCGCGTCGTCGCCGTCGAACGCGACGAAGACCTCGACCCGCCCGGCAGCGCACGCCTGGTCGAGACGGTCCAGGACCTCGGCGACAGGGCCGCCCAAGGACGCCTCCTCGTACGCGGCGTGGGCGGCGAGCAGTCCCCCCAGTCCGTGGACGGCACTCGGCACGGGAACGCGACACACCGTGATCACAGTAGACATACGCCGAAGGCTACCCACCGGCCGCCGCCCGGGCCGGGACCGGTTCGACCAACGTCCCCGGTCAGGACACCGGTGCGCATCGGCCGACGTCCGGGCGGGTGGCGACTTCGCGCAGCCGCCGACCGGCGGCGTGCTCGCTCCGCGGGCGGCCCGGGCGCATGGCGGGGTGATCACGGCCGTGGCTGTGTGGCAGGCTGCTCCGCATGGTGATCAGTGACTCGCCGCAGGCCGGCGATGTGGTGTTGGCGGTGTGTCCCGATCTGACGGATGCCGAGCTCGACGAACTGTTCAGCGCGTCGTGGCCGGCTCACCGGTCGACCTCCTTCGCGCCGGTGCTGGCCCGCAGCCTGGCCTGGATCGCAGCGCGTCGAGGGAGCCGGCTGGTCGGATTCGTCAACGTCGCCGGCGACGGCGGCGCGCACGCCTTCGTCCTGGACACGACCGTGCACCCGGACGAGCGCCGGCGGGGGCTCGGGCTGCGGCTGGTCGAGGCGGCTGCCGACGAGGCGAGGGCGCGCGGTGCCGAGTGGCTGCACGTCGACTACGAACCGCACCTGGAGTCCTTCTACGGCCGGTGCGGGTTCCGGCCGACCGCCGCCGGGCTCATGCGGCTGTGAGCGGGCCGCCTTCACGAACGTCCGCCGAACGGTACCGGTGGCCCGCCGGGGTGGAGCCGGGCCCCCGCCGACCAGTCGGGCGCGCCGCGCCCGCGGCCGGGTGCAGCAGGCGGCGGTTCAGGCCGGCGGCAGCAGCCCCGGGACGGTCCCGCCGCGACGGACCAGCCGGCGCAGGAAGGTGGTGACCCCCGGAGTGCCGACGGCCCAGGCCCGCGCCTGCGCGTCCGGCCGGCGGCCGGGCAGCAGCGGGCGGTCCGGCGGCCCGCCCGCGCGGGTGAGCAGCAGCCGTGCCAGGTCCTCGGCGGCGGCCCAGTACCGGGCCTCGCCGGTGGCCGCCGCGAGGTCGACGAAGAGCTCGCCGACGCCCGCCAGGCCGCAGCAGCGGAAGACCTGCGCGGTCCGCGGGGCGAGCGTGCGGCAGGTGCCGGCGGCCTCGGCGGCGAGCGCGAGCAGCGCGTCGTCGCCATACTGCCGGCCGGCCTGCACCAGCAGGGTGCCGAGCCCGGCCAGGCCCCGGCACCAGGCGAGGTAACGGCGGGTCGCCCCGGGTGCGCGGGCGGCGGCCAGGATGCCCGGGAGGTCGGCGGCGAGGCCGTCCACGATCGCCCGGGCGGCCTGCCGGGACGCCGCATCGGGCATCGCGAGCAGGAAGTGGGCGACGCCGGCGCGGCCGTGTGCGAAGCCCTCGGCGAGGGCCGCGGTGCCGGGGTTGGGCTCCTCGCCGAGGTCGTCCAGCGGGTGCCCGGCCAGCGCGGCGGCGCAGTCTTCCGCCGCGGCGCGGTGGGCGGCGGCGGCCGGGCCGCCGAGCGCGGCGAGCAGCAGGTGCGCGGTGCCCGTTCCGGCCGTGCCGGCGATCTGGTCCACGCCGGTGCCCCGGTACCGGCGGGGCCGCGGGGGCTCGGTGCCCAGCCCGGCGGCGGCCTCGGCGAGGAAGAGGTCGACGCCGGCCCGGCCCTGGTAGAGCGAGCCGTCCAGCCGGTCGAGGGCGGGGTGGGCGGCCGTCCAGGCGGCCAGGTCGGCGGCGGCTGACGCGGCGTCCGGGCGGTCCGGGTGCCGGAGCAGTTCGAGGCCGAGGCCGGCGGCGCCGTCGTACAGCGAGAGCAGGGTCCGGGGCCGCTCGGCGCCGGGATCGGCGGCCGTCAGCTCGCGGGCCATCCGGACGCAGGTGGTGACGGTGTGGTCGAACGCCTCGGCCACCGGGCTCCGCCGGGCCCGCGCGCGCCCCCGGCCCGCCCGGCCCGGCGGCGCGTCCTCGCGCAGGCGCGCCGCCGCCGCCGCGCGCCGGGCCGGGTCGAAGCTCAGCAGGTCCTCGACCAGCAGCGCCGCCGGGTGCCCGGGCTCCGGGAGGGCGGCGCGCAGGCAGGCCAGCGTGCGGTCGCGGTTGGTCGCCGGGTCCGGGTCGATCACCACCGGGTCGAGCCCGGTGAGGGCGTGGTGGAGGGTGGCGCCCAGCGCGTAGTGGTCCTCGGTGGGGTCCTCCCCGGTGGCGCCCGGCAGGCCGTACCCGGCGGTGGCGCCCGGGGGCCGCCGGCCGGCCAGGGCGCTCACCCCGAAGTCGACCAGCGCGGGCCGACCGTCCGGGGCGAGCACCACGTTCGCGGGCTTGAGGTCGCAGACCACCACGCCGCGCGCGTGCACCGCGTCCAGCACCCGCAGCAGCCGGCGCGCCAGCGTCCACCCGTCGCGGCCGCCCGCGGCGCCGGGGTCGGCGTCGTACGGGCCGGCGGTGAGCACCGCGCGGCGCAGGTCCGTCCGCCCGCAGTCGGTGCTGACCAGGTACTCGTCGGTGCCGTGCCGGAAGTAGTCGACCGCCGCGGGTACGCCGGGGATGCCGGCCAGCGCGTCGAGCACCCGCCGCTCGTGCCGCAGCCGGCCGCGGGCGTCGACGCCCGCGCCGTCCTCGGCGGCGAACGCCCGGGCCTGCTTGACCACCACCGCGCGGCCGGTGGCGAGTTGGACGGCGCGGTAGACGTGGCCGCCGGGGGTGCGGGTGATGCCGGCGGTGATCCGGTAGCGGCCGGCGCCGATCCGGGTGGTCGCCGGACGGGCGGCGGCGCCGGATGCCTCGAACGGGTCGTCCGCCCAGGGCGGGCGGCGGTAGCGGGCCTCGGCGAGGCCGGGGAAGCGCGAGCCGTCCGGGCCGGCCATGCCGGCCTGCGCCTCGTCGTCGGTGACCCGGAACGGGCCGTAGCGGTAGTACATCGGCGCGTCCGGCCGCAGGCGGCGGTCACTGACCACGGCGGGGCCCTCCCGCCCGGCCAGCGCCTGCGCCAACTCCAGGCCGAGCGCCCGGACTTCCTCCGGCCGGGGGTAGACCGTCACGGCCTTGCCGACGGCCGCGGCACCGTGCCGGCCGCTGTTGAGCTCCCGCAGCGCCGCCTGGTCCACCGCGAACTTCAGGTCGCAGACCCGGCCGAGCAGGATCGGCAGCGCCGTGTCCAGCAGCGCCGCGAAGCCCTCCGGGCGGGCGGACAGGTGGAGCTTCCAGCCGTGAGCGAGCTCCGGCATCCGCGCGTCCCGCAGGTACCACCACCGGCCGTCGGTGCGCAGCGGGTGGCGCGGGCCGGGCGCGCGGGCGGCCGACTCGTCGACCCTGCGCCGCAGTTGCTCCCGGGTTTCGTCCCGGGCGTCGTCCCGGGGCAGGGCCGGTCGGCGGGCCGCGGCGGAACCGGGGTCGGGCGGTGCGCTCATCGTTGCGTCCTCCCCCGGTCCGCGCGGTCGGGATCCGGCCGGATCAGGAGTTGAACTCACAGGGGAAGCGGGTCGGGACGTAGGTCACCCACGGGTCGGCGAGGCAGGCGACGGGGGTGAGGTCGGCGTCCAGCTCGTCCTCGAAGACGATGGCCTCCTCGTCGATCTCCAGCGGGCCGGCGTCGCGGATGTCGGTCACCAGGGCACTCAATGGGTCCTCCCAATGATTGGTGTCGTTGGCTCCTACGAGCTGAGCGGGCTCATGCTAGCCAGGCCGTCCGACCCGGGACAGAGCGCTGACACGACCGCCGGATCGCCTACGACAAAGGGAGGTTCCGCTTGTGGACGCCGTGCACACCGTGGAGGCCGCCAACGCCGTGGAGGCCGCCCACGCCGTGGAAGCCGCCAACGCCGTGGAGGCCGGCAACGCCGTGGACACCGGCCGTCCCCGCCCGCGCGGCACCGCCGGTCAGCCGCGCAGGCGCCGGGCCCGGAGGTACTCGCGGGCCACCAGGCGCAGCGCGGCGGGCTTGGCCGGGCTCGCCGAGCGGCGCAGCAGGGCGCCGAGGTCGGCGCGGGCGGCGGCGCTGGTGAGCTCCTCCACCCCGACGATGCAGCGCACCATCGGCCGGTGGGCGGGCGGCACCAGGTCGATCACGGCCCGGCCCTCGGCGAGGGCGCGGTCGGCCCGGTCCAGCTGGTCGGCGAGCAGCGCCCGGACGGCGGGCAGGTCGCGGGCCTGCTCCAGGTCGGCGCGGGTGACGCCGTGCTCCGCGAGGGTCTGCGCGGGGATCGTGAGCCGGCCCTCGGCGAGGTCCTCGGCGAGGTCGTTGACGAAGTCGAGCCGCTGGCTGCCGTCGATGAAGGTGCGGCAGGCGGCGCGGTAGTCGCGCTGGTCGCCGTCCGGGCCGATCACCGCGGCGACCACCATGAAGCCGGGCAGCGAGTACCCGTCGACGTAGGCCTGGTGGTCCTGCTCGGTGGCGAACCCGGTGAAGTCCAGGTCGACGCCGGCCGCGGCGAGGAACTCCGGCACCCGGCTGCGCAGCACCGGGTGGGCGTCGGCGCTGTGCAGCAGCGGGCGCAGCTCGGGGTCGTCGGTGCGGCCGGTGGCGAGGCAGTCGGCGACCTGCCGCTGCCAGCGGGCGCAGGCCTCCCGGCGCTCGGCGAGCGGGCCGCTGTCGAGCAGGGTGTCGGTGCGGTGCATGAAGGCGGCGGCGGCGATCACGTGCGGGACCGTCCGGGCGGGCAGCAGCAGGCCGGCGGCGAGCGCGACCTCCCGCCGGTACCGGAGGACCTGCTCCCGCTGCCGCCCGTAGTCGGCCCGCAGCCCGGGCTCCCGCACCCCGGCCGCGTCCAGCGCCCGCTCCCACCTGCCCACGCGGTCCGTCCCCTCGTTCGTTCGACGGGCCGAGCGTAGTCGGTGGGGGCGGGCCGGCCCGCCCCGGCCCCTCCGCTGCGCCGCAGGTCAGCGCGGACGGATCGCGCAGAAGCCGCAGGCCGGGGTGCAGAGGGTGACGATGCCGCTGTAGCGGTGGGTGGTGCGGCCCCGGGTGACACTGTGCGTGGCGCGCTTCTCCCGCAGGTTGGGCTCCCGGCAGCGCGGGCAGGCGGCGGCGACCGGCGCGCCCCAGGGCCGGCCGGGGTTGAGCCTGGCGACGCAGACGGCCATCAGCACGGCGGCCACGCCCGCACCGCCCAAGCCGACCACCCGCCACACGCCGCTCCCGGACTCCCTGCGGTCGATCATCTCGTCGTAGGAGTAGACGCCCCCTCCGCCGCGGGTCGACCAGATCCGGCACTGATCGTGCGGGGTCATGGTCGTGCCGTTGCAGGTCGGGGCGGTGTCCGGGTCCGCCTTGCCGACCACCAGGGCCAGGAAGAAGCCGAGCGCGATCAGCAGGCCGAACACCACCACGGCGACGGTCCGGCTGCGGCCGGTGTGCAGCCGTCTGCGCTCGTTGTACGCCGAGTCGATCACAGCCTGGGCCATGGCGCCCCCGTCGACCGTCACTGCTCTGCTCCCGCTGTCCGCGCCGCTCGCCCGGCCCGTGGGTCCGGGCCGGGGCCCCTCGACGGGGGCAAGCAGAACCCACCACGAACGACGCACGTCCGTACGGGACTTGGCCGAGTCCTGACCTGCCGGTCGGGTCAGCCGCCCGCCGCGGCCGAGGCGAGGTAGGCGGCGGCCTTCGCCGGGTCGAAGTACCACGCCTCCAGGTCGGCCGGATCGTCGAAGGCGTTGGCGAACCGGTGGGCGACGGCGGGCAGTTCGCCACCGGCGCCGATCAGTTCCAGGACGTGCGGGGGCGGGCCGGCGAGCAGTTCGTTGCTCCAGGCGGTGGAGGGGGCGGCGATCCGCCAGAACCCGTCGAAGGCCGCCTGCTGGAAGGCCCGGTCGAAGGGCTTCTCCCCGTGGGCGAGGATCGCCGCCAGGTAGGAGGCGGCGCACTTGGCGGCGTTGTTGGACCCCTGGCCGGCGATCGGGTCGTTGAGGACCACCACGTCGGCGACGCCCAGCACCGTGGCGCCGTCGGGCAGTTCGCCGACCGGGCGGCGCACCGCCGGGGTGAAGCGGCCGGCCAGGGTGGCTCGGGCGTCGGTGAGTTCGACGCCGGAACGGGTGCGGTCGTACTCCCAGGGGGTGAACGTCTTCATCAACTCCAGTGTCACCCGCAGGTGTTCGGCCGGGTCCCGGATCCCGTCGAAGGCGTCCGCCGGGCCGCCGGGCAGGGCCTCCCAGACCACGGCGTCGCACGGGCCGGCCTCGGTCAGCGCCGGGACGATGAAGAGCTCCCCGACGCCCGGCACCAGGTTGCAGCGCACCGCCGGGTAGTCGTGCTCGGGGCGCGGCCCGAGCCCGTGCAGGTAGCTGGCGGCCAGCGCGCGCTGCGGCCGCTCGTACGGGGAGCGCTCGTGGTCGCGCTCGAACAGCGAGGCCAGCGTGCCCTTCCCGGAGGCGACCAGCACCAGGTCGTAGGAGCCGGCCAGGTTCTGCAGGTCGGCCGCGGTCACCCGGCGCAGCTCGACCCGGCCGCCGCGCTCGGCGAACAGCTCCAGCCAGGTGGACATCTTCAGCCGCTGGTCGACGGACTGGGCGTAGCCGTCCAGCCGCCCGACCCAGTCGACGGCCCGCCGCGCGTCCGGCCCGGGGAGCGACACCCCGAGGCCCTCGATCCGCGGCGCGAGGTCCGCCCACAGGTCCAGGCCGAGGGCCCGCTCGGTGCGCAGCGCGGAGTCGAACATGCACTGGCTGGACATCACCCGCCCGCCGCGCACCTCCTCCGGGCCGCGGTCGGTCAGCACCGTCACGTCGTAGCCGTGGGCCTGGAGCCCCAGAGCCAGTTGGAGCCCGGCCTGCCCGGCGCCGACGATCAGAATTCTGCGCATCGCCCCTGCTCTCCTGCTGGTACGTCGCGGACGGCGGCCTGGACGGCCCGGCCGCCTGCGGCCTGCTTACCAGTCCTCGCGGCGCCCGTCCACGGGCCGTACCGGGGCGCCGGGAGCGGGTGCGCGGGAGGGGCGCGCGGGGGCGGGCGGAGGCCTCAGCCGGTGACCAGCCGCCGCCCGCTGATCTCCTCCGGACGGATCCGCACCCAGCACGGCCGCGCCCCGCCCGCCCAGGGCGCGGCGCCGGGCAGGCCGGCCAGCCGCTCCAGCTCGGCGGGGTCGTGCACGTAGTGCGCCGGGCCGAGCGCCAGCACGCTCCAACCGCGGCCGAGGTACTCGTCGACGTGGTCGACCTGGAAGGAGACCGCGGCGCCCTCCTCCGGGGCGGCGGCACCGTGCTCGCCGGTGCGGAAGGCGAAGGAGCCGTCGTCGACCACGTAGTTGACCGGCAGCACCACGGGCCCCGGCTCGACCGGCAGGGCGATCCGGCCGATGCCGTGGCCGCCGACCAGCTCCCAGCACTCCGGCTCGGTGAGGTCGAGCAGCCGGGGGCGCGGCCCGGGGCCGCCCTGGCCGGGCGGGGCGTCGGCGCGTCCGGACACCAGCTCGCCGGGGGTGCTGTCGAGGGCGGCGGCGATCCGCACGAAGCCCGGCGGGTCGAAGCCGGGCCCGGCGTCCAGCAGGCACCGCAGGTAGCGGGGAGCCATCGCGGCCCGGTTGGCCAGTGCCTCCTCGCTCATGCCCAGCCGCTCGCGCCGTTCGGCGATCCGACGGGCCACGGCGGCGGGGTCGGGGGTGTCGTGCACGGTGGTGACTCCTCGGCTGGCCGGGGGCCTTCTGGCCGCGTCCGGGCGGTGACCAGGACGCAGCCATCCAAGCGCCCGGCCGGTGGCAAGTCGAGCAACAGCAGGGCGCCGTGCGTGTCGGTACCCTCCCGCGGGAGTGACGGCCCGGCCCTGCTCCGACCGCGCCGCGACCTCCTGGGAGGTCATCCTCCGGCCCGCGTCCGCTCCGCGCGCCCCCGGTCCAGCCGGGCCGGGACGAGCGCGGCGAGCATCACCGCCGCGGTGAGCACGAAGGCCCACGGATAGCCCGTCCGGCCCGCGACCGCTCCGAAGGCGACGGCGCCGACCCCCATGCCCCCGTCGAAGGCGACGTTCCACAGCGCCGTCACGGTGCCGTACCCGGTCGGCGGCACCCGGGCGTACATCAGCGACAGCGTCGCGTTCTGGGTGGCGCCGAAGCCCGCTCCGAACACCACCGCCCCCGCCACCACCGCGGCCGGGCTGCCCGTCGAGGCCAGCAGGAGCACCCCGGCCACCGAGACCAGCAGGCCGGGCACCACCAGCCCGGCCGAACCGCGCCGGTCCCCGTGCCGCCCGGCCAGCCAGCGGGTCGCCGTCGCGGCCGCCGGCTGGACCAGCAGCGCCACCGCCACCGCCGTGGCGGACGGCACGGCGAGCGGCAGGAAGGTGACCAGGACCCCGGCCGCGAGCGCCGTCGCCCCGAACACCAGGGACGGCCGCAGCAGCGCGCCGCTGCGCAGCCCCTCCCGCAGCCCCACCGCCGGCCCGGCCGCGCCGGTGCGGTCCGGCAGCGCCGGGACGGACCCGACCGCGACCAGCGGCGCCGCCGCACCGATCGCGAACACCCAGCTCCAGCCCACGTGCTGGGCCAGCCAGACGCCGAGCGGCTGACCGGCCAGGGCGGTCAGCCCGGAGACCAGCCCGACCAGGGCGAGCCCCTCGCCACGCCGTTCGGCCGGGATCAGCGCGGCGGTCAGCGCCCCGCCGGCCACCAGCGCCGCGGCGAAACCGAGCCCGCGCAACAGGCTGACCGCCACCACCACCGCCATGCCGCCGCTCCAGACGAGCACCAGCGTGGGCGCGCCCAGCAGCACCAGCCCGACCGCCAGCACCGGGCGGTGGCCGAACCGGGCGGCCAGCGACGGGGTGGCCAGCTCGCCGACGACGGTGGCCAGCATCAGCGCACCGGTGGCCAGTCCCGCGGCGTGCCCGCCGCCGCCGGACTCCTGGGCGTACAGCGGGACGGCGGAGAGCAGCAGGTTGAACCCGGTGGTGCAGCCGAACAGGGAGACGAGGCGCAGCAGCAGCGCCCTCGTCACCAGCGGCGGCCGGGAGCGACCGGGGCCCGCCGCCGCGGAGTCGAGGGTCGTGGTCACCCGGCGACGCTACCGGCCCGCACCCGGCCTGCGGTAGGCCGCGTTCCGGCCGTCCCCACCCGCCCCGGGCCATAGGCGGACTCTATGGCCCCATAGATCACCCCGGCCTACTTCCCAGGTCATCCGTAGGGTTTGCTACAAAGGTTCAGACCACGTTTGCATCGCGCCCGACCGGAGGACCACTCGTCATGCCCCGCCCGATCCGAGTCGCGATCGTCGGAGCCGGCCCCGCCGGCATCTACGCCGCGGACGCCCTGCTGAAGTCCGACGCCGCCCGGGAGCCCGGTGTCTCGATCGACCTGTTCGAGCGGATGCCCGCCCCGTTCGGGCTGATCCGCTACGGGGTCGCCCCCGACCACCCGCGCATCAAGGGCATCGTCACGGCCCTGCACCAGGTCCTCGACAAGCCCCAGGTCCGACTGTTCGGCAACGTCGACTACCCCGGCGACCTCGGCCTGGACGACCTGCACCGCTTCTACGACGCCGTGGTCTTCTCCACCGGCGCGATGGCCGACCGCGCGCTGGACATACCCGGCATCCACCTCGACGGCTCCTACGGCGCGGCCGACTTCGTCTCCTGGTACGACGGCCACCCCGACGTGCCCCGGACCTGGCCGCTGGAGGCCGAGAAGGTCGCCGTGCTGGGCGTCGGCAACGTCGCCCTGGACGTCGCCCGGATCCTCGCCAAGACCGCCGACGAGCTGCTGCCCACCGAGATCCCGCCGAACGTCTACGAGGGCCTGAAGCGCAACCGGGCCGTGGAGGTGCACGTCTTCGGCCGCCGGGGCCCCGCCCAGGCCAAGTTCAGCCCGATGGAGCTGCGCGAGCTGGACCACTCCCCCACCATCGAGGTGATCGTCGCCCCCGAGGACATCGAGTACGACGAGGGCTCGATCGCCGAGCGCCGCGCGGTCAAGCACGTCGACCTGGTCGCCTCGACGCTGGAGAACTGGGCGATCCGCGACGTCGGCGACCGCCCGCACCGGGTGTACCTGCACTTCTTCGAGTCCCCGGTGGAGGTGCTCGGCGAGGACGGCCGGGTGGTCGGCCTGCGCACCGAGCGCACCGAGCTGGACGGCACCGGCAACGTGCGCGGCACCGGGAGCTTCACCGACTGGGACGTGCAGTCGGTCTACCGCGCCGTCGGCTACTACTCGGACGAGCTGCCCAAGCTGCCCTTCGACCCGGCCTCCGGCACCGTCCCGCACCGGGCCGGGCGGGTCCTGGACGGCGACGGCTCGCACCGCCCCGCCACGTACGTCACCGGCTGGATCAAGCGCGGCCCGGTCGGCCTGATCGGCCACACCAAGGGCGACGCCAACGAGACCGTCGCCTGCCTGCTGGAGGACCACGCCGCCGACCGCCTGCCCGGTGCCGTCGAGCCGGACCCGGCGGCCGTCGAGGAGCACCTGCGCGCGCAGGGCGTGCGCTTCACCACCTGGGACGGCTGGAAGCTGCTGGACGCCCACGAGCGCGCGCTCGGCGAGGCCGAGCAGCGCGAGCGGGTCAAGGTCGTCGAGCGCGAGGACATGCTCCGCCACAGCGGGGCCTGAGCCCCGGCTGCCCGCCGCCGGCCGTCCGCCCCGGGGCCGCCCCGCTCAGGGGCGGACGACCGGCAGCAGCAGCTCGTCCACGATCTCGGCCGGATCGAGCTGCACCACGTCCCCGCCGCACATCTTGATCCGGTACAGCATCAGCGCCGGCACCAGGTCGGTGACCAGCGGGGTGACGGCCCCGGCGCGGACCTCGCCGCGCGCGGCGCCGCGGTCCAGCACCTCGGCGATCAGCGCCGTGGTCGGCTCGACCACCCGCTCCAGCACGATCTCCACGAAGGCGCGCGCCCGCTGGTGGTCGAGCTCGCTCATGACGGCCCGCACCGCCGCGCCCAGCTCGCTGAACATCGCGGCACGCAGCCTGGTGACCACCTCCAGCAGGTCCCCGCGCAGGCTGCCGGTGTCGGGGGCCGGGCCGGAGGGCGGCAGGCTGGCCCGCAGCGCGTCCTTGACCAGCTCCTCCTTGGAGGACCAGCGCCGGTAGAGCGCGGCCTTGCCGGTCTGCGCGGCGGCGGCCACCCCCTCCATGGTCAGCCGGGCGTAGCCGTCGGTGGTGAGCTGCTGGAGGACCGCCTCGTAGATGGCGCTCTCCAGCGCCTCGCCGCGCCGCCGCAGCGGAGCGCCCGTCACCGGCCCGTGCCCGGCGTCCGTCGTCTCAGCGGTCATGGTCGTGCACCTTCTCCGATCGCCCTTCCTCGGTCCCCGCCGCTTCGCGCGCTCCGTGCGTCGCCCCGCGG
Source organism: Kitasatospora sp. NPDC018619 (assembly GCF_044391605.1). Classification (NCBI taxonomy): domain Bacteria; kingdom Bacillati; phylum Actinomycetota; class Actinomycetes; order Kitasatosporales; family Streptomycetaceae; genus Kitasatospora; species Kitasatospora sp. NPDC018619. The sequence goes on from NZ_JBISAI010000005.1 coordinate 48,932, forward strand.
CCCTTCGGGGAACTCCCTGGTCAGCCGCGTGCACGGGGCAGCGTGCCGCACCTCGCGGACATCGCCGGGACTACTGTCGATGTTAGTGAACGAACCCGTTCCCGCCGACACCCCGCCCCGCCGTGCCGCTCCCCGGCGCCTGGCCGGCGGGGCCCCCGGGCGTCGGCGGCCGGCCGCGGACCGCCGTTCCCGCGCAGGACGGGACCGGGAAGGGCCCGTGGCCCCAGGCGGCTGGGGCCGCCGACGGCGGTGGCATGGAGGGGCAGGTCCGAGCGGACCCGCCGGCGGAGACCCCCGTGGAGGATCCCGTGACCGACAGAACCACCGACGCGGCACGGGTGGCCGCCGGTGTCGCCGCGGTCTGCGCCGCGGTGAGCGTCGTCGCCGCCCTCCGGGCGTGCCGGGGCCCTGCCCCGGGCGCCGAGGGCACCGCCGGAACGGGGCGGAGCCGTCCCGGCGCCGGCCCCCGTTCCCTCTTCCGGCACCCCGTCCCGCCCCGGCCGCGCCCGTCGCGCCGGGGCCCTCCCTGTCACGCGCGCCGCCCTGCGGCCCCGCGACGGCCCGTCAACCGCTCGCGGGCCGGCACGGAAGCACCGCGTGCACCCTGGTCCCCTGCCGCAGGGCGTACACGGTGCAGCTGCCGCCGATCTCCGCGGCCCGCTCGGACACCGGCTGCGGCCCCACACCCGCGCTCGCCGACAGCCGGTGGCCCGGGCCCTGCCCGTCGTCCTCGACGTCGAGCTCCAGCCGGCCCCCGTCCACCCGGACGGACACCGCGGCACTGCTCGCCCGGGCGGGCCGTGCAGCACCACCCCGCCGACGACGGCGGACAGCCCGTAGCCGAGCACCACCAGGTCGTGCACCGGCACCCCGGGCGTGCCGAGGTGGCTCAGCACGTAGCCGACCCACAGGGCCCCGCCCGCCAGGCTCACGAGCGCGCACAGCCCGGCCGCGGCCCAGGTGCCGCTCCGCCGGAGCAGAGCGCGGCCCCCGTCGGACTCCTCGCGTGCCCTGTGCCGCCACGTCCGCCCTCTCGCCGCACGAGCCCCCGGACCCCTGAAGACTGCGCCGCCCGCTGTCCCGGGTGCACGGGGCAGCGGCCCCGGCCCCGCCCGCCGCCCGGCGCTCAGCCGTGCCCGGCCAGGGCAGCCCGCACCTGCGCCAGCAGCGCCGGGTGGTCCTCGCCGTACGTGACCACGGCCGCGTACACCGCGTCGATGGCGGCGCGCAGCGGGTCCGGCTCGGCCGCGCCGAACACGGCGGGCAGCGCCATGTGCGGCTGCGACATCCGCAGCCCGGGGTCGGGCGGGCCGAAGGTGAGGGTCGCCCCCCGGAAGCCCGCGCCCCCGGCGGGCGGCGCCGGGGGCGCGGGCTGCGGACCGGGCTCCGGCGGCGGCCCCGGGTGGGGCTGCGGCGCGTGGGGGTCCCGGTGCGGGGGCCGGAACAGTTCGCGCTCGGGCGGGACGGCCCTGCCGACCGTCCGGTCGGGCACCCGCCGGTCGGCAGCCAGGGCTTTCCAGGGCGTGGACAGCCCGTCGAAGGGCGGCGGCAGCGGGCGGTCCTCGTCCAGGGCGGCGAGCGCGGCGTCGATCCAGTCGAGCCCGGCGAGGCCGGCCGCGATGCAGGCCCGCCGGGCGGCGAACCGCGCCGTGGCGCGCTGGGCCCGGGGGCCGGCGTCGTCCAGGGCGTGCAGCAGCTGCGGATCGAAGGCCAGCAGCCCGCGGACGTTGCCCGACACCTTGCGCAGCGCCTCGCTCGGCCGCCGCCCGCCCCACTCCCACAGCTCGGCGGCGGCCCGGTTCTCCCGCTCGACGCGCTCCCGGGCGAGGCGGGCCCGCAGCTCCTCGGCCGCCCGCTCCTCGGGCGTGGGCGGCGGGGGCAGCTGCCGGGCGTACCCGTGCCAGTACGCCGCGTCCCGCGAGCCCTGCCGAAGGACGCGGTCCGGCGCGGGCGGGGCGGGCCAGAACTGGAGCAGATAGCGGTCCGCCGGAGGCTCGCCCTCCCCCCGGGTGTCGCTCCGCCGGCCCTCGTCCATGCCCCGGGCGCAGTAGCGCACCCGGTGGTCGGCCTCCGCGAGGTCCAGCTCCCAGGCACGGTGGCCACCCCACTCCACCAGCAGGCTCCGGGCCGAGGCCGGGCGGAACGACGCCTCCACCACGTCCTCCCAGACCTGGTCCAGCGGCGGGGCCTGGTCGTGGACCTCCACCGTGAAGCCGACTTGGCCGGTGTGCAGCCCGGTGGACAGCCAGAGCCGGCCGGGGACGGCCGCGCCGCACAGCCCGTTGCGCTGGCCGCCGAACGCCTCCGCGAGATCCGGCCCGTCGTCGTCGGGATCGCTCTCCACGTAGATCTGCCCGTAGTGGACCGACACCTCGCCGTCGACCGGCCTGCGCACCGTCACCACACCCTCCCCGGTGTCCCTCCGCCCCTCCCCGGGGCGGCACGGCCGATCCTAGGAACCGCCTCGGACAGTGCCCGGCGGGCAGCGGGGCCGGCCCGCCCGCGGTAGGAGCCTGGAGGCGGGCGCCGAGAGGCGGCCGGCCCGGGGCCCGCCGATACTGGGGCCTGTCGCCCGCCCGCGGACGGGCGCCCGGCGGCGGGGCTGCGATCCCCGGGAGGAACCATGGCGCAGTACGGCTTCGGCGTGCGGCTCGACCGGCCGTTCGCCCAGGCGGTGGAGGCGGTCACCGCCGCGCTCGGGGAGCAGGGCTTCGGCGTCCTGACCACCGTCGACGTCCGGGCGACGCTGCGCGAGAAGCTCGGCGTGGAGGTCGGGGACCACCTGATCCTCGGCGCCTGCAACCCCGCCCTCGCCCACCGCGCGCTGCGGGCGGACCCCCGGATCGGCCTGCTGCTGCCCTGCAACGTGGTGGTCCGGGCGGACGGCGACGCCACGGTGGTGGAGGCCGTCGACCCGCAGACCCTGGTCGCGCTGGCCGGGGACGCCCTGGCCGAGGTCGCCGACGAGGCGGCGCGCCGGCTGCGCGCCGCCCTCGACGCGCTGCGCGGATGAGGAGCGAGGAGCAGAGCATGACCGGATCCGTCGTCGTCGGCTTCGACGGCTCGCCCGAGAGCCTCGCCGCCACCGAGTGGGCCGCCCACGAGGCGCGCCGCCGGGGCTGCCCGCTGGACCTCCTGGAGGCCTGGCCGTGGCCGCACCGGGACGTGGTCGGCAGCGAGGAGACGTACCGCGGGGCCCTGGACCGGCTGGAGCGGCGGGCCCGGGAGCTGCGCCCGGCGGCCGGCGACGGGCCGGTCACCGGGGCGGTCGTGCCGACCGACCCGGCCGAGGCCCTGGAGGCGGCCGGGAACTCGGCCGCCCTGCTCGTCCTGGGCTCGCGCGGGCTGGGCGCCGTCCGGGGGTTCCTGGTCGGCTCGGTGAGCCAGGAGGTGCTGCGCCGGGCGGGCTGCCCGGTGGTACTGGTCCGGGCGGACCCGGTCGAGTCCCAGGGGCCGGTGCTGGTGGGCCTGGACCTGGCCCACCCGATGGACGACGTGCTGGCCTTCGCCTTCGACGCGGCCTCCCGGCGCCGGGCACCGCTGCGGGTGGTGCACGTCTGGTCGCCGCCGGTGGGCACCGAGTACATGGCGCTCCAGGCGATCGGCGGGCTGGCGGGCGAGCTCTCCGCCGTCGAGCGGACGCGGTTCGTCGAGCAGCTGGACCCGTGGCTGGAGCGCCGCCCCGAGGTGGCGGTGACCTCGGACCTGGTCCAGGGCAGCCCCTCCGTCGCCCTGGTGGACGCGGCGGCCGAGGCCCGGCTGCTGGTCGTCGGCCGGCGGATCCGCCGCACGCTGCTCGGCGCCCACCTCGGCCCGGTCGCGCACGCCGCGATCCACCACGTACGGTGCCCGGTCGCCCTCGTCCCGCACGGCTGACCGGCCCGGACGGCCGGGAGGAGGCGGCTGCCCCCGGCCGTCGGCGGGCCGGCCGCTCAGCGGGCGACGCGGCGGCGGGCGACGCGGGTGAGCACCGAGCCGGACACCAGCGCGGCCGCGCCGACGGCGCCGACCGCGGTGACGGCCCGGCCGTGCGAGCCGGTCGCCGCGAGCTCGGCCGGGGCCGAGCCGTCGGAGGCGCCGCCGTCACCGGTGGCCCCGGCGGCCTCGCGGATCTGTCGCACCACGACGTCGGGGTGGGACATCATCGACACGTGCGAGGAGTCGACCTCGACGGTGTGCGCGTTGGCGCGCTTGGCCTCGAAGCGCTCCAGGTCGGGGGCGATGGCCCGGTCCTGCCGGGAGACCACGACCCACGACGGGATGTCGTGCCAGGCGGCGGCGGTCGCCTTCTCGGCGAACCCGGCCTGGGTGACGGGGCGCTGCTCGGCGGCCATCAGCCTGGTCCGGGACTCCGGCAGGTCGGCGGCGAAGACGGAGTGGAACTTCCCGTTCTGGACGTAGAGGTCGGTCCCGCTGCCGCCGCGGTCCGTGTAGGGCACGGGGTTGAGCGCGGTGGCGAGGTCGCTGCCGGCGAACCTGGTCGACAGCCCGGCCGGGGACTCGCCCACGTCGGGCATGAAGGCCGACACGTAGACCAGGGCCCTCACGTTGCGGTTCCCGGCGGCGGCCTGGGTGATGACGGCGCCGCCGTAGGAGTGCCCGGCCAGCACGATCGGCCCGCTGATGCTCTTCAGCACACTGGCCACGTCGGCGGCGTCGCCGGACAGGCCGCGCAGCTCGTTGGGCGGGGCGACGACGGGGCAGCCGTCGTCCAGGAGGCGTTCGGCGACGTCGTCCCAGCCCGAGGCGTCCGCGAACGCGCCGTGCACCAGGACCACCGTCGGCTTCCCCCCGCCGCCCGGTCGGCCACCGGCTTCGGCGGCCAGGGCCGGGGACACCGCGACCGCGACCGCGCAGGCCGCGAGGGCCACCGTGACGGCGGAGGAGATCGAGCGGCGGGACGGCGATATGCCCATGGTCCCTGCCCTTTCGGAGAGTTGGGGGGCCGGGACCACCCTGCTCACAGCGCTGCCCGGGCGGCACACCACGCCGCGCACCCGGGTGGTCGCGCACCGCCGTTGGGGTTCCCGTGCGGCTCGCGCCGGTACGACGGCGGACGGGAGCGGCCGGAGGCCCTGTGCACCGGCCGCCGCACCGGCCACACTGCTCACGGAGAAGATCATCACGACTGACGGAGGAGACCACCGTGAAGCGCGTCGGCATCATCGGAGTGGGCGAGATCGGCCGGGCCATCGTGGCGGGCCTGCGGTACGGGGAGGAGCCCGGGCCGCAGGTGCTGCTCTCCCCGCGCGGCGCCCGGACCGCCGCCGAGCTGGCCGGGCGGTACGAGGGCGTGCGGGTGTGCGCCGACAACCAGGAGGTGGTGGACGGCTCGGAGCTGGTGATCGTCGCACTGCGCCGCCAGGACTGGCGCGCGGCCCTGACCGGGCTGGTCGTCCCCGACGACCGGGTCGTGGTCAACGTGATCCCGGGTGTCTCCTCCGAGGAGCTGCGCCGGGTGCTGGCCACCGGGGCCGCGCTGACCCACGCGATCCCGCTGCCCACCGTCCGGGAGCGCCGCTGCCTCACCGTCGTCCAGCCCTCCCACCCGGACGCGGACGCCCTGTTCGAGCTGTTGGGCGGGGCGCTGCCGGTCGCGGACGAGGCGGCCCTCAACGTGCTGTCCGCGGTGACGTCGACCCAGACGACCCACTACGCGTTCCTCGCCACGCTCGTCTCCTGGGCCACCGACCAGGGCATCCCCGCCGCGGACGCCGACCGCTTCGTCCGCGGCCTCTACCAGGACGTCGGCCGCTCGCTGGGCGACGCGACGCGGTCGCTGGAGCGGCTCGCGGCCGAGCACGAGACCCCGGGCGGGAGCAACGAGCGGGTGCGCACCACCTGGTTCGGCGAGGCGAACTCCGGCGCCCTGCGCGACACCCTGGACGGCCTGGTCGGCGACCTCCACGCCGGCCACCGGTAGGGCGCACGCCCCGGAGCCGCCCCGCCCCGGGGGCGGCGGCTCCGGGTCCGACCGGGTCGTGCCGTATCACGTTCGACTGACGACCGTTAGCATGACGGGTATGGCGCTGATGATTGGCGCCGGTTCGTACAGATTCCACAGCGGTTTCGAGGAGTTGACGATGAGTCGCGCTTTCCCTCTGTCCCGGACGACCGGTCCCGTCTCCGAGGAGGAGCGACGCACCATCCTCGCCGCGCCGGGCTTCGGCAGGTTCTTCACCGACCACATGGCCTCGGCCACCTGGACGCCCGCCGAGGGCTGGCACGACCGCAGGGTCTCCGCGCTGGTGCCGTACTCGCTGCACCCCAGCGCCGCCGTGCTGCACTACGCCCAGGAGATCTTCGAGGGGCTGAAGGCCTACCGCCACGCCGACGGCTCCGTCTGGCTGTTCCGCCCGGAGTTCAACGCCCGCCGCTTCGCCCGCTCCGCCGAACGGCTCGCCCTGCCGGTGCTCCCGGAGGAGGACTTCCTCACCAGCGTCGAGGAGCTGGTGCGCGCGGACGAGGCGTGGGTGCCGGACACCGCCGACGAGAAGAGCCTCTACCTGAGGCCGTTCATGTTCGCCACCGAGGCCTTCCTCGGCGTCCGGCCGGCCGAGCAGATCGCCTACTCGGTCATCGCCAGCCCGGCCGGCCCGTACTTCGCCGGCGGGGTCACCGGCATCACGCTGTGGGTCAGCAGCAACTTCACCCGGGCCGGGCGGGGCGGCACCGGCGCCGCCAAGTGCGGCGGCAACTACGCCTCCAGCCTGGCCGCGCAGATCGAGTCCCGGAAGAACGGCTGCGACCAGGTGCTGTTCCTGGACGACACCGGCGGCGAGGGGGACCTGGAGGAGTCCGGCACGATGAACCTGTGCCTGGTCACCTCGGCCGGCGAACTGGTCACCCCCGCCCTCGGCAGCATCCTCGACGGGGTCACCCGGGACTCGATCCTGGCCCTGGCGGGCGAGTTCGGGCTGACCCCGGTGGAGCGCCCGATCACCCTCGCCGAGCTGCGGGGCGGCGCCGAGGACGGCACCGTCACCGAGGTGTTCGCCACCGGGACGGCCGCGGTGGTCACCCCGATCGTCGGGTTCAAGGGCGAGGGCTACGCCTTCACCGTCGGCAACGGCACGCCCGGCAAGCAGACCCTCGCGATCCGCGAGCACGTGCTGGACATCCAGTACGGGCGCGCCGAGGACGTCCACGGCTGGATGCGCCGGGTGCTCTGACCGCCCGCGGGGCGGCCCCCACCGGGCCGCCCCGACCCGCTCAGCCCTGGTCGGGCAGGACCACCTCGCGCTTGAGGATCTTGCCGGTCGGCCCCTTCGGCAGCGCGTCGACGGTCCGGACCACCCGCGGGTACTTGTACGGGGCCACCCGCTCCCGGACGAACTCCCGGATCTCCTCCGGGCTCGTCGTGGCGCCCGCGCGCAGCACCACGGCGGCGGCCACCTCCTGGCCGTGGGTGGGGTGGGGGACGCCGACCACCGTGGCCTCGGCCACCGCCGGGTGCTCGTACAGCACGTCCTCCACCTCGCGCGGGTAGACGTTGAAGCCGCCGCGGATGATGACGTCCTTGCGCCGGTCGACGATCCGGAAGTCGCCCCGCCCGTCGCGGGTGCCGAGGTCCCCGGTGTGCAGCCAGCCGTCCCGGACGGTCTGCGCGGTGGCGTCCGGGCGGCGCCAGTAGCCCTTCATCACGTTGTGGCCCCGGATCACCACCTCGCCGACCGTGCCGTCCGGCACCTCCCGGCCGGACTCGTCGACGATCCGCATCCGCACCCCGTCGATCGGGATGCCGATGGTGCCCGCGACCCGCTCCCGGTCGCTGCGGTTGGCGCAGGCCAGCGGCGAGGACTCGGAGAGCCCGTAGCCCTCCAGCACGACGCAGTCGAACTCGGTCTCGAAGCCGCGCAGCACCTCCGGCGGCATCGGCGCGCCGCCGGCCAGGCACACCCGCAGCGAGGAGGTGTCGAACCCGGCCCGCCGCGGGTGGTTCAGCATGAGGGTGTACATGGTGGGGACGCCGAGGAAGACGCCGACCCGGTCGCGCTGGACCACCTCCAGGGCGGCGAGGGGGTCGAAGCGCCGCACCAGGGTCAGGCAGGCGCCCACGGCGACGGCGCAGTTGAGGCCGATCACCTGGCCGAAGGAGTGGAACAGCGGCAGGCCGCCGAAGACCACGTCCCCCTCGGCCGTCCCCAGCACCCGTACCCCGGCCCGGACGTTGCACAGGAGGTTGCGGTGGCTCAGCTCGGCGCCCTTGGGCGCGCCGGTGGTGCCGGAGGTGTAGAGGATGACCGCGGTGTCCTCTCCCCCGCGGCCGCCGGTCTCCGGCGGGAGGGCCGGCTGCTCCGCGAGCGTCGCGGCGAGCCGGCCCGGCTCGACGGCGAGCAGCCGGGTGCCGGTGCGCCGGGCGCCCTCGGCGGCCTCCTCGCCGCCCGTGTGCCAGGCGAGCAGCAGGGCGGGCTCGGCGTCGGCGAGGCAGTGCTCGATCTCCCGGGCCTTCAGCAGCGGGTTCATCGGGACGACCACCGCGCCGGCCCGCAGGATGCCGTAGTACAGCACGGCGAACTCCGGTGCGTTGGGCAGCAGCAGGGCCACCCGGTCACCGGGGGCGACGCCGAGGGCGGCCAGCCAGTGCGCGGCCCGGGCGCTGCGGGCCTCCAGGTCGGCGAAGCCCAGCACCTCGTCGTCGAGCCGCAGGACGGGGCGGTCCGGGCAGCGGGCGGCGGTGGCGGTGAGCAGGTCGGGGACGCCGTGCGGCAGGTCGTCGCCGGACGGCGTGGGGCCGGTGCCGGAGGGGGTGGTGCCGGGCGGGGCGGGGACGGCGGACATCGGGACGCTCCTCGGGGCGGCGGGGCTCGGTCTCATCGTCATGCGGTCGGGCGGACGGCGCCGTGCGGCGCGGCGCCGTCCCCGGCGCTCGCCGCCGCGGCTCCACCAGCGGCTTCCGCGGCGACGGCGTGCATCCACGGGGCGATCCGCTCCACCAGGGCGCGGTTGTGCCGGATCCAGCGGAAGTGGTCCAGCGCCCGGCCGTCCGCCCGTTCGGCGGTGTAGCTCCAGCGCTCCACCCGGGCCGCGGCCAGCTTGGCGCACAGGTGGTCGACGGCCCGCGGCGGGGCGAGCTCGTCGCCCTGCACGTCCACCGCCAGCACCGGCAGGTCCACCCGGGCCAGCGCCCGCTCGTAGTCGGCCGCCGCGCCGCGCACCCGGTAGCGGCCGGTGCGCATCTGCCGCGCCCAGTCCCGCATCAGCCGGGCCGCCTCCCGGCCGCCGAAGCCGAACCGCTCCCCCGGCCAGTGGCCGGCCGCCGCCGAGGCGACGATCGAGAACTGGCTCAGCGCCAGCCGCCGCAGGCCCGCCCGCAGGCCGAAGGTCCGGTACCAGGCCGAGCCGCTGGCCACCAGCACCACCCCGGCCAGCCGCGGCCGGAACACCCCGCAGTGCACCAGGCCCAGCTGCCCGCCGAGGCTGTGGCCGAGCAGCAGCCGCGGCGCGCCCGGGAAGGCCCCGGCCACCGCCTCCAGCACCGCCCCGAAGTCCTGCTCCACCAGTTCGCGGAAGCCGAAGTCGACCCCGTGCCGCGGCACCGGCCGGCTCTCGCCGTGGCCGCGCAGGTCGCAGGTGGCCACGCTGAGCCCGGCCCCGTGCAGGGCGCGGACCAGCGGGGTGTAGTGCCGGGCGGCCGTTCCCATCGCCGGCAGGACCACCACCACCGGGGCGTCCGGTTCCGGCCGGGCCAGTGCCCGTACGGTGAGCCGGGCCCCGTCCGGCACGGCGAGCTCGGCGACCACGGGGAAACGGGGGGCCTTCACGCGTGCTCCTCCCCGCCGGCGCCCGGCCGCCAGCCGATCACCCCGGCGCCCCAGGTGATGCCCGCGCCGAAGGCCGCCAGGCCGAGCAGCTTCGGGCCCTCCAGCAGGCCCTCCTCGCGGGCGTGGGTCAGCCCCAGCGGGATCGACGCCGCCGAGGTGTTGGCGACCCGGTGGACGTTCAGGTAGAGCCGCTCCGGGGGCAGCCCGACCTCCTTGCCGACCGCGCGCACGATCCGGGCGTTGGCCTGGTGGGCGACGAACAGGTCGAGGTCCTCGCAGGCCAGGGAGCGCCGGGTGAGCACCTCCCGGGTGGCGGCGGACATCTTCTCCACCGCGTGGTCGAACACCTCCCGGCCGTCCATCCGCAGCTTGCGGTCGTCGCGGTCGGCGTAGAGCAGCGGGATCTGCTCGCCGTCGCTGCCGAGCGAGAAGCAGGGCTCGGGTGCGCCAGGCACGTCGGCGACCACCGCGGCGCCGGCGCCGTCGGCCAGCAGCACGGCGGTGCCGCGGTCCTCGTGGTCGGTGATCCGGGTCAGCGCGTCGGCGCCGCAGACCAGCACCGCCCCGGCCCGGCCGGTCTCGACCAGCGCGGCGGCGTGGTCCAGGCCGTAGACGAAGCCGGCGCAGGCCGCGTGCAGGTCGAAGGCGGCGGCCTGCGGCATGCCGAGCCGGGCGGCGACCTCCACCGACACCCCGGGCGTGACCCGGTCGGGGGTGATGGTGGCGACCACGACGTGCCGGATGCTCGCGGCGGTGCGCCCGGAGGCGCGCAGCGCCTGCCGGGCGGCGGCCACCACGAGGTCGGCGAGCCGGCCGTCCGGTTCGAGGAAGCGGCGCTCCTCGATGCCGGTCCGTTTGACGATCCACTCCGGGGAGGCGCCGATCCGCTCGAAGTGCGCGTTCGGGACGACGCGTTCGGGCAGGGCGGCGCCCACCCCGACGATGGCGGCCGTCATGCCGCACCCCCTTCGGCGAAGGCCGGGCCGGTGCCCATCCGGACGGCGTGCATCCCGCCGTCGGCGTGCAGGACCTCGCCGCTGACGGTGGCGGCGAGGTCGGAGAGCAGGAAGAGCACGGGGCCGACCACCACGGCGGGGTCGGTGCGGTCCCAGCCGAGCGGGGCCTCGGCCTGCCAGCGGTCGGCGATCCGGTCGAAGGTGCTGATCGCCTGCCCGGCGACGGTCTCCACCGGGCCGGCCGCCACCAGGTTGACCCGGACGCCGGACGGGCCGAGGTACATCGCCAGGTAGCGGCAGACCGCGCCGAGGGCCGCCTTGCTCACGCCCATCCAGTCGTAGCCGGCCCAGGCCCCGCTGGCGTCGAAGTCCAGCCCGACGACGCTGCCGCGCCGCCCGTCCGCGATGAGCAGCGGGGCGAGGGCGGTGGCCAGCGAGTGCAGGGAGACGGCGGCGGTGCGCAGCGCGAGGCCGGCGGCCTCCGGCGGGGTGGTGAGGAAGTTGCCGCTCAGCGCCGTCTGTCCGGCGGCGGCGACGGCGTGCAGCACACCGTCGACCCCGCCCCAGCGCTGCTCCAGCTCCTTGGCCAGCCGGGCGAAGTCCTCGGGCCGGGTGACGTCCAGCTCCAGCACCTCGGTGGGGCGGGGCAGGACGGCGGCCGCCTTCTCGGTGATCCGTCGGGCCCGGCCGAAGCCGGTGAGCAGGACGTCCGCGCCCGCCTCCTGGAGCGCCCTGGCGGTGTGCCAGGCGATGGAGTCCTGGTTCAGCACGCCGGTGATCAGATAGCGGCGTCCGGGGAAGCCGAGCATCACTCCTGGCCTTTCGTCGTACCGGTGGCGGTGCCGGTGCCTGCCCCGGCTGCCGCCAGCACCAGGGCCGCGTTGTGCCCGCCGAACCCGAAGGAGGTGGAGAGCCCGGCGCGGCGGCCGCCGGGCAGGGCGGGGGCGGCGAGCGGGGTGGCGCGGCGGATCAGGTTCAGCGGGCCGAGCCGGGCGTCCGGCTCGCGCAGCCCGACGGTGGGCGGGGCGGTGGCGTGCCGCAGCGCCTGGAGGGTGGCGACGGCCTCCACCGCGCCGGCCGCGCCGAACAGGTGGCCGGTGCAGGACTTGGTGGAGGAGAGCGGGACGGCCTCCAGGGCCGGTCCGAGCGCCAGCCGCAGGGCCTCGCACTCCGAGCGGTCGTTCAGGACGGTCCCGGTGCCGTGGGCGTTGAGGTAGCCGAGCTGCCCGGGGGCGAGGCCGGCCGCGTCGAGCGCCAGGGTGACGGCGCGGGCCGCGGGCTCGCCGGTCGGGTCGGGGGCGGTGAGGTGGTGGGCGTCGCAGGTGGCGCCGTAGCCGAGCACCTCGCCGAGCACGGTGGCGCCGCGGGCGGCGGCGCCCGCCTCGGTCTCCAGCACCAGGATGCCGGCGCCCTCGCCGACCAGCAGGCCGTCGCGGTCGCGGTCGAAGGGCACCGAGCGGCCGCTCTCGGAGAGCGCCCCGGCGGTGCGGAAGGCGGCCCGCACCAGCTCGGAGGTGGAGGCCTCGGCGCCGCCGACCACCACCGCGTCGGCGGCGCCGGCGGCGAGCAGGAGCAGGGCGGTGCCGATCGCCTGGGTCGCGCTGCTGCACGCCGAGGCCAGGCAGAGCGCCTCGCCGCGGAAGCCGTGGCGCTGGGCGATCTGCGAGGCCGGGGCGTTGGCCATCATGGCGGGCACCATGAGCGGGGAGACGAACTCCCCGCCCTGGTCCCGGAGCACCTCGGCCTGCTGCTCGAAGGCCGCCGTCCCGCCGAGCGCGCAGCCCACCACGCAGGCGACCCGTTCGGCGGGGTAGGGCGGCGGGTCGGCCGTCCATCCGGCCTGGGCCAGGGCCTCGTCGGCGGCCACGAGCGCGAGCTGGGTGAAGCGGTCGGTGCGGCGGATCTGCTGGCGCGACAGGTGGTCGGCGGGCCGGAAGTCCCGGCACAGCCCGACCCCGTCGGCGATCCCGCTCTCGCCGGCCACCGCCCGCCGGTGCAGCTCGTCGGCGCCCACGCCCAGCGGGGTCACCGCGCCCAGGCCCGTGACGACGGCCCGGGGCCTCACTCCAGCCCGGCCTTGCGGCGGCACAGGTCGAGCACCTCGCCGACGGTGTACAGCTGGTCGAAGTCCTTGGGCTTGACCGGGATGCCCAGCTGCTTGCGGATGGACTGGCTGAGCTCGACCATGTCCAGCGAGTCGATCTCCAGCTCGTCCAGGGCGGCGTCGTCGACGATGCCCTCGCGTTCGACGCCGAGCTCGACGAGGGCGTCGACGACGAAGTTCTCGATGGCGGTGCGGTCCAGCGTGTCGGGCATGGCTTCTCCTCGGCCGCGCGGGGCGGCGGTGGCGGTGCGGGGACGGGCGGCGGGCGCGCGCTCGGGGCGCGGGCCCGGGCGGGCACGGTCAGGCGGGCGGGCTCAGGCCGCGGTGCCGGCCTTGCTGGCGTGGTAGGGGGCCCAGTGCCACTGCCGCCAGTAGCTCTCGGCGATGTCCAGCCACTGCTCCAGCCGGGCGGCGTCGTCCAGGAAGCGGTTCGCGCTGACCACCAGCCAGCTGTAGACGGCCTGGCTGTCCCGGCAGCCGCCGCAGTCGCCGGAGGTGCAGCAGAACTGGAGCGACTCGTAGTCGGCGCCCCAGACGTTGAAGCCGGGGATGACCGGGTTCCCGTTGGCGACGCGGTCCTCGTGCTCGGGGGCGTCGACGCTCAGGCTGGGGCAGACGTCGTAGCCGAAGCGGCCGCCCCAGTGCGTCCGGCCGGTCACCAGGGTCCGGATGAAGTACGGGTGGCTGACCACCGCGTGCGGGTACAGCTCCTTGACGCGCTGCGCCTCGTCCAGGACCCGCTGCTCGTTGGCGATCTTCAGGGGGTTCTCGGTGCCGTGCTCGCTGTAGAAGTTGAAGGTGACGATGTTGCCGTTCTCGGCGATCTTCCGCACGGTGGGCTCGATGTGCTCGACGCCGTCCTCGGAGAGCGCGTAGATGAACAGCACCCGCTGGTCGTCGCGGTAGTGCGAGAGCGCGGTGTCGAACAGGCCGGTGAACCTGGAGCCGTTGACCCGGATCGCGCGCAGGTCGTCGTCGAGCGGTCCGCCGCCGAAGATGCTCACCGCGATGGCGATCTTCTCGAAGCCCTGCTTGGGCATCGGGCGCAGGCCGTTGGTGGAGATGGTGATGTACGGCAGCTGTTCGACGAAGGCCTCGATCCGGCGCGGGACGAGGGTCGGCTCGCCGCCGATCAGGGTGGCCTGGTTGACGCCGTCGTCGGCGAGCTTGCGGGCGAAGGCCCGGATGCGGTCCAGGTCGGACAGCTCCTTGACGGCCGTGTCGAAGCCGCCCTCGAAGTACCAGCAGCCCTTGCAGCGGATGTTGCAGGTGTTGGTGAGGTGGACCTCGCAGGAGCGGACCTCGCGGCCCAACCGGCGCAGCCGGTGCAGGCGTTCGGCGAGGTCGGGGCGGTCGGCGATGAGTTCGGCGGTGCGCGCCTTGGCCTCGCGCCGGCTGAGCGGGCGCTGTTCGATGGTCACGGGTGTCGCCATGGTGGTGGGCTCCTCGGGAGTCGCGGGATCGGCGTGCTGCTGCTCCTGCTACTCCGGGAGGCGCAGGCCCAGGTTCTTGATGCGGGGGGTGACCTTCTCCCGCCACAGGTCGCAGGCCTGGCCGTTGGTGGTCTGCCGCAGGCCGAAGCGGACGGCCAGCCGGGCGCGCTCGGAGCGCGGGCTGCCGAAGATCCGGATGAAGGTCGGCCACAGCCGGTCCAGGGCCTGCTGGAGCTGCTCGCGGCCGTCGTCGGTGGCGGCGAGGTTGCGGCAGACCCGGGCGCCGTGGGCGATGTGCACCTTCTCGTCGAGGATGATGGTGCGCACCGCGTCGGCCCAGGGCCGGTAGCTGCTCTGCGCGAACTCGGAGATCATCACCATCGCGGTCTCCTCCCCGATGTAGGAGAAGATCCCGCGCTCGGCCCAGGTGGTGCAGTTGTGGAACTCCTGGGCGCGGAACAGGTTGCGCTCGGCCAGCGTCTGCTTCTCCATGTAGCTGGTGTCGACGCCGACTTCGGCGAGCACCCGCTTGCCGATCTTGTAGTGGTCGTACTCCTCGGCGGCGCGCTCGGCGCAGACCTGCCGCTCCTCCGCGTCGGGCGCCAGCGGCAGGAAGACCTGCACGTAGTCGTCGCCGCCGGAGAGCTCCCCCTCGGTGTTGACGACCATGCCGCGGATCGCGATCTCCCGGTACTCCTCCGGCATCGCCAGGAACTCGTCGGGAGTGCGGACCACCACCGCCTCGTCGTCCAGAATGGAAATACCCATGGCACAACACCCCGTTTCTGAAGGAGGACTCCGGCAGCAGGACCTGGTCGGGTGTGGGCGGTCGGGGGGCCGGCTTCCGCCGAGGCCCCCGACGGGCGACCGCAAGGAATGAGATGCCGCCCCCCAGCGGCGGGCGGAGCTTCGCACCGGCTCCGCTGAACTTCCTCGGAGCGTAGGTGCTGCATTTTGGGCCGAACAAGGTCCCTCACGAATCATGCCGAGCGGATTCGGCCATCCGCAGCCGCCTCGGGCGCGGGTTCCGGCCGTGACGACACCGGCGCGACATGCGCGGTTGTCCTTCCCGTAACGGATCTTGGCCGGTGACCACGGCGAACGAAGCTGGCCGGAAGCCCGCCTGGACCGCCCCGGGCGTACCACCCGGCCGACGGTTACGCTGAGCCGCATGACCACCGATTCGAACACGGCGGTCGCCACCGTCGACGTCCTCCTCGGCCCCGATCAGCTCAATGATCTGATCGTCCGTCAGTTCCCCGACTACCCGGCCTGCCGGGTGACCGCGACGGACGGCCGCACGCTGACCATGGCGGTGGACGGCGACCGGCTGCGCGTCCGCCCGGGCGGCACCGTCTCGGGCCCGGAGCAGGCCGGCCTGTGCGACCTGGCCGCCTTCCTGCTGATCAACTCCCGGCTCGGGCCCACCCTGATGGCGCTGACCAGCTCGCTGCAGATCAGCTTCCTCCACCGGCCGCGGCCGGGGGCGCTGCGGGTGCACGCGAGGACGGCCAAGTTCGGGCGCCGGCTGTGCGTGGTGCTGGCCGAGCTGCTGGACGCCGACGACGTGCTGGTGGCCAGCGCCACGCTGACCTACGCGATCCCGCCGGCCCCGCCCGCGACGGCCTGACGGCCCGCCGCGGCCGCGCCGCGCGGGGCCGCGGCGGCGGCGGCCGGCCCGGCAGGCTCCTCGGCCGCCGCCGACCGGTCGCCGCACTCCCCGTCCGTACGCCAACAACCGGCCAGCGTGGCGCGAAAGATGACAGCAAGTCGGCCGGGCCGACGATCTTTTGGACAGGGAATGATCGAACTATTGCTCCGGCGCCCGTTCCCCTCTAGGTTGCGTGCAATGTCACACTGAGCCGCCATTTGGCCTGCCCTGGGGGATGACGGTGCCGGACACCACACTCGAAGCACCGCGGCGCACCACGGGCAGCCTGCCCCGGCCCTTCTACCGGCTGGCCGCGGGCGACGCCCTGAACACGTACGGCAGCCAGCTCGACCTGGTCGCCCTGAGTCTGTTCGCCTACCAGGCCGCCGGGAACGCGCTCGGCACCGCCGGGTACCTGGTCCTGCGGCTGGCCGGCGGCTTCGGCGGCGGGCTGGTCGCCGGGCGGCTGGTGGCCCGGCTGGAGCGGCGGCGGCTGATGACGGGCTGCGCGCTGGCCCAGGCGCTCGCCCTGGTGGTGGTCGCCCTCGTCCCGGCCCCGGCGCGCATCCCCGTGCTCTACCCGCTCGCCCTGGTCCTGGGCGGCGCGGCCGCGGTGGCCGCCGTCGCCCTGCGGACCAGCATCCCGGAGATGGTCGGCGCCGAGCGCCGGGCCCGTGCCAACAGCGTGATGGCCGGCTGCCGTTCGACCGCGATGGTGCTCGGCTTCGCCTCCGCCGGCGTGGTGGTGGCCTGGGCGGGCTTCCGCGCCGCCCTGCTCATCGACGCGGCCAGCTTCCTGCTCTTCGGGGCCCTGGTGATCCGGCTGCCGCTGCCCACCCGGGCCGCGCCGGCCGAGGAGCCCGAGGGCGCGCCGGCCGGGCCCGGGCCGCGGGCCGGCCGGCGGCCCGGCCGCTGGCAGGCCCTGGTCCTGCTGCGGGCCGTCCCGGTGGTGGGCGCCATGGCGGGCATCCGGCTGCTGGACGCCTTCGGCTCGGCCGCCCACAACATCAGCCTGCCGGTCTTCGCCGACCAGTCCTCCCCCGCCAACCCGGCCGCCCTGCTCGGCACCTTCTGGGCCACCTGGGCGATCGGCAACCTCGGTGCCCAGCAGCTGGTCTCCCGGTTCATGCTGCGGCGCGGCATCGAGCCCGGCGAGCGCGGCTTCGCGCTGGGCACCTGCCTGATGTCCGCCTGCTTCATCCTCGTCTTCACCGGCCTGCCGACCCCGCTCTTCCTGCTGGCGGCGATCGGCGCCGGCCTCGGCGACGGCTTCACCGAGATCTCCTACACCACCCGGATCCAGGCCCTCGCCGACGAGCGGCGCGGCGAGGCCTTCGGAATCCTCGCCTCCGCCGAGAACGTCGGCATGGGCACCGGGATGCTCCTGAGCGGCTCCCTGCTGGCGGTGCTCAGCCCGCTGACCGTCGTCGGCGTCTCGCACGCCGTGCCGATCGTGCTGGCGCTCGGGTTCCTGGTGATGGTCGCCCGGGCCCGCCGCCGCTGAGCCCCGGCGCACCGCTGCGCCCGTCCCCTCCGCACTCCGCCGTACTCCCACCCGCTGCTCCTCGCGCCTCCGCACGCCGTACACCCGCCCGCCCGCACACCTTGCACGCCCGTACGTCCGTACCGCGGCGCCCCCGCGCCGTCCGCGCCACCCCCTCCGCTCCCCTCCCTGCCCCGGGGCGGCCCACACCCGCGCCCCGGCACCGATCCGAAAGGTGCCGAACCCATGAGCCCCACCGGTCCCGACCACGGCCGGCTGCGCACCTTGGAAGCCCGGCTGCTGCTCCGTCCCGAGATCGCCGACTGCGCGCTGCTGCCCGTCGAGCGCGAGCACGGCCGCCCCGGCCTGCTGGCCTACCTGGTGCCCGCCGTCGACGGCGATCCCGAGGCCCTGCGCCGCCGGGCCGCCGCGGCGCTGCTGGACGCCGACCCGAGCGCCGAGGTCCACGTCCTGGACGGCATCGTCCGCACCCCCGAGGGCGAACCCGACGCCGCCGCCCTGGCCGCGGCGCGCAGCCGGCCGCCCGCCGCGCCCGGCCCCGCCCTGCGCCACCTGCGCGAACTCACCGACCACTGGCGGCCGTTCGGAAGGGCCCCGGCCCCGGCCGGCTCCGCCCCCGCCGGGCCCCCGAGCGGCCCCGCCCCCGCCGAGCCCGCACCCGGCCCCGGGACGCAGGCCCTCGGCGCCCCGCTGCCCGCCCCCGCACCGGACGCGCCCCGGACGCTGCCCGAGGCCCTGCTGCGCGCCGCCGCCCGGCACCCCGACCGCGGGCTGCACCTGGTCCGGGCGGACGGCGGGACGACGCTGCTGACGTACCGTCAGCTCCTCGCCCGCTCCCGCGAGGTCCTGGCCACCCTGGCCGCCGCCGGGCTGCGGGCCGGGGACCGGGTGATCCTCCAGCTCCCGGAGCCGGACTTCTACTTCCCCGCCCTGTGGGGCTGCCTGCTGGGCGGGATGCGGCCGGTGACGGTCGCCCGCCCGCCGGACTACCACGAGCGCAACCCCGTCCTGGAGAAGCTCTGGCACGCCTGGCAGACCCTGGAGGAGCCGCCGGTGCTGGCCTGCGGGCCCGCGGTGGCGGGCCTGGAGCGGCTCGGCGAGCTCTACCCGGCCCCGGGGCTGCGGGTGATCGCGGTCGACCGCCCGGCCCCCGCCGAGGCCGCCCCCCGGCACGCCCCCGAACACGCCCCCGACCCCGGCGACGTCGCGATCCTCCAGCTCTCCTCCGGCAGCACCGGCCGCTCCAAGGCGGTGCAGATCACCCACCGCGGCATCCTGGAGTACGTGGCGGGCGCCGTCGCCGCGGGCACCGAGCCGGGCGACACCACCGTCAACTGGCTGCCGCTGGACCACGTCGCCGGGCTGCTGATGTTCCACCTGCGCGACGTGGTGCTCGCCACCGACCAGGTGCAGATCCCCACCGAGCTCGTGCTCGCCGACCCGCTGGTCTGGCTGGACGCGCTGGAGCGCCACCGGGCCGCGCACTCCTGGTCGCCCAACTTCGGCTACCGGCTGGTCGCCGAGGCCGTGCGGGCCGCCGGGCCCGAGCGCCGGTGGGACCTCTCCTCGGTCAGGTCGCTGATCAACGCCGGGGAGCAGTGCACCGAGGCGGTGATCGACGAGTTCCTGGCCGCCACCGCGCCGTTCGGCCTCCGCCCCGCGCACGTGCTGCTGGCCTGGGGCATGGCCGAGACCTGTACGGCGATCACCTACAAGCGCTACCACGAGGACGGCGCCCGCCGGCTGGTGCGCACCGACTCGCTGACCGGCCGGCTGGAGCCCGCCGCCCCGGACTCGGCGGAGCGCGGCACTGCCTTCCTCAGCATGGGCCGGCCCGCGCCCGGCGCCCGGATCCGGGTGGCCGACGACGCCGGCCGCGCGCTGCCCGAGCTCCGGGTGGGCCGGCTCCAGGTCCACTCCGGCCGGGTGACGCCGGGCTACCTGAACAACCCGGCCGCCGACGCGGAGGCCTTCGTCGGCGACGGCTGGTTCGACACCGGGGACCTCGCCTTCCTGGCCGACGGCGAGGTGGTGCTCACCGGCCGCCGCAAGGAGATCATCATCGTCAACGGCGTGCACCACTTCTGCCACGAGCTGGAGGACGTGGTGGCCTCGCTGCCGGGGGTGCGCTCCGGGCACGTCGCGGCCTTCGGGGTGCCGGACCAGCGCACCGGCACCGAGCAGCTGGTGATCGCCTACGTCCCGAGCGACCCGCACGCCCCCGCACCGCCCGTCGTCGCCGGGGTGCGGCGGCTGCTGGCGGCCCGCCGCCAGCCCGTACCCGCCCTGGTGCTCCCCGTCCCGGCGGCCGAGTTCCCGCGCACCACCAGCGGCAAGATCCAGCGCACCGCGCTGCGCGCCCGGCTGCTGGACGGCGGGCTCGACGACCACATCGTGGCCCTGGACCTGGCCGAGGCCAACGCCCGGACCCTGCCGGACTGCGTGCGCCGGCTCGGCTGGGAGGCCCGGCCGGTGCCGCCGGCCGAGGCCGTCCCGCTGGCTGACGAAACGATCCTCCTGGTCGGCCCCTCCGGCCCCGGCACCCTGACCGAGGCCCTGGCCGCCGCCCTGCCGGCCGCCCGGGTGCTGGACCGCCCGCCGACCGCCGACCCCGAGGAGTGGCTGCGCGCCCTCGGCGACCGGCCGTACGACCGGCTGGTCTACCTGTGGAGCGCCTCCCCCGGTGCCGCCGCCGTCGCCCCGGACGAGGCCCTGCTCGCCCTGCTGCGCGCGCTCCCGGCCCGGGCCCCGGCCCGCGAGCTGGTCTCCGTCAGCACCGGGCTGCACGCCGTCCTCCCCGGCGAACTCCCCAGCCCGCGGGGAGCGTTGACCGCGGCGCTGACCGCCGGGGCCCGGGCCGAGCAGCTGGTGCCCACCGCCCGCCACCTCGACCTGCCGGGCGACGCACCCGCCGCGGAGCAGGCCGCCGCCCTGCTCGCCCTGCTCGCCGAGCCCAGGCCGGAGCCCGAGGCCGCCTGGCGCGCGGGCCGCCCCTGGGTGCCCCGGCTGGAAGCCGCCGCCGAGGCACCCGACCCGGAGCACCCGGGCTGCTCGCTCCTCACCCCCGGCGCCCGCTTCCTCGTCACCGGCGGCCTCGGCGGGATCGCCGCCGAGCTGCTGCCCGGGCTGCTGCGCGAGTACGGCTCCCGGCTGCTGATCGTCGGCCGGAGCGACCTGGACGCCCCGACCGCCGAGGCCGCCGAGCGCCGGGCCGCGCTGCGCCGACTGGCCGCCCAGGGCGGGCAGGTCGCCTACCGCCAGGCCGACGTGACGGACCGCCGGCAGCTGGCCGAGGTGCTGGCCGAGGCCGAACGGAACTGGCGGGCCCCGCTGGACGGGGTGCTCCACCTGGCCGGCGGCTACCGCCTCGCGCTCCTCGCCGACACCGGCACCGAGGACTGGCGCGAGGCCCTGCGGGCCAAGACCGAGGGCACCGACCACCTCGTCGAGCTGGTCCGCCGGCGGCCCGGCGCCCAGTTCGTCGCCTTCTCCTCGATGATCGGCCTCCAGGAGGCGGTCGGCTCCACCGGGTACGCCGCCGCCAACCGCTACCTGGAGAGCGCCGTCGAACGGCTGCGCCGGGAGAGCGGCACCCCGGCCTGGACGGTCTCCTGGGGCCTGTGGAGCGGGATCGGCATGAACCGGGACACGGAGAACGAGCAGGCCGCCGCCGGACGGGGCATCGCCGTGCTGAGCGCCGCGCACGGCCGCCGGCTGGCCGCGCTGCTGCTGGCCGGCGCCCCCGGCCACCGGTACGCCGGCCCGGACCCGAGCTCCCCCGCCGCCCGGCGCCGGCTGCTCGCCACCGCGCCCCGCCCGGTGGCCGCCGCGGCGCCGGCCGCCACCGCGGGCACCGCGGCACCCGAGGGCCCGTCCGCGACGACCGCGCCGGCCGGGCACACCGCGCCGGCCGGGCTGCGCCGGCTCGTCCTGGACGCCTTCGAGTCCGTCCTCGACACCCCGCTGGACCCGGGCCGCCCGCTCGCCGAACTCGGCATCGGCTCCCTGCAGTTGATTCGGGTGCACGGCGCGCTCAGCGCCGCGCTGCCGGTACCCCCGGCGCCGACCGAACTGTTCCGCCACCCCACCGTGGACGCCCTGATCGCGCACCTGGCCGCCGAACCGCCCGCACCCGCCGCCGCACCCGCCGCTCCCGCCGCCGGCCCGGGCGACGACCGCCGGGTGGCCGTCGTCGGCCTGGCGCTGCGCCTGCCGGGCGCCGACACCCCCGAGCAGTACTGGCGGAACATCGTCGAGGGCGTGCGGAGCACCACCCGGTTCACCGAGGAGGAGCTGGCGGCGGCCGGCCTGCGCCCCGAGGAGTACCGCCACCCCGACTTCGTCCCGGTCACCGGGGCGCTCACCGGCATC
The DNA here is from genome assembly GCF_044391605.1 of Kitasatospora sp. NPDC018619. Taxonomy (NCBI): domain Bacteria; kingdom Bacillati; phylum Actinomycetota; class Actinomycetes; order Kitasatosporales; family Streptomycetaceae; genus Kitasatospora; species Kitasatospora sp. NPDC018619. Next base: position 70,715 of record NZ_JBISAI010000005.1, read on the forward strand.
GACGAGTTCGACGCCGAGGCCTTCGGCATCAGCGCCGCCGAGGCGGCCCTGATGGACCCGCAGCAGCGCCTGCTGCTGGAGACCTGCCGCCGGGCCCTGGAGGACGGCGGCTACGACGCCCCGGACCCGGATCGCCGGGTCGGCGTCTTCGCGGGCACCGGGATGACCCTGTACGCGCTGCGCACCTACTACCAGCACGCCCTGGCCACCACCGCCGACCCGGCCGAGCCGGTCGCCGCGCTGCAGACCGCGATCGGCAACCAGGCGGACTTCGCCGCCACCCGGGTCGCCTACCGGCTCGGCCTGACCGGCCCGGCGGTCGGCGTGCAGACCGCCTGCTCCACCTCGCTGGTGGCGGTGCACCTGGCCGTGCAGGCGCTGCTGGCCGGCGACTGCGAGCTGGCCCTGGCCGGAGCCGCCGCGCTGCACGTCCCGCAGGCCGCCGGCTACCGCTACGAGGAGGGCTCGATCCTCTCCCCCGACGGCGCCTGCCGGGCCTTCGACGCCGCGGCGGGCGGCACCGTCGGCGGCAACGGCGTCGCGGCCGTGCTGCTCAAGCGCCTCGACCGGGCGCTGGCCGACGGCGACACCGTGCACGGGGTGATCCTCGGCTCGGCCGTCAACAACGACGGCGGACGGAAGGTCGGCTACACCGCGCCCAGCGTGGACGGGCAGGCGGCGGTGGTCGGCCGCGCCCTGGACCTGGCGGGCGTGCCCGCCGAGTCCGTCGGCTACATCGAGGCCCACGGCACCGGCACGCCGCTCGGCGACCCGATCGAGGTCCGGGCGCTGACCCAGGCGTTCCGCGCCCGGACCGACGCCGCCGGGTTCTGCTCGCTCGGCTCCGTGAAGCCCAACATCGGCCACCTGGACACCTGCGCCGGGATGGCCGGCCTGATCAAGGCGCTGCTGGTGCTGCGGCACGGCACCATCCCCCCGCTGGTGAACTTCACCAGCCCCAACCCCGCGCTGGAACTGGCGGGCAGCCCGTTCCTGCTCGCCGCCGAACGCCGCGACTGGCCGGCCGGCCCCGCCCCGCGCCGGGCCGGGGTCAGCGCGCTGGGCGTCGGCGGCACCAACGCCCACCTGGTGCTGGAACAGGCCCCGCCCGCCGCGGCCGCGCCCGCCCCACGGCCCGCCCCGACCGTCCTGCCGCTGTCCGCCCGCACCGCCCGGGGGCTGACCGAGCTGGCCGCCCTGCTCCGCGACCGGCTGGACGCCGAGCCCGCCCCCGCCCCCGGCGACCTGCCGCTCACCCTCGGCGCCGGCCGCCGCGCGCTGCGCCACCGGCTGGCCGTCACCGGCCCCGACCCGGCCGCCCTGCGCAAGGGCCTGGACGCCTTCCTGGCGGGCCGGGCCACCGCCGGAGCCTTCCACCACGAGACCGGGCGCGCGGAGGTCCGCCCGGTGCTGCTCTTCACCGGCCAGGGCTCCCAGTACCGGGGCATGGCGGCCGAGCTGTACGACGCCTTCCCGCCCTTCCGTGCCGTGCTGGACGAGTGCGACCGGCTGCACCGCGGGAACTGGGGCGAGCCGCTGCTGCCGCTGCTGCTCGACGCCGTGCCGCCGGGCGCCGAGGACACCTGGACCACCGAGGCGGCGCAGCCCGCGCTGTTCGCCCTCCAGGCCGCCTACCTGCGGCTCTGGCAGGAGCTCGGAGTGCGTCCCGCCGCCGTCGCCGGGCACAGCGCCGGGGAGTACGCGGCCTTCCACGCGGCCGGTGCGCTCGACCTGGCCGACGGGATGTTCCTGACCGCACTGCGCGGCCGGCTGATGCACCGGCTCACCGAGCCGGGCGCCATGACGGTGGTCCGGGCCGGTGCGGACCGGCTCGCCGGGTTCGGCGACCGGCTGCCCGGGGTGGAGCTGGCCGTGGTCAACGGCGGCGGCCAGTGCGTGCTGGCCGGCCCGCCGCGCGAGATCGCCGCGGCCGAGGCCGTGCTGGCCGCCGACGGGGTGGCCACCGAGCGGCTGGCCGGCGACCGGGCGTTCCACTCCCGCCTGCTCGACCCAATGCTCGCCCCCTTGCGCGACCAGCTGGCCCGGCTGCGCCTGCGGCCGCTGACCGTCCCGCTGGTCAGCAACCTCGGCGGCGAGGTGCTGGCCCCCGGGACCGTCCCGGCCCCCGGGTACTTCGTCCGCCAGACCCGGGAGACCGCCCGGTTCGACCGGGTGCTCGCCGTGCTGGACGAACAGGGCCACCAGCTGTTCCTGGAGGTCGGGCCGCACCCGACGCTGACCGGCCTGGGCCGCCGGGAGCTGCCCCGGCACCACTTCGTGGCGGGCGGCCGCCGCGGCGCCTCCCCGGAGCAGCGGTTCACCGCCGCGGCGGCCGCGCTGTGGACCCGGGGCGTCCCGCTCGACTGGGCCGGCTTCGCCGCCGCCCGCACCTGGCCGGACGGACCGGCCCGCCGCGTGCCGCTGCCCACCACCGTCTTCCAACGCCGCCGCCACTGGTTCACCGCCCCTGCCCGGCCGACCACCGAGGACCCCGCCATGCGCCAGGACCCACCCCAGCAGAGCGCGCCGGCCGCCGAGCCGGCCGCCGAGCCCCGCCCCGCACCGCACGCCGCACCGACGCCGAGCCCCGAGGAGCTCGCCGAGCGGGCGGTGCTGCGGCAGGTCGTCGAGCAGACGGCCCGCCAGCTCGGCTACCAGGAGGCCGCGGTCGGCGCCGATGAGCCCTTCTTCGACCTGGGCGCCGACTCGCTGTCGATGATCAACATGATCCGTGACCTGGAGCGCGCGTTCCGGGTCCGGGTGTCGATGCGCGAGCTGTTCGAGACGGCCGACACCCCGGCCCGGCTGGCCGGGCTGATCGCCTCCCGGCTGGAGCCGGCCGTGCTGGCCACGCTGCTGCCCGAGCCCGAACCGGAGCCCGTGGCCGCCCAGGAGCCCGTGGCGGCCCCGGTGCCCGCAGCCGTGCCCGTGCCGGTGCCGGCCGTCCAGGCCTCCCCGGCCCCGGCCCCGGCGCCGCAGCCCGCGCCCGCCGCGCCCACCGCACCTGCCGCCGCGCCGCAGGCCCCCGCCGCGCTGCCCCCGGCCACCGACGGCACCGGCCTGATCGAGCGCCAGCTCGCCCTGCTCGGCCAGTTCTCCGACCTGATGCGCGACCAGCTCGGCCTGCTGGCCGCCGGCGGCGCGCCCGTGCTCCCCCCGGTGCCCGCTCCCACCGCCCTGCCGCCGACCGCCGTTCCCGCCGCCGCTCCGGCCGCCGCCCAGGCCCCGGCTCCCACCGCCGTACCCGCCCCCGCCGCCGTACCCGCCCCCGCCGCCGAGGCCCCGGCCGCCGCCCCGCAGGTGCACGGCCCCCGGGTGACGGTCGCGCGCGAGTCCGGGATGGCCTCCGGCGGCCTGACCGACCGGCAGCGCGCCCACGTGGACGAGCTGGTGGCCCGCTTCACCGCCCGCACCACCGCCTCCAAGGCGATCACCCGCCGCCACCGCCGCACGCTGGCGGACAGCCGCGCCGTGGTCGGCTTCCGCTCCGGCACCAAGGAGATGCTCTACCCGCTCGCCGCCCGCCGCGCCCGGGGCTCCCGGCTGGAGGACGTGGACGGCAACCCGTACGTCGACATCACCATGGGCTTCGGCGTCCTCCTGTTCGGCCACGACCCGGAGTTCGTCGCCGAGGCCGTCCGCGAGCACCTGTCCTCCGGCCTCCGGCTGGGCCCGCGCGGCCCGGAGACCGGCGAGGCCGCCGAGCTGCTGGCCGAGCTGACCGGCACCGAGCGGGTCGCCTTCGCCAACTCCGGCACCGAGGCGAACGCCGGGGCCATCCGGCTGGCCCGCGCGCACACCGGCCGGGACAGGATCGTCATGTTCGAGGGCTCCTACCACGGCCACTTCGACCACACCCTGGGCCGCACCCTGGGCCACGGCGCCGACCGCGAGACCGTCCCGGTGTCCATCGGCATCCCCGGCAGCGCCGTCGCGGACCTGCTGGTGCTGCGCTACGGGGACCCGGAGAGCCTCAGGACCATCGAGGAGCACGGCGACCGGATCGCCGCCGTCCTGGTCGAGCCGGTGCAGAGCCGCCACCCGGGCCGTCAGCCCGCCGACTTCGTCCGCTCGCTGCGCGAGCTGACCGCCCGGCTCGGCATCGTGCTGGTCTTCGACCAGATGCTCACCGGCTTCCGGCCCCACCTGCGCGGCGCCCAGGGCTTCTGGGGCGTCACCCCGGACGTCTCCACCTACGGCAAGGTGCTGGGCGGCGGCTACCCGATCGGCGCGATCGCCGGGCGGGCCGACATCATGGACGGCATCGACGGCGGGCACTGGGACTACGGCGACGACAGCTACCCGCCCAAGGACACCACCTTCTTCGGCGGCACCTACATCCAGCACCCCCTGGCGATGACCGCCGCGGGCGCGGTGCTGCGCCACCTCAAGGCGGCCGGCCCCGGCCTCCAGGAGCGGTTGAACGCCCGCACCGACGAGCTGGCGGCCACCCTGAACGGCTTCTTCGAGGAGGAGGAGTTCCCGCTCCGGCTGGCCCACTTCGGCTCGCTCTTCCGCTTCGAGCCCCGGGCCGACATGGAGCTGCTCTTCCCGCACCTGCTGACCCGCGGGGTCTACGTGTGGGAGTGGCGCAACTTCTTCCTCTCCACCGCCCACACCGACGCGGACGTGGAGTTCGTGATCGACGCCGTCCGCGACTCGCTGCGCGACCTGCGGCGCGGCGGCTTCTTCCCGGCCTCGCCCGGCGTCCGGCTGCCCGCCCCGCGGCCGGCCGCCGCACTCCCGGTGCCCGCCGAGGCCGTGCGCACCGCCCAGGCCGACCCGCTCCCCTACCGGCCGGTGAGCGACCCGCAGCGGCCGGTGGACTTCAGCCTCTACTTCTTCGGCGACTACCCGCTGGACTCCCCGGAGGACGAGAAGTACCGGATCGTCCTGGAGAGCGCCCGCTTCGCCGACCGGCACGACTTCCACGCCGTCTGGCTGCCGGAGCGGCACTTCCACTCCTTCGGCGGGATCTTCCCCAACCCCTCGGTGCTGGCCGCCGCCCTCGCCCGGGAGACCAGCCGGATCCGGCTCAACGCGGGCTGCGCCGTGCTGCCGCTGCACCACCCGGTGCGGGTGGCCGAGGAGTGGTCGGTGGTCGACAACCTGTCCGGCGGCCGGGTCGGCCTGGGCTGCGCCAGCGGGTGGCACCCCAACGACTTCCTGTTCTTCCCCGAGCACTACGGCAGCCACAAGGAGCTGATGCACCGGCAGGTCGACACCGTCCGGGCGCTGTGGCGCGGCGAGCCGTACCGGGGGCGCAACGGCAACGGCGAGCCGATCGAGGTGACGCTGCACCCGCGCCCGCTCCAGGCCCTGCCGCCGATGTTCACCGCGATCGTCGGCAACCCGGACAGCTTCCGCGAGGCGGCCCGGCACGACCTCGGCGTGATCACCAACCTGATGACCCAGGACGTCGCCCAGCTCGCCGAGAACATCGCGGTCTACCGGCGCACCCGGGCCGAGCACGGCCTCGACCCGGAGGCCGGCCGGGTGGTCGTGCTGGTCCACACCTACCTGGGCACCGACCTCGCCACCGCCCGCGGGCAGGCCTACCGCCCGTTCTGCCACTACCTGCGCTCCTCGCTCTCGCTGTTCGGCCAGATGGCCAACAGCCTGGGCCTGACCCTCGACTTCGAGAACTCCCGCGAGGAGGACATCGAGTACGTGCTGGAGCGCGCCTACGAGCGGTACTGCGCCTCCCGCGCGCTGATCGGCACTCCGGAGAGCGTCCGGGGGGTGCTGTCGGAGCTGCGGGCGGCCGGCGCGGACGAGATCGCCGCCTTCGTGGACTTCGGGCTCTCCCCCGAGCTGGTGGCGGCCGGGCTGCCGCAGCTGGACGCCCTGCGCCGGGAGACCCTGCGCGGTGCCCCGCTGTCCTACGCCCAGCAGCGGATGTGGTTCCTGCACCGGATGCTGCCCGACGGCGGGCAGTACAACGAGGTGAAGGCGATCGCCTTGGACGGCCCGCTCGACGCGGCGGCGCTGGACACCGCGCTGCGCGGCCTGGTCGAGCGCCACGCCGCCCTGCGCACCGTCTTCCGGGAGCAGGACGGCGAGCCGTTCCAGCAGGTGCAGGCGCCGCCCGCCGGCCCGGTGCTCCAACGGGTCACGGCCGACGGCAGCGGAGCGGACGCGGTGGCCGGGCTGGTCGCCGCCGAGGGCGCGCACCGCTTCGACCTGGCCGAGGGCCCGCTGTTCCGGGCCCTGCTGCTGGAGCAGGGGCCCGAGCGCAACGTGCTGGTCCTGTCGATGCACCACATCGTGATCGACACCCTGTCCACCGTGGTGGTCACCCGCGAGCTGGGCGAGCTGTACCGGGCCGCCCGGGAGGGCCGCGCCGCCCGCCTGCCGGTACCGACCACCGGCCAGGCCGCCGAGGCCGCCCGGGAGCGGGCCAGGGTCGCCGCCGGCGCGTACGAGGAGAGCCTGGCCCACTGGCGCAAGGTGTTCGGCGGCGGGGACCTGCCGGTGCTGGCCCTGCCCACCGACCGGCCGCGCCCGGCGGTGCCGGACGGCCGCGGCCGCTCCTTCGTCCGCCGTCTGCCCGCCGAACTCTCCGACGAACTGCGGAAGTTGGCGCGCTCGAAGCGCTCCACCCTGTTCATGGTGCTGCTGACCGGCTTCGCCGCCGTCCTCCAGCGGTACGCCGGCCAGGACGACATCGTGCTGGGCACCCCGGTGGCCAACCGGGCCGAGGGCACCGAGGACCTGGTCGGGTTCTTCGTCAACACGCTGGCGCTGCGCCTGGACCTCTCCGGCGAGCCGGCCTTCGCCGAGGCGCTGGGCCGGGTCCGCGCCACCGCGCTGGACGCCTACGAGCACCAGGAGCTGCCCTTCGAGGTGCTGGTCCAGGAGCTGAACCCGGAGCGCGACACCAGCCGCAACCCGCTGTTCCAGGTGATGGTCGAGTTCGAGAACCACATGGTCTTCGAGCTGGACCTGCCCGGGGTCACGGCCCGCCCGCTGGACCACGTCGCCGACCGCGCCGCCTTCGACCTCACGCTCTTCCTGACCAGCCTGCCCGAGGGCATCCGCTGCCACGTGGAGTACGCCGAGGCCCTCTTCGACCGGGCCACCGTCGACCGCCTGCTCGACACCTTCGAGCGGCTGCTCACGGCCGCGGTCGCCGACCCGGAACGCCCGCTGGCCGAGCTGACCGCCGTCCCCGCCACCGAGGCCGACACCGCCCTGGAGTGCGGCCCCCCGGCGGCCCGGGAGGTCGAGCACCCGCTGGCCACCGTCGCCGCGACCGCCGCCGCCCGGCCCGGGCAGACCGCGGTGGTCGCCGCCGACGGCACCGGGACGGACTACCGCACGCTGCTGGCCCGCGCCGAGGAGCTGGCCGCCCGGCTGCTGGCGGCCGGTGTCCGCGAGGGCGACCGGGTGGGCGTGCTGCTCCCCCGCTCGGTGGACCTGGTGGCCGCCCTGCTGGCGGTCCTGCGGCTGGGCGCCGTGTACCTCCCGGTCGACGTGCTGCAGGGCCCCGAGCGCTGCCGGCTGATCGTCGAGGACAGCGCGCCGGCCGTCCTGCTCACCACCTCGGACGAGGCCGCGAAGGACCTGGGCCTCACCGTGCCCACGGTGCTCACCGGCACCGGCGCCGGCACCGCCCCGACCGGGGACGCCCCCGGCGGGCTGCCCCCGCTGCCCGTGCCCGCGGCTGACGCCCCCGCGTACCTGCTCTACACCTCCGGCTCCACCGGCCGCCCCAAGGGCGTGCTGATGCACTCCCTGGCCCTGGCCCACTTCGTGGCCTGGAACGTCGCCGACCACCCGGCGGCCCGCACCCTCCAGTACGCCTCGTGCGGGTTCGACGTCAGCGTCCAGGAGATCCTCACCACGCTGGCCGGCGGCGGCACCCTGCTGCTGATCGAGGAGGAGACCCGCTACGACGTGCGGGCGCTGGCCGCCGTCGTCCGGGACACCCGCGCCGAGCGGATCCACCTGCCGTACACCCCGCTGGCCGCGCTCGCCGACGCCCTCGGCGAGGAGCCGGTACCGCACCTGCGCGAGCTGGTCTCCGGCGGCGAGCAGGTCCTGCTGACCCCCGCGCTGCGGGCCTTCCTGCGCCGCAACCCCGGCTGCCGGCTGGTCAACCACTACGGCCCGACCGAGACCCACGGCCTGACGGCCTGCGTGGTCGACCCGGAGGGCACCGAGCACGCGCCGATCGGCCGCCCCACCCCGGGCAGCCGGATCGTGCTGCGGGACGCCGCGGGCCGCCGGGTGCCGCCCGGCGCGGTCGGCGAGATCCACGCCGTCGGCGTCCAGGTCGGCCTCGGGTACGTCGGCCGCGAGCAGGAGAGCGCCGCCCGCTTCACCGACACCCCCGACGGCCGCGCCTACCGCACCGGCGACCTCGGCCGCTGGCGGCCGGACGGCCTGCTGGAGTACCTCGGCCGGGCCGACCGCCAGGTCAAGGTGCGCGGCTACCGGGTCGAGCCGGGTGAGATCGAGACCGTGCTGCGCGGCCTGCCCGGCGTGCACGCCGCCGCCGTGACGGCGCGGCGCACCGCGGCCGGCACCGTGCTCGCCGGGTACGTCGGGTGCGCGCCGGCCGACCTGCCCGGGATCGTCGACCGGCTGGCCGACCTGCTGCCCGACTACATGGTGCCCGGGCTCTGGGCCACCGTCGACGCCCTGCCGTTCACCGCCCACGGCAAGCTGGACACCGCCGCCCTGCCGCAGCCGCGCCCGCTCGGCGCCGACCGGGCGCAGGCCGGGCCGGCCACCGAGCTGGAGCGCACCGTGCAGCGGCTCTGGGAGGAGGAGCTCGGCCGCCCCGCCGGGGTGGAGACCTCCTTCTTCGACCTGGGCGGGCACTCGCTGGCCGCCACCCGGCTGCTGAACCGCGTCCACGAGGCCACCGGGCTGCGGATCGGCGTGCTGGACTTCTTCCGCCGTCCGACCATCCGCGCGATGGCCGCCCACCGGCCCGCCGCCGGGCAGCACCCGGCGCCGGCCTTCGAGGAGGGCACGCTGTGAGCACCGCCGACGAGGGCTGGGCCCGGCTGCTGAAGCTGCTCGACGAACGCGAGATCGTGCTGCGCACCACCGGCGAGCGCCTGGGCTACCTGGCGCCCGCGGGGGCGGTGGACGAGGAGGTCACCGGGCTCGTCCGGGCCCACCGCGCGCGGCTGCTGGCGGTGCTGACCGGCGACGGGGCGGCGCTGTCCGCCGCCCCCGCCGGGGTGACCCAGTGGCGGCTGCGCACCGCCCACGGCGCGTCGGCCGATCCCGCGGTGTGGAACATCCTCCAGCGGATCACCCTGCGCGGGCCGCTGGATCCCGAGCGGCTGGCCGGTGCGCTGACGGCGCTGACCGAGCGGCACGAGAGCCTGCGCACCCGGTTCGTGGAGACCGAACTCGGGGGGCTCCAGCAGGTGGTGCCGAACACCCCGTCGAGCGTCCCGGTCGACGACCTGCGCGGGCTCGCGCCCGCCGCACGGGACGCGGCCCTCGCCGCGGCCCTGGACGCCGAGGTCGGCCGCCCGTTCGACCTGGCGGCGCCCCCGCTGCTGCGGGCCCGGCTGCTGCGCCCGGCGGAGCGGGAGTGGGTGCTGCTGCTGACCATCCACCACATCGCCGTCGACGGCTGGTCGCTGGCCACCCTGCTGGCCGACCTGGGCGCGCTCTACCGCGGCGGGCCGCTGCCCGAGGAGGCCGGCCGGATGACCGACCACGCCTGCTGGGAGCGGACGGTGGTCAACCGGGCCTCCGTCGCGGCGGCGGTCGACCACTGGGCCGGGGTCCTCTCCGGCGCCCCGCTCTCGGTCGACCTGCCCACCGACCGGCCGCGCCCCGAACGGCGCTCCGGGCGCGGCGAGACGGCGGCGTTCCGGATCCCGGCGGCCGTGGCCCGGGAGGTCGGGCGCTACGCCGCCGCGCACTCCACCACCGCCTCGGCCGTCCTGGTGGCCGCGCTGGCCCGGCTGCTCGGCACGCTCGGCGGCGCGCCGCGGACGCTGGTCCTGCTCTCCAACGCCAACCGCCGCCGGCCGGCCGACGAACGGGTGGTCGGCCTGCTCACCAGCAGCATGCCGATCCTGGTGCCCACCCGGGCCGAGGGCGGCTTCGGGGAGCTGGTAGACCGCGCCGCCGAGGCGATCGCCTCCGCCCTCGACCACTCCCTGATGCCGTTCGGCCTGCTGGTCGAACCGCTGCGGGAGCGCGGCGTGGCGCTGCCGGCCTCGTACCCGCAGGTCGTGCTCGCCGTCCAGAGCACCCCGGCCGTCGGCCTCGACCTGCCCGGCCTGACCGCCGAGATCGAGGACGTCCCCGGCCACTCCGCCCGCGCCGACTGCGCGTTCGCCCTCACCCCGGACTCCGAGGGCTACGCCGGACAGGTCGAGTACGACGCCGACCTGTTCGACCCGGGCACCGTCCGGAGCTGGCTGGACGCCCTGGTGGCGGACCTGGCACGGCAGTTGGGGGTGCCGCCCAAGTAGCGCGGACCGGGCCCCCGGGCTTGCCCGGGGGCCCACCGGGTAGGAGGCGGACGACCCCGCCGACCGCGGTGCCCCGGGAGGGTGCGATGACAGGCCGAGTGATCTACGCGTCGTTCGAGTTCCAGTTCCCGGTGGGCGGCATCCGCGTGCTGAACCAGCAGGTGTCGCTGCTGCGCGCGGCCGGCGTCGAGGCGTACCGCTGGACGCCGACGCCCGGGTTCCGCTACGCGTGGTTCCGGGACGAGGTGCCGGCGCTGTCCGGGACGACCCTGGAGCTCGGCCCCGAGGACGTGCTCGTGCTGCCCGAGATCAGTGTGCTGCCGGAGCACGACCCGGCGCCCGGGGGCCGCAAGGTCGTCTACGCGCAGGGGCACTACGTCACCTTCCTGACCGTCCCCGGCGCCGGGCCGTACCCGGGCTGGTCCTCCCGGCCCGCGCTGTGGACGGTCTCCAGGGCGGGCGTCTCCATGCTCCGCCGCGCCCTGCCCGGGTACGAGCCGCACCTGGTGCCGAACGTCATCGACACCGAGGTGTTCCGGCCGGCCGCGGCCGGACGGGCCCGGCGCATCGCGTGGATGCCCCGCAAGCGCCCGGTCGAGAGCACGCTGCTGCACCGCCTGCTGCGGGCCGACCCGCGTTCCGCGGGCGTCGAGCTGTGCGACATCCGCGGGCTCCCGCACGAGGAGGTGGCCCGCGTCCTGTCGGACACCTCGGTGTTCATCGCGCTGGGGGCGCCCGAGGGCGAGGGCTTCGGGCTGCCGCCGGCGGAGGCGATGGCCGCCGGCTGCCTGGTGACCGGCTACGCCGGGGGCGGCGGAGCGGAGCTGTTCGACTCGCCCTCCGCGTGGCGGATCCCGGAGCTGGAGACCGACCGGCTGGCCGACCGGGCCCTCGAACTGCTCGACCTGCCCGGGCAGGAGGAGGCCCGCCGGGCGGGCCGCCGGTGGGTCGCCGACCGGTACTCCGCCCGGGCCGCCGTCGAGGCCCTGGTCGAGGGCGTCCGTCTGGCGCGGGCCCTGCCCGGCGGCGCCGCCTCGGCCAGCCATCCGGCCGCCTGGACGGACGAGTTGCTGCGGCGCATGCCCGTACCACTGGAGGTGTACGCCGGGGTGGACGCGCCGGGCCTCGGTCAGCGCGCGTCCGACGATCCTCGCCGGGGGCTCAGGCCGTCCGGCGCACCACGACGACGGTGTCGGTGACGGTCGCCCGCTGCCCGCCGGGCCCGTCCGCGGTGCGCTGCGGCGCGTCGCAGCGCTCGGTGTGCCAGCCGCCGTCGAGCTCCAGCGCGGCGAGCACCTCCTCGGGCGCGGGGAACCGCACCTCCTGGCCGGCCTGCCAGGACCAGGGGGCGACGGACGCGTGCTCCAGCACGACCAGCAGCCCGCCCGGCGCGACGGCCGCCGCGGCCCGGCGCAGCACCTGCGTGCGGGGGATCTCGACGGGCGTGTGGAAGTAGCAGGCGCTGACCAGGTCGAAGGCCCCGGCGGGGAAGGTGCGGGCGAGGTCGTGCCGGGCGGGGTGGACCAGGGCGGCCAGTCCGGCGGCCCGCGCCCCTTCGGCGACCCGCTCCAGGGCGGTCGGGGCGACGTCCACGGCGGTGACGTCCCAGCCGCGCCCGGCGAGCCAGAGCGCGTCGCCGCCGTGGCCGCAGCCCAGGTCGAGGGCGGTGCCGGGGCGCGGCGCGAGCCCGCTGACGAGCTCGGCCAGGACGGCGTTGGGGCGGGTGCCCCACCGGTCGTCGAGGCGGCTGTAGTGGTTCTCCCAGAAGGCGGCGGAGTCGGTGGCGGCGGGCATCGGTGGGCCTCTCGTCAGGGGGTGGCCGGCCCGTCCGTGGCGGTCGCCGGCGCGTTGCCCCGACAGTGCGGCCCGCCGCGCCGCAGCCGCAAGGCTCCATGCCGTTTCGGCAACCCGGCCGACGGCGCGGCGGCCCGTCGGCCCGGCCGACCGCCCTGCCCGTGCCCGGCGGCAGGGGAGCGGGGCGTACGGGCAGTGGGCGCGAGCGGGACGCCGATCCTCCGCCACCGCCTGTCCGTCGCCGGGCGGCGCCCGCCGGGTCAGGCGAGCGGGCGGCAGAGCAGCGCGGCCGGGGCCCCGTACTGGAGGCGCTGCCAGGTGGACGCGACCCCGGCCAGGTACTCGCCGTCCGCGCACTGGCCCTTGTAGCGGCCCGGTGCCCAGTCGCTCGCCACCGAGCCGCCGGTGGCGGGCCGGTTGTCGCCGCGGTCGAACCAGAGGGTGCGGCCGGTGCGCGGCAGCGGGCCGGCCGCGGGGGCGCACAGCAGGGCGGCCATGCCGTTGCCGCGCACGCTGTAGCCGACCGCGAAGGCTCCGTCCGGGCACTGGAGCTTGTCGTAGCCGGACGCCCAGTCGCCCCCGGTCACGTAGCGCTCGTCGGTGACGGCGGTCCGGTCGCCGCCGCCCGCCGCGGGTTCGCCCGCGTCCGTGCACAGCGCCCGGCTGTCGCCGCGGGCGAGGGCGGTCAGGCGCTGGCCGTCCGGGCAGTCGCCCTTGCGGTTGCCGGGGCTCCAGTCCGGCCGCGCCAGCATCCGCCGGGAGAGGTCCTGGTCGGCGTGGTCGAGGGCGAGCAGGTTCCAGTGGTCGACCGTCGGCACCGGGCCGCTCGCGCCCGGTGCGCCGACCAGCTTCCACCAGTCGGCGGCCCGCCAGTCGCCGGGGTCGGCGAGGCCGGTGCGGGTGCCGTCGGGGCCGTAGGAGAGCAGCGCCCAGGTGTCCAGCGGGCGGCCCGCGGCGTCGGCCCAGCCGACCAGCGGCCAGAAGGCGAAGTCGGTGTCGCCGCGGACCAGGAGGTCGGTGAACGCGTGCAGCCAGGCCTGCTCCTTCGCGTCGGTCGAGCCCCGGCCGGCCGCGCCGAACTCGCTGATCCACACCGGCGCGGTGAAGTGCTGCCCGGCCCCGGTGACGAACAGCGCCTGGTCGTCCACCACCCGGGCGAGCTGCTCGGGCGTGAAGTCCTGGTAGCGCGGGTCGTCGGTGGCCCCGGGGCCGCTGCCGGCCCCGGTGTTGGCCGGGCCGGTGTAGCCGTAGAAGTGCGCCGAGTAGACCAGCTTGCCGGAGTCGACCAGGGTGGGCGAGAGGTTGCGCACCGGGGTGAGCAGCGGGCGGCCGTGGCTGAACCCGGCGGCGGGGACGCCGTACCAGTTGATGCCCTCCATCACGACCAGCAGGTCCGGGTCGGCCTCCAGGATGCGGTTGCCCGCCTCCTCGAACGCCGCGTACGCGTCGTGGGCGTCGCCGAGGCCCCAGTTGGGGTCGTCCCAGAGGTCGCGGCGGACCTCGTTGCGCAGGTCGGCGCCGACCACCCGCTTGTCGGCCTTGTAGCGGTTCACCATGAACAGCCAGTCCTCCTCCCAGCGGGCGGTGGACTGGCCGCTGTTCCAGCGCTCGTTGCCGTCCAGGCCGCAGCAGAAGCGGTAGCTCGTGGTGTGGTTGTTGAGGATCACCGCGAAGCCGTCGCCGGTCAGCGCGGCCACCACGGCGTCGAACACCTGGAGCGGGGTCCGGCCGCGCAGCCGGGGGTTGGCGGCGACGGCGGAGTCCGGCACGGGAGTGGTGTCGTGGATCATCGCGTCGGCGAACGGCAGCCGGACGCTGTTGAGGCCCAGCCCGTGGAAGTCGGCCAGCAGCCGGGCCAGCGGCACCCGGTCCAGGCCCAGGGGGATGTTGTGGGAGACCTGCCCGGCCTGGTTGGCCGCCGGGTCGTCGGCGCTGCCGCTGCCCTGCCAGGTGCCCTGCGCCCCGGACCAGTTCGCGGCCCGCAGCCTGAAGCGCTCGCCCGCGGCGTCCACCACGTAGCGGCCGCGGGTGCTCAGCGGGCCGGTCCAGGAGGCCGCCTGGGCCGCGGTCCGGCCGCCGGGCGCCGCGGTGGGCCCGCCGGGGGCCGCGCTGCCCGGGCCGGCCGCCAGGGCGGCGAGCACCGGCAGGACCACGGCCAGGGCGGGCAGGCGCGCCGCAGGACTCTTCATCGTCAACCCCGCTGAGGTGAGGTGGCTCGGGCCGGGCCGGGCGCCGCGGCGCCGACGGCGAGGACAGACGATAGGACGCAATCCCGGGCCCGGGAAGGGCTCGCGCCGCCCTCCCCGCGGATCCGGGCCGCCGGGCCGCCTCCCGCACCCCGGGCCCGCGCGGTGACCGGGATGCGGCTAGCCTGGTCCGGGCCCCCGGCGGGCGCGGCCGGCGCAGCGGCGGCCGCGCGTCACGGAAGCCGGAAGGTCCCGTCGCGCTCGCGGCTCGTCGGGCCCGGCACGGCACGTCGTCGGCGCCGACCGGTTAGGGTGGGCCGGTTTCCCCGTCCGAGAACCCCCCAGGAGCCCAGCGCCGTGTCCGACAGCTTCGCGCACCTGCACGTCCACACCGAGTACTCGATGCTGGACGGGGCGGCCAAGAACGGCAAGCTGTTCGCCGAGGCGGAGAGACAGGGCATGCCCGCCATCGCGATGAGCGACCACGGCAACATGTTCGGCGCCTACGAGTTCTTCCACGCGGCCGCGAAGACCGGCGTGAAGCCGATCATCGGCATCGAGGCGTACGTCGCCCCGGGCTCGCGCTTCCTGAAGAAGCAGGTGTTCTGGTCCCCCGGCGGCCAGCGCCCCACCGGCGCCGACGGCGAGGGCGGCAAGGACGTCTCCGGCGGCGGCCGCTACACCCACATGACGATGTGGGCACAGAACGCCACCGGCCTGCGGAACCTCTTCAAGCTCTCCTCGCTCGCGTCGATGGAGGGCTACTACATGAAGCCCCGCATGGACCGCGAGCTGATCGCCGCGAACGCCACCGGCATCATCGCCACCACCGGCTGCCCCTCCGGCGAGGTGCAGACCCGGCTGCGCCTGGGCCAGTACGAGGAGGCGGTCAAGGCGGCCGGCGCCTACCAGGACATCTTCGGCAAGGAGAACTACTTCCTGGAGCTGATGGACCACGGCCTGGACATCGAGCGGGACGTCCGCGAGGACCTGCTGCGGCTGGCCCGGCAGCTGAACATCCCGCTGCTGGCCACCAACGACTCCCACTACGTCACGGCCGACCAGGCCGACGCCCACGACAGCCTGCTCTGCGTGGGCGTGGGCAAGAACAAGGACGACCCGAACCGCTTCAAGTTCCAGGGCACCGGCTACTACGTCAAGACCGCCGAGGAGATGCGCGAGCTCTTCCGCGAGCTGCCGGAGGCCTGCGACAACACCCTCGCGATCGCCGAGCGGATCGAGTCGTACGACGAGGTCTTCACCTACGTCGACCGGATGCCGCAGTTCGACGTGCCCGAGGGCGAGACCCAGGCCTCCTACCTGCGCAAGAAGATCGAGATCGGGCTCAAGCACCGCTACGGGGACAACCCGAGCCAGGAGGTGCTGGACCGGATCGAGCTGGAGATGGGCGTCATCACCCCGATGGGGTTCGACGCCTACTTCCTCGTCGTCGCCGACATCTGCCAGTACGGACGGGACAACGGCATCCCGGTCGGCCCCGGCCGCGGTTCGGCGGCCGGCTCGATGGTCGCCTACCTGACCGGCATCACCCAGCTGGACCCGCTGGAGCACGACCTGCTGTTCGAGCGCTTCCTCAACCCCGAGCGCATCAACCCCCCGGACGTCGACATCGACTTCGACGACCGCCAGCGCGACCAGATGGTCCGCTACGTCACCGAGAAGTACGGCGCCGCCTACACCGCCCAGGTGAACACCTTCGGCACCATCAAGGCCAAGGCCGCCGTGAAGGACGCCAACCGCATCCTCGGCTACCCCTTCTCGATGGGCGACCGGATCACCAAGGCCATGCCGCCGGACGTCATGGGCAAGGGCGTGCCGCTGGCCGACCTCTTCGACGAGAAGCACGCCCGCTACAACGAGGGCACCGAGATCCGGGCGCTGTACCAGAACGAGCCGGACGTCAAGAAGATCATCGACACCGGCCGGGGCATCGAGGGCCTGATCCGCGGCACCGGCGTGCACGCCGCGGCCGTCATCCTGTCCTCCACCCCGCTGCTCGACCTCATCCCGCTGCACATGCGGGACAAGGACGGGGTGATCATCACCGGCTTCGACTACCCGTCGTGCGAAGCCATGGGCCTGATCAAGATGGACTTCCTGGGTCTGCGGAACCTGGGCATCATCGACCACTGCATCAAGATCGTGAAGGCCAACCGGGGCGTCGACGTCGACATCGAGAAGATCCCGATCGACGACCCGACCACCTACCAGCTGCTGGCCCGCGGCGACACCCTGGGCGTCTTCCAGCTCGACGGCGGCCCCATGCGCGCCCTGCTCAAGCTGATGAAGCCCACCGAGTTCGCCGACATCTCCGCCGTCTCGGCGCTGTACCGGCCCGGGCCGATGGGCATGAACTCGCACACCAACTACGCGCTGCGCAAGAACGGCCAGCAGGAGATCGTCCCGATCCACCCCGAGCTGGAGGAGCCGCTCAAGGACGTCCTCGGCCCCACCTACGGCCTGATCGTCTACCAGGAGCAGGTCCAGCGCGCCGCCCAGGTGCTCGCCGGCTACTCGCTCGGACAGGCCGACCTGCTGCGCCGCGCGATGGGCAAGAAGAAGAAGGAGGTGCTGGAGAAGGAGTTCGTCCCCTTCCACGCGGGCTGCAAGGAGCGCGGCTACTCGGACGAGGCCATCCAGGCCGTCTGGGACGTCCTGGTCCCCTTCGCCGGGTACGCGTTCAACAAGTCGCACTCCGCCGCGTACGGCCTGGTCTCGTACCAGACCGCCTACCTCAAGGCGAACTACCCCGCCGAGTACATGGCCGCCCTGCTCACCTCCGTCGCCGACGACAAGGACAAGATGGCGGTCTACCTGGCGGAGTGCCGCCAGATGGGCATCAAGATCCTCTCCCCCGACGTCAACGAGTCGGTGGTCGACTTCACCGCCGTCGGCAGCGACGTCCGCTTCGGCCTCAAGGCCGTGCGCAACGTCGGCGTGCCGGTGATCGAGTCCCTGGTGCGCACCCGCGAGGAGAAGGGCAAGTACACCTCCTTCGCCGACTTCCTGGACAAGGTCGAACTGGTGGTGTGCAACAAGCGCACCGTCGACTCGCTGGTCAAGGCGGGCGCCTTCGACTCGCTCGGCCACACCCGGCTCTCGCTCAGCAGCGTGCACGAGAACGCGATCGACGCCGTCACCGGGCTGAAGAAGCAGCAGGCCATCGGACAGGACGACCTGTTCGGCGCGCTCGACACCGGCGACGACGCCGGGCCCGGCATCGGGCTCGACTTCCAGCTCACCGAGAACGAGTGGCCCCGCCGCCAACTCCTCGCCCTGGAACGCGAGATGCTCGGCCTGTACGTGTCCAGCCACCCGCTCGACGGCGCCGAGCACATCCTCTCCCAGAGCCGCGACACCTCGATCGCGGAGCTCCTGGGCTCCGGCCGCTCCGAGGGCGAGGTCCGGCTCTCCGGACTGATCACCGGGGTCGACCGGCGGATCAACAAGGCCGGCAACGCCTGGGCGATCATCACCCTCGCCGACCGCGACGGCTCGGTCGAGGTGCTGTTCTTCCCCGCGACCTACAACCTGATGGCCGACCAGATGATCGAGGACAACGTGGTCTCGGTCCGCGGCCGCCTCAACGAGCGCGACGGCTCGCTGAGCGTCTTCGGGCAGGAGATCACCACCCTCGACGTCTCCTCCGCCGAGCTCGGCACCAAGCCGCCCGTGCACATCACCGTCCCGGCCGCGCGGATCAACCCCCAGGTCGTCGCCGAGCTCAAGCTCGCCCTCCAGAACCACCCCGGCGACGTCCCGGTGCGGCTGCGCACCACCAACTGGGACAAGGACACCCTCTACGAGCTCGGGTTCCGGGTGAACCCGGACAACGGCCTCGCCTCGGACGTCAAGACCCTGCTCGGCAACCGCTCCTGGTCGGGCACGGCCACCCGGGCCTGACCGCCGCCGGGCGGGCGCCGCACCGCGCCCGCCCGGCTTCCGGAGCGGTGGGCCCGGCCGGCCCCCAAGAACCGCCCCTCCGCGGGCGGTTTCTTCGTGTCATCCGCTAGTACGGCCGGCGCGGGGCCCGGAGGAGGATTTCCCCCACGACCTCGGCCCGGGCCGAGGGGACCGACGACGGACCGAGGGGGCCGCACATGGGCGTGCAGCAGTACGACGGGATCGGCGAGGCGTTCGAGGGCTTCAAGGCCCTGCCGCTGACGCGCTACGGGGAGGTGCCCAGCTTCCTCGGCCTGGTCGGGGACGTGCGCGGCAGGTCCGTCCTCGACCTGGCCTGCGGCACCGGCTTCTACAGCAGGGAGTTCCGACGGCGCGGCGCCATCGACGTCCTAGGCGTCGACATCTCCACCGAGATGATCGCCGCCGCGCGGGCGATCGAGCGCCGCGACCCGCTGGGCGTGCGCTACGAGGTCGGCGACGTGGCCGAACTGCGGCCGCTCGACCGGCGGTTCGACCTCGCGCTGGCGGTGCAGTGCCTCAACTACGCCGAGGACGTCGCCGCCATGGAGCGGATGTGCCGCGCCGTCCACCGCAGCCTGGTGCCGGGCGGGGAGCTCTTCGTCCTCGCCCAGAACCCGGACTACCGGTTCGACTGCCCGTCCCTGGAGGCGTACGGATTCCGCTGCGAGCCGACCGGCGAGGAGGGCGAGACGGGCCCGCGGGTCCGGGTCACGGCCCTGCTCGACCCGCAGCCGATCACCATCCTCACCGCGGCCCCGCGCCGCGAGGTGTACGAGCGGAGCCTGCGCGCGGCCGGGTTCACCGGGCTGGAGTGGGTGCCGCTGGAGGTGTCCGAGGCCGGACTGCGCGCGTTCGGCGCGCAGTTCTGGGCGGACCTCCTCGCGCACCCGCCGCTGGAGATGCTGCGCTGCCGCGCCTGACCGGCCACCGCGGACCGGGCGGGCCTGACCGCCCGTCCGCCGCAGTGGACGGGCAGTCAGGCCCCCGGCTGCGGCCGCCGCCTCGCGGCGCCGCGCAGCCACCGGCGCAGGGCCAGCCGCAGCCGGCCGGTGGTCGGACGGCCCGCCAGGACGGCCTCGAAGCGGCGGTGGTCGCGGGCCGCCCGCAGCACCGCGACGTCGTGGGTCCCGGGGGCGGGCGGGGCCGGCTCGTCGCGCTGGGCGGCCCGGTAGCTGTCCACGAGGTGCTGGTGCAGTGCGTTCATGGGCCCACCGTGCACCACGACCGCCCCGCCGGTCCCGTCGATTGACGACCCCCGTCAAATGACCCGACCCCCCTGACCTGCACCATAGGGGAGTGAGCGTGACCATCGACATCACCGGACTCCCGCACGAGCGGATCACCTTCCGCCCCTCGCCGCTGGCTGAACTCGGCAACGCGCTGCACGCGCTGGCCGAGCCGGCCCACCACCCCCGGCTGCACGCGTGGACCACCACGACCTCCGGCGCACTCGAGGCGGAACTGGCCGACCGGCTGCTGGAGGCCGACTTCATGTGGCGGTCCACGCGCTCCGACTTCCTGATGCCGCCGCGCCCCCGGGAGACCCTCGCCGAGGAGCTGGACGACCTGGACCGCATGGACGACGAGAAGTTCGTCGGCACGGCCCTGGAGATCTCCTGCAGCACCAGCCACTACCCCCGGGGCCTGCCCTCGCCGCTGGTCGACGCGTGGTCGCGGCGCCGCGCGCTCGACCTCGCCGCCGCGCGCGGCCCGCGCCAGGCGGCCTTCGCCGAACGGATGCTCGCCGACCCGGCCGGCACCCGCGCCTGGATCCGGCGCCTCCTGGAGGACTGCGACCAGGCGTTCTTCGCCGACACCTGGCGGCGGGTGCGTGTCCAGCTCACCGCCGACGCCCAGCACAAGACCGAGCTGCTGCGCCGCAAGGGCCTGGCGGAGGCGCTCACCGCGGCGTCCCCGGCGCTGAGCCTGGAGGAGGACGTCCACGGCACCCGCATCGTCGTCGACAAGCTGCTGCACGGCCGCACCGAGGCCCGCGACACCGCGCTCACCCTTCTGCCCAGCGTCTTCGGCTGGCCGCACCTGTTCACCCTGTACGGGCCCGGCTGGCAGCCCGTGATCCAGTACCCGGCCGACACCCACGAGGTCGGCGGCCCCGAGCCCGTGGAGACGGTCAAGCTGCGGCTGGACGCGCTGACCCACCCGATGCGGATGAACCTGTGCCGCAACCTCGCGCGCGGCGCCTACTCGACGAACGAGCTGGCCGACGCGTACGGCATCACCGCCCCCGAGGTCTCCCGCCACCTCGGCGTCCTGCGCAAGGCCGGGCTGCTCACCACCCGGCGCCGCGGCCGGTACGTCCTGCACCAACTGGACATCTCGGTGGTGGCCCGGCTCGGCAGCGACTTCCTGGAGTCCGTCCTGCGGTGAGCGGTGAACGGTGAACGGTGAACGGGCGGCGGGCGCTACCGCCCTGCGGCGGACGGCAGGTGGCGCCGGCCCAGGACGTAGCAGCGCAGGTCGATGTCCGCGGGCAGGGCGGGCGCGCCGCCGGGCAGCGTGACGGCACCGACCGCGACGACGAACGTCCTGGTCACGGCGTCGCTCCCCTTCTTCGTCCGCGGGGCCTGGAAGAGCAGGTAGCGGGCCAGCAGGTGGTCCGCGGCGGTGGGGCGGGGGCGGGCCAGCAGGTCGAGGGCGGCGGCGTACAGGACGGCGCCGTCCCGGGGGGCGGGGGTCGCGGTGTAGACCGCCCTGCCGCCGCGCTCCATCCGGGAGGTGTCCAGGCCCCGGGCCGCGTAGCGGGCGGCGAGTTCGTCGTCCACCCGCCGGGCGGCCTCGCCCCGCAGCAGCCGGTTGCCGTCGA
This sequence comes from Kitasatospora sp. NPDC018619, assembly GCF_044391605.1. Taxonomy (NCBI): domain Bacteria; kingdom Bacillati; phylum Actinomycetota; class Actinomycetes; order Kitasatosporales; family Streptomycetaceae; genus Kitasatospora; species Kitasatospora sp. NPDC018619. The sequence continues at coordinate 91,918 of NZ_JBISAI010000005.1, forward strand.
CCAGCCGCCCGTCCGGCAGCAGCACCCGGTTCCGGAGCGTGTCGCCCCGGACGCCCTCGGCGGCGAAGCGCCGCTCGGCGAGGCGGCCGTAGCGGACCATGGCCTCCCAGGCCGGGGTCGCCCGGCCCCCGGTGTAGGCGCGCGCGGCCCGGTCCCACCGAGCACCCTCGCGCAGGCGGCCCACCTCGCCGAGGCGGTCGTAGTTGGTGTCGCCCTCCCGGATCGGGGTGCGGAAGCGCTCCGGGTCGAAGTGGGCGGCGGCGTCGGCGGCGGGGGGCGGTCCCATCGCGACGGCGAGGCGGTAGCGCCACTCGACCAGGTGCGCGTGGACGGCGGCCAGCGCGGCGACCCGGTCCGCCGGGCTCTGGGCGCCCTCCCACCTCCGGGCCAGCAGGCCGGCCGCCTCGGTGGCGGCCTTCGCCTGCTCGGCGGCGAAGGCCCGGGCCGGGGCCTGCCGGGCGGGGTCGGCGGAGCGCAGGGCGAGCGGGCTGGTGGGGAAGTCGCCGGGGGTGATCGGCGCGGGGGGCACGGCCCTCCCCTGGACGCGACGTTCGTCACCCGGCACAGCCAACCCCCCGACTCAGGCCCGACCACGGCCCCTTCATCGTGCCATCCCGCCGGGCCGGGCACCGGGGAGTCGGCCCGGTTCCCCGCCGCCGCGCGGAACCGGGGCCCGGGCGCGGGCGTCCGTCCTCCACGACGGCGGCCGGTGATCACGGCCGTCCGCCCCTCCCGGAAGGAGCACCGTGACCGCGACGGACCGTACGTCGAGGAGCGCCCCGCCCGCCCGCGGCGGCCGGTGGCGCCGCGCCGCGCTGGTCGGCTGCGGGGTGCTGCTGCTGGTCCCCGCCGTGCCGGCCCTGGTGCGGGTGGCCGGCTGGGACGACGGCACGGTGTGGGCGCTGCCGATGGCCGGGCTGCCGTACGCGGCGCTGCTCGGCGTGCTGGTGCTGGCCGCCGTGGTGGTGCTGCGCGCCCGGTGGTTCGCCGCCGTCGCGGCCGTCCTGGTGGCGCTGCACCTGTGGTGGCTGGTGCCCCGGCTCGTCCCGGACGGCGCCGACGCCCCCGCCGACGCGCCCAGGTTGCGGGTGGCGACCAGCAACAACTTCATGGGGCAGGTCTCGCCGCGCTCCCTGGTCGAGCTGGTGCGCGACCAGCGGATCGACGTGCTCGCGGTCGAGGAGCAGAGCGACTCCGCCGCCGACGCGCTGGACGCGGCCGGCATCCGCGCCCTGCTGCCGCACCGCGAGCGGCCGGCCGGCACCGACACCGCGCTCTACACCCGGCTGCCCGTGAGCTCCGCCGCCGACCCGGCCTGGCCGACCACCAACCTGACCGTCGACGTCGGCGGCCGCCCGGTGCAGCTGGTCGCCGTGCACACCTACTACCCGCTCGGGGACGCCCGCCGCTGGGCCGAGGGGCTGCACGACCTGCGCGCCGCCGCGCCCGGGCGCACCGGCAACGCGCTGCTGCTGGGCGACTTCAACGCCACCCTCGACCACCGGCCGATGCGCGACCTGCTGGACACCGGCCTGGCCGACACCCACGAGGAGCTCGGCGCCGGCCTCTTCCCGACCTGGCCCCAGAACCACCCCGACTACCGCGTCCCGGCCCTGATCCAGATCGACCACGTCCTGCACGGGCCCGCGCTGACCGCCGTCGGCGTCTCCGAGCACGCCCTGCCGCGCAGCGACCACCGCGCCGTGGTGGCCGAGCTCGCCGTCCTGCGCTGAACCCCCCACGGTCGCCGGCCCGCTCCGTCCGCCCGGCAGCCCGGACGCCGTGTCCGTAATGAACGATTGTGTTCCCTATGTCCCGGGGATACTCGGTAGTGGTGAACGAATCCGTCTCCCCTGCCCGACCCTGACCCCTCACCCATTGGGGGACCTGCCATGGCCACCTCGCGCGCCCTGGCCGAGGCCTCGCCCGCGACCGCCCGTCGGGGCCAGCACCCGGGGGTAGCCCTCACCGTCATCGCGGCGACACAGCTGATGGTCGTCCTCGACATCACGATCGTGAACATCGCGCTGCCGCACATCCAGCAGGCGCTGGGGTTCAGCACCACCGACCTGTCCTGGGTGATCAACGCCTACACCCTCACCTTCGGCGGGCTGCTGCTGCTCGGCGGGCGCGCGGGCGACATCCTCGGGCGGCGGCGGGTGTTCGTCGTCGGCGTCCTGGTGTTCGCGCTGGCCTCGCTGCTCGGGGGCGTCGCCCAGTCCTCCGCCTGGCTGCTGGCCGCCCGGGCCCTCCAGGGCCTGGGCGGAGCCGTCGCCTCCCCGACGGCGCTGGCCCTGATCGCCACCAACTTCACCGAGGGCCGGGAGCGCAACCGGGCCTTCGGGGTCTACTCCGCGGTCGCCGGCGCGGGCGGCGCCGTGGGCCTGCTGCTCGGCGGCATGCTCACCTCCTGGCTGTCCTGGCGCTGGGTGTTCTTCGTCAATGTGCCGATCGGCATCGCGATCGCCCTGCTGGCCCCGCTCTACATCAACGAGTCCGAACGCCACCCCGGCCGCTTCGACCTGCTGGGCGCCTTCACCGCCACCGCGGGCATGGTCTCGCTGGTCTACGGCTTCATCCGCGCCTCCGACCACGGCTGGACGGACGCCGTGACCCTGACGTCCTTCAGCCTCGCCCTGGTGCTGCTCGCCGCCTTCCTGGTCAACGAACGCCGGGCGCCGCAGCCGATCACCCCGCTGCGCCTGTTCCGCGACCGCAACCGCTCGGGCGCGTACGGGCTGTTGCTCTGCGTGGCCGCGACGATGTTCAGCATCTTCTTCTTCATCACCCTGTTCGTGCAGGAGGTCCTCGGCTTCAGCCCGCTGCGGGCCGGCTTCGCGTTCCTGCCGATCAGCGTGGCCATCGTCGCCGCCGCCCAGTTCGCCGCCCGCACCCAGGTCCGCTTCGGGCCGAAGCCCTTCCTGGTGGCCGGCTCGCTGCTGGTCCTGGGCGGGGTCGTCTGGGCGACGCGGATCGACACCGCCAGCAGCTACCCCGGCGGCATCCTCGGGCCGACCATGATGTTCGGCCTCGGCATGGGCTCGATCTTCGTCCCGGCCACCCTCACCGTCGTCTCCCGCGTCGCCCCGCAGGAGACCGGCGCCGCCACCGGGATGCTCAACACCACCCAGCAGGTCGGCGGCTCGCTCGGGCTGTCGATCCTCGTGACGGTGTACGGCACCGCCGGCCGCAACGAGGCCCGGCAGCAGGCGGGCGCGTTCCTCCGCCAGGCCACCCCGCAGCAGGCCGCCCAGTTCCGGGCCACCGGCCGGCTCCCGGCGCCCTACTCCTCGCAGGTGCTGGTCCACGGGATCGGCAGCGCGTTCCAGCTGGGCCTGGTCTTCGCGGCGCTGGCGGTGACGATCGCGGTGTTCGTCATCAAGGCCACCAGGCCGCCGGCCCCAGCCGCCGTCAGCCCTTCGGGGGGCGGACCTTGACAGGGCGCCGGAGGGCCGGGAGAGTCCTACCTGTAAATGGTTTTCATCTTCGATAACCGGCGCGGGGCCGACGGCTGCCCGGCGCCGGCCGAAGCCCGACACCTCCCCGAAAGAGGACACCCATGTCGCTCGACGTCTCCCCCGCCCTCCTCGCCCAGGCCCGGCAGGGCCGGGTCGACCAGGCCGACTTCCTCGACACCGTGCGCGCCTCGCTCCCGTACGCCTACCAGGTCGTCGCCGGGCTCAGCACCGAACTCGCCGCCGGTGAGCAGGAGTTCGCCACCGACAACACCACGCCCAGCGACGAGCAGCGGGCCCAGCTGCTGCGGGCGCTCGCCAGCAACGCGATCCGCGGCAGCCTGGAGGACCACTTCGGGGTGAAGCTCGCCTTCGTCAACTGCCACCGGGTCGGGGCGTTCCGCCCCGGCAGCGAGGACGGCGCGGCCTACCGCGAGTTCACCTCGCCGCACAACCAGATCCGCAACCAGAGCCCGGAGCTGCGCAGCTGCTGACCGCTCGCCCGGGCGGCGGCTCCCCCCTACCGGCAGGGCGGGGGCAGCCGCCGCCCGCGTCGCCGTGTTGCGCTTCGTTGCGGCAGGTTGCGGCAGGTTGCGGGCCGGTGTCCGGATCGCGCGCCGATCTTGTCCGGCGGCCCGGCCGCTGCGTACGTTCGAACGGCACCACCCGACCGGCCCGCCCCGGGCCGCCCTCACCCCGCGGAGCCCCGTATGTCGCCGACCCCTCGCCCGCTGCGCAGACTCGGCTTCCTGACCATCGGGCTCTTCGACGAGGCGGACCCGCGCCGGGGCCACGAGTCCACCCTCGACCTCATCGTCCTCGGCGAACGGCTCGGCTTCGACAGCGCCTGGCTGCGCCACCGCCACCTCCAGTACGGCATCTCCTCGCCCCTCGCCGTGCTCGCCGCGGCCACCCAGCGCACCAGCCGCATCCAGCTCGGCACCGCCGTCACCCCGCTCGGTTGGGAGAACCCGCTGCGGCTCGCCGAGGACCTGGCGACCGTGGACCTGCTCTCCGGCGGGCGGCTCAACCCGGGCTTCAGCGTCGGCCCGCCCACCCACTACGGCCACGTGCGCGGCGCGCTCTACCCCGACACCGGCGAGCAGGAGGACTTCAGCCCCCGGCGCGCCGAGCGGCTGCTCGCCCTCGTCCGGGGCGAGGACGCCTCCGACTTCGCCGGCACCGAGGGCATCGAGGTGTACTCGCGCCGCGTCCAGCCGCACTCCCCCGGGCTGGCCTCCCGGCTCTGGTACGGGGCGGGCAGCCTGCGCTCGGCCCGCTGGGCCGGCGAGCACGGCGTCAACCTGCTCATCAGCAGCGTGGTGAAGGCCGGGGACGACGAGGGACCGCACGACTTCGCCGCCCTCCAGGCCGCCCAGATCCGCGCCTTCCGCGAGCGCCACCCCGACGGCGAGCGCGCCCGGGTCTCCCAGGGGCTGGTGGTCATCCCCACCGACAGCGCCACCGCCGAACAGCGCGCCAGGTACCTGGCGTACGCCCGCGCCCGCGCCGCGCGCACCCTGGCCCCGCAGGGCCCGGCCCGGCTGCTGTTCGCCCGCGACCTCGTCGGCACGACCGAGGAGCTCGTCGAGCGGCTGCACGCCCACGCCGGCTACCGCGAGGTCGAGGAGGTCGCCTTCGCGCTGCCGTTCACCTTCGGGCACGAGGACTACGTGCAGATCCTCACCGACCTGGCCACCCGGCTGGGCCCCGCGCTCGGCTGGGCCCCCGGACGGGACTGACCTCCCGCGCCCGCGGCGGACCGCCCCGGTCAGAGCAGGCGCTTGATCTCGCCGCGCGCCCGGTAGAAGCCGCCGGAAGCCGACTCCCGCACCTCGGCGACCAGGTAGCGGGCCCCGGGGACGCGGATGTCCTTGGGGAACTGCACCCGCCAGGAGGGATCGTAGCCCGGCGAGAGCACCCGCACCCGCAGCCGGGCGCCGTCCTGGACGCACTCGACCTCGACCTCGGCGCCGGTACGGACGGTGGCCACCGCCACCGTCTCCGGCCCGGCGCCGGCCAGCACCGGCTCCCGGTCCGCGCCCTTGACCTCGGCGGTCTTCGGCAGCGTGCCGTCCTGCGCCGCCCGCACCGCCTGCTCGCTCGCGTCCAGGCAGGCCAGCGAACCGTCCGTGGTCACCAGGTACAGCCGGCCGTCCCGGTACTGCATGCTGTACGCCGACCCGCAGCCGGTGGCCAGCTTCCACAGCCGGGTGCCGTCGGCCGCGAAGCAGTACACCGAGGAGTGGTTGTCCCCGGCGAAGACGTACTCGCCGTCCGGGGAGGCCGCGCAGGAGAAGACGCCGGCGTCGCAGCGGTAGGCGGCCACCTCGGAGCCGTCCGACTTGCGCAGCCGGTGCACCCAGCCCTGCGCGGTGCCGGCGAACACCTCGTCGGCCTCCTGCCAGCCGAACAGCACCCCGCCCCGGGTGGGAGTGTACCACCGCTGGTCGCCGCTGCGGCTGTCGTAGCGGGCCACGCCGCGCGAGTGGCCGTGGTAGACGCCGTCGGCGTCGCAGCGCACCATCCAGCCGGAGCGGCCCTCGCCCTGGCGGCGCCACTGGAACTCGTCCTCGTGGTCCACCGTCGTCAGCCCGCCGCGCTCGTCGGCGACGCCGAGGACGCCGTCGTGGATGTCGAGCCAGTAGATGTCCACGTCCTGGGCGATCTCGTACGCCACCCGCGGGATCTTGCCGCCCAGGTCGTACACCTTGCCGTCATCGCAGCCGGCGTAGATCCACCAGTCGTCGGCGACGATGCACTTGACGCCGTCCGGCAGGCGGTAGCGGCCCGTCACCTCACCGTCGTGGGTGAGGGTGTAGACGTCGCCGCGCTCGTTGCCGACCCAGGCGTGCTCCTCGCCCACGAAGATGCCGAAGGCGGGCGAGCCGGAGCGGAAGCGCCACAGCAGCGGCGCCTGGCGGGCCGTCGAGCGGGTGCTGACGATCTGCCGCCTGGTCACCGCCCGGCGCCGGCGCACGCCCTGGACGGCCGGGGCGTAGCCCTTGCGGACCTTCTCGCCGATCTTCCTCGCCGCCGAGGCGGCCGCCTTCTCCGGGCTGGGGAAGGTCGTCGACTTGCTCTGCCCGGGCTCGCCTATCCGCCCGTACCGCACCGTCACCACCTGGCCGGCGAGCCGCACCTCGTAGAACTTGTGCGCGCTCCCCTCGTCCTCGGACAGTTCGAGGTAGGTGACCTGCTCTTCCACGGCGACGGACACGACGGGCCCCTTTCGGGCATCGGGGATGGGGGTCGGTGCGGGACCGGCCCGCCGACACCCCAGAAGCTACCGTCCGCCACCGACAGCCGGTCGTCGGAGCGGGCCACTGTCGGTGGTCCGGGCTACGCTCCGGGCACCCCGAGGAAACGCCGGGGCCCGCTCCTCGGAATTCGCCTACGGGGAGCGGGCCCGGGCGCTCGGCGCCGGCGGGGCCGGGTGCGCCGTCGGGGCCGGCGTGCGGGGCCGGCGTGCGGGGCTGGCAAGCTGTGCCGGGAGGGCGCCGGGGGGCGCCCGTGGCGAAGGGGGTGCCGATGACGGACGGAGCCGGGGCTCGGGGCGTACCTCCGCTGGACCCGCAGGTGCGGGCGGCGGTGGCGGCGGCCGGCGGGCGGGCGCGGCGGGTGCTCCTCCCGGAGGACCTGCCGGCGTGGCAGGAGGCCGACGCCGCCGCCCGGCCCCGCCCGACGCCGGAGCGGCTGCGGGCCGGCGGGCGGTTCGCGGTGGAGGAGCTGCGCGTGCCGCGGGCCGACGGCGGCGAGGTCACCCTCGTCAGCGCGCGGCCCGCCGGGGTCCGCGGGCCGCTGCCGCTGCTGTACTACCTGCACGGCGGCGGGATGGTGACCGGCAACGCGTGGTCCGTCCTGCCCCGGCTGCTGGAGGGCTGGGCGCTGCCGCTCGGGCTGGCGGTGGTGTCCGTCGAGTACCGGCTGGCGCCGCGCACCCGCTTCCCCGGGGCCCTCGAGGACTGCTACGCCGGGCTCGTCGGAGTGACCGAGCAGGCGCGGGAGCTGGGCGTGGCCCCCCGGCGCGTGGTCATCGGCGGCAAGAGCGCCGGCGGCGGGCTGGCCGCGGCGCTGGCCCTGCTGGCCCGCGACCGCGGCGGCCCCGCCCCCGTCGGCCAGCTGCTGCTGAGCCCGATGCTCGACGACCGCGGCACCACCTTCTCCAGCCGTCAGATGGCCGGCCACGACACCTGGGACCGCACCTCCAACGCCACCTCCTGGCAGGCCGTGCTCGGCCACCGGTACGGCGCCGCCGACGTCTCGCCGTACGCCGCCCCGGCGCGCGCCACCGACCTCGCCCGGCTGCCCGCGGCCTACTTGGACGTGGGCTCCGCCGAGACGTTCCGGGACGAGGCCGTCGCCTACGCGGACGCGATCTGGCGGGCCGGCGGACAGGCCGAACTGCACGTCTGGCCCGGCGCCTGCCACGGCTTCGACACCCTCGCGCCGCAGGCCGCCCTCACCCGGGACGCCCACGAGGCCCGCACCCGCTGGCTCCGGCGCGTCCTGCGGGGGTGACCGCGGCCCGCGCCCGCCCCGGTCCGCCCGCCGCTCACAGCCAGCCGCGCTCGTCGGCGACCCGCAGGGCCTCGGCACGGTTGCGGGTGCCGGTCTTGGCGATCGCCGAGGAGGAGTAGTTGCGGACCGTCCCCTCGGACAGGTAGAGCCTGGCGGCGATCTCGGCCACCCCGGCGCCCGCGCGGGAGGCGTTCAGCACGTCGCGCTCCCGGGCGGTGAGCGGGGAGGCGCCCGCCGCCAGGGTGGCCGCGGCCAGTTCCGGGTCCACCACCCGCTCCCCGGCCGCGACCCGGCGGATCGCGTCGGCCAGCACCTCGGCCGGGGCGTCCTTGACCACGAAGCCGAGCGCGCCGGCCTCCATGGCCCGGCGCAGGTATCCGGCGCGGCCGAAGGTGGTGAGGATGACGACCCGGCACCACGGCGCCTGCTGGGCCAGCACGGCGGCCGCCGCCAGGCCGTCCAGCCCGGGCATCTCGATGTCGAGCAGGGCGACGTCCGGCCGGTGCTCCCCGGCCTGCTCCGCGACCTGGTCGCCGCGGCCCACGGCGGCGACCACCTCGAAGTCGTCCTCCAGGTCCAGCAGGGTGCGCAGGTCCATGCTGGTCGGGGCGCGCGCCGCGGGGCAGTGTGTTCGCGCACCGGGGCGCCGTGACAATTGTCAGGCGGGTGCCGCGGCCGGCCGCTACCCGTCGAGCAGGCGCGCCGGGTGCGGCCGCGCGACCGCCCGGCCCTCGACCGGGACGGCCCGCGGCCGGCGGCCGGGCTCAGCCGAGGCGGACGCGGGTGCACCTCGTGACGTAGGGCAGGGCGATCTCCTCGCGGCCGGCCAGGTCCGGGTGGGTGGCCAGCAGTTGCTCGACGTCGGCCAGCAGGCGGACCCGCTGCTCCTCCGGCAGCGCGATCACGTAGCTGCGCGAGGCGACCATGTCGACGATCCCGGCCCGGGTGGTGGCGTGCTCCCAGCGGATCTCCAGCCGCTCGGGCGCGCCGAACGGCGCCGGGAGGACCGGCCGGGTGTCGATCCGCGGCGGCGTCGCACGGTGCATCAGCAGGCCCAGGGCGGCGGCCCAGGGCTCGGTCTCGTCCCGGACGTTCCACACCAGCGCCAGCGTCCCGCCGGGGGCGAGAACCCGGGCGACCTCGGGCAGCGCGGCCGCCGGGTCGAACCAGTGCCAGGCCTGCCCCACCACCACGGCGTCCACGCTGCCGTCCGGCAGCGGGATGCGCTCGGCCGAGCCGGCCCGGACGGCCGCCCTGGGCACCGCCGCGGCCAGCCGGGCGCGCATCGCCTCGTCGGGCTCGACCGCCACCACGTCCAGGCCCGCCTCGACCAGCAGCCCGGTCAGCTTGCCCGTCCCGGCGCCGAGGTCGAGCACCCGGCGGGCCTCCCGGGGCACCGCCGAGCCGACCAGCGCCCGCGGGTAGCCCGGCCGACCGTGCTGGTAGGCGTCCGCCGCCGCCCCGAACGACCGTGCCCGCAGCCGCCCGGCCCACCGCCTGGTCGCCCCCTGCCTGGTCATCCCGCAGGCCCGCCCGATCTCCTCCCAGGTCGCCTCCCGGCCCCGCCGCAGCTCCTCGACCAGTTCCGTGCGCCGCTCCTCCAGTGCCTCGATCACCCCCGACAGGCGCCGCAGCCCGTCCACACCGCCGCCGCCGGCCACGTCCTCCGCCACCCGCCGACCAAGATCACGCGTCTCCATGGTCCGGCACTGTACGGACCGCGCCCGACCGTCGTCAACACCCATTGCCCAACGAGGCAACATCTGTTGCACACAGGCGCGGATTCCCCCGCACGGGTGATCCATGGACGTCGGCGAGCCGGACGTAGCACGAACTCGGCGTGAAGTCGGGGGACTTGGCGAGGAAACCCTCCGCATGAGCGAATCCGGGGCGGGTCGGCGGCGCGCGGGCGCCGGGGCGACAAGCCTGGGGGCGGGCGGCGAGCGCTTCGGGTTGCGACTGCTGTGCGAAATGTCGGGACTGTCCGACAGATCGCCACAAGTCGGTTGCGGGACGGTATTTTTGACTTTCGGTCAGGATGTCCTGAACTTGGCTATGCTGCACCACCACGCCACCGGAGCAGCTCCCCCGCTCTCTCCCGTACCGTTCCGATCGTTTGAGGATGCTGAATGCTTCGAGCTGGATCGTCACCCGCCAGACGGCGCCGAGCACCCCTGCTCGGCTGGGTGCTGCCGACGGCCGTGATGGCGGCGGCCGTGGCGGTCGCCGCGGTGCTGGTGTCCGACGCGGCCCGGGCCGGGGTGCTGTGGTGCGGGGCGACGGGCACCGTGCTGGTGGCCGTGGTCGCCGCCGAGTCGGCCCGCCGGGGCCGGGCGCTGCGCGAGACGCGCGACCTGCACGCCCGGCAGGTGGAGGAGTGGCAGCGCCGGCTGGCCGGGCAGGAGGACGAGCTGGACCGGCTCGCCCGGGTCGAGATGCGCAGGGTGGTCGCCGGGGCCCGCTACGGCTACTCCTTCGACGTCCTGACCGGCCCGCTGGAGAAGGGCGACGCACCCGTCTCGCCGCGCTTCCGCCGCTCCCTGGTCGCCGTCGCCGAGGCCGTCGCCAAGGCCGTCGACGACGAGGTCAGCCGGCGCGACTCGGCCGAGCGGGCCTTCGTCAACATCGCCCGCCGGGTGCAGGCCATCATCCACCGCCAGGCCAAGGACCTGCGCGAGATGGAGGACCGGCACGGCAACGACCCGGCGGTCTTCGACGACCTGCTGCGCCTGGACCACGGCAACGCGCTGACCGGCCGCCTGGCCGACAGCATCGCCGTCCTGTCCGGCGCCCGCCCCGGCCGCCAGTGGACCCGCCCCATCGCGCTGTACAGCGTGCTGCGCGGCGGCATGTCCCGGATCCTGGAGTACCAGCGGGTGGACCTGCACCCGGTCGCCCAGATCTCCGTCACCGGACCGGCCGTCGAACCGCTCATCCACGCCGTCGCCGAGCTGCTCGACAACGCCACCCGCTACTCCCCGCCGCACACCCACGTGCACCTGAGCGCCTCCGAGGTGCAGAGCGGCATGGCGATCGAGATCGAGGACGGCGGGCTCGGCCTCACCGACGAGGCCCGGTTCCGCGCCGAGCGCTCGATCCGCGAGGCGATGGTCTCCAAGGACTTCGACGACCTCACCGAGTCCCCCCGGCTCGGCTTCGCCATCGTCGGCCGGCTCTGCCAGGCGTACGGCTTCCAGATCTCGCTGCGCCGCTCCGCGTACGGCGGGGTGCGGGCGGTGCTGGTCGTGCCGCAGGAGCTGCTGACCACCGCGCCGCCGACCGGGCGGGCGCACGGCATCGGCGCCTTCTCCGGCCCCCGCCCGCTCCCCGCGAACCCGCCCCGGCACGCGGCCACCGGCCGTCCGTGGGGCACCCGGACGACCTCCGCCGGCGTCGGGCCGTCCTACGGCTCGACCAACCCGTGGGGGCCCTCCGGCCCGGGCGCCGGGGACGACGAGGTGATCGTGACCGAGTGGACGCCCAACGGCCTGCCGCAGCGCCGGCGCAGCCGCCCGATGGTGCCCCGGGCCGGGTACGGCGCACCGGCGCGCACCGCCGCGCAGCCCGCCGGCCCGCCGGCCCAGGCGCAGCGCCCCGCCGAGCCGCCCCGGCCGCCGAAGGAGCCCAAGCAACCGGGCCTGTGGCTGGAGGCGTTCATGGACGGCATCAAGGGCACGGGGCCGGGCCCGTCCCCGGCGGCGGGCACCGCACGCGCCGCCGAGACCGGACGCGGCACGGACGCCGGGCAGACGGGTGCCGGACAGACGGGTCCCGGCCGGACGGCCGCCGGACCCACCAGTGAAGAGACGGCAGGGAAGGGCGAGCAGTGATTCCGCACCGCAGCAACATGGACTGGATCCTCAACGACCTCGCGCACAGCGTCCCGTGCGTGCGCCACGTCATCGTGCTGTCCGCCGACGGCCTGCGGATCGCCCAGTACGGCACCGACCCGGACACCGCCGACCGCCTCGCCGCCGCCTGTGCGGGGCTGCAGAGCCTGGCCGGCGCGATCGGCCACGAGTTCCCGCACGGCGACGGCTCGATGCGGCTGGTGGTGATCGAGGTCGACGGTGGCTACTTCTACCTGATGGCGGCCGGCGACCGCGCCTACCTCGCGGTCCTCGCCGACGAGGGCGTGGACGCCGGGCTGGTGAGCCACCAGATGCGCGACCTCGTCGCCCGGATCGGCGAGCACCTGTCCACGCCCCCGCGCAACCCCGAGGTGGTCGCGTGAACCGGCACCCGGCCCGGGCACCGGGCTCCGGCGGCAGGGCGGGCACATGAACGAGCACACCGAGGCGGTGGCATGACGGCCGAGCAGGGCGGCTGGGACGGCCCCGAGCCCGACCGGCTGTACGTCATCACCCGGGGCCGCTGCGGCCCCTCCGGGCCGGGGGTCTTCGACCTGGTCACCCTGGTCGTCTCCCACGCGGAGCCGACGCCCGCCCACCAGCCGGAGCACGCCGCGATCCTGCGGCTGTGCCGCTCCCCGCTCTCGGTCGCGGAGGTCTCCGCCTACCTGGGGCTGCCGGTCAGCGTGGTCACCGTGCTGCTGGCGGACCTGCTCGACGACGGGCTGATCGAGGCCCGCAGCGCCGCCGTGCCCAAGGCGGAACTCCCCGACCGTGCCCTGTTGGAGGCGGTGATCCATGGACTACAACGGCTCTGACACGGTCGTCGGGCCGGCCGGTGCGGACCTGCTCCCGGACACCGTCACCACGGCGGTCAAGGTGGTGGTCGTCGGCGGCTTCGGCGTCGGCAAGACCACGCTGGTCAGCGCGGTCAGCGAGATCCGCCCGCTGACCACCGAGGAGACCATGACCCAGGCCGGGGTCGGCGTGGACGACCCGACCGGGGTGGAGCAGAAGACCTCCACCACCGTGGCCATGGACTTCGGCCGGATCAGCATCAGCGACCGGCTCGTGCTGTACGTCTTCGGCACGCCCGGCCAGGAGCGGTTCTGGTTCCTCTGGAACGGCCTGTTCGAGGGCGCCCTCGGCGCGGTGGTGCTGGTGGACACCCGCCGGCTGGAGGTCAGCTTCGAGGTGATCGGGCGGCTGGAGGAGCGCGGCGTGCCCTTCGTGGTGGCCGTCAACGGCTTCCCGGAGGCGCCCTGCGTCCCGCTCGACGAGCTGCGGGGGGCGCTGGACCTGCCGCCCGACGTCCCGATCGTCAGCTGCGACGCCCGCAGCCGGGAGTCCAGCCGGGACACCCTGATGACCCTGATGCACTACCTGTACGAGCTGGCCGTACCGCCCTCCGGCGACTGACCGCACGGCCGTCCGCCCGGAGCCCGACGCCCGACCCCCGGGCCCCGGCGCAGCCCGTCGCCGACGCCCGTCACCGACCCCACCCGCGATCCGGAGACCCCGTGACCCCCCCGATCCCCGAACCCGCCGGCCCCCTGCCGGCCACCGCCCCGCCGCCCGGCTGCCCGGCCCACGCGGGCGGCGGCATCGCTCCGACCGGCCCCGGCGGCCTGCGCCGCCTGTACGGGCCGGAGGCCGAGGCCGACCCGGCGGCGCTGTACGACAAGCTGCGCGCCGAGCACGGCGAGGTGGCCCCGGTGCTGCTGCACGGCGACCACCCGGCCTGGCTGGTGCTCGGGCACGGCGCCAACATCACCGTGATGCGCACCCCGTCGCTGTTCTCCCGGGACTCGCGGCTGTGGAGCGCCTTCCGCAACAACGAGGTGCCGGCCGACTCGCCGCTGCTGCCGGTGGTCGCCTGGCAGCCGATCTGCGTGTTCGCGGACGGCGACGAGCACCGCCGGCTGCGCGGCGCCCTGCTGGACGGCCTGAACGGCTTCGACCGGCGCGGCATCCGCCGGCACGTGCGGCGCTTCACCACCGACCTCGTCCAGGTGGTCGGGCCGACCGGCCGGGCCGAGCTGATCTCCCAGTTCGCCGAGCACCTGCCGATGCTGGTGATGACCAAGCTGCTCGGCATGCCCGACGAGTACGGGCCGCAGCTGGTGACCGCCGCCCGGGACCTGATGAAGGGCACCGAGACGGCGATCGCCAGCAACGAGTACGTGGTCGCCGGTCTGCGCCGCACCATCGCCCTCAAGCGCGAAAACCCCGGCGACGACCTGACCAGCCGTCTGCTGGCGCACCCGGCCGGGCTGACCGAGGACGAGGTGATGGAGCACCTGCGGGTGGTGCTGCTGGCGGCGAACGAGACCACCGTCAACCTGATCGCCGACTCGCTGAAGATGGTGCTCACCGACCCGCGCTTCCGCGCCCACCTCTCCGGCGGCCAGATGACCCTGGGCGAGGCGCTGGACCAGGTGCTCTGGGACTCCCCGCCGATGTCCCTGGTGGCCGGCCGGTGGGCGACCGCCGACACCGAGCTCGGCGGGCAGCGGATCCGGGCCGGGGACCTGCTGCTGCTCGGGCTCGCGGCGGGCAACGTCGACCCGGTGGTCCGGCCGGACCTGACGGCCCCGCTGTACGGCAACCGCTCCCACCTGTCCTTCGGCGCCGGGCCGCACGAGTGCCCCGGCCAGGACATCGGGCGGCACGTCGCCGAGGCCGGGATCGACATCCTGCTCACCCTGCTGCCGGACGTCCGGCTCGCGGTGCCCGAGGAGGAGCTGGTCTGGACCTCGGCCTGGATCTCCCGGCACCTGACGGCGCTGCCGGTGGAGTTCACCGCCCGCGACATCGAGCCGGACCCGGTGTCGGTCGCGGAGGCGGAGCTGGCGGAGGCCGAGGCAGCCCGGGCCGGGACGGCGGCGGAGCAGACGGTGCCGCCCGCCCGCAGCGCCGGGGCGTCCGGGGCCGCCGCGCCGAGTGTCCCGGCGCAGCGGCGCGGCTGGTGGGACGCGCTCACCCGGCTGTTCCGCGCCTGAGCGGGCCTGGGACCCGGACGGGCCTCGGCGCGGCGGCCGACCGGCGGCCGACGGGCGGTCAGCCGTCGCGTCCGTCGGTCCGGCGCCGGTAGAGGGTGAAGGCGTCCACCGGGGTGAGGTCCCCGTGCGGCCCGTCGAAGGTGTAGTAGGTGACCTTCATCGTGGTGGTGCCCCCGCGGCGGTCGCCCGGGTCGACCTCGAAGGCCGCGAAGCCGTGGGGGTGCTCGCGGTCCTGGACGGCGGCCCAGGGCGCGTCCTCGGTGACCCAGACCGACTCCCGGTACGGCATTCCGGGCTTCTGGTCCTCCAGTCCGACGACCACCCGGCCCTTGGGCTGCCGGAAGAGGTCGTCCTGGGTGGTGGCGGCGTTGCCGCCGGCGCCGATGACCATGTGGACGGTGCCCCGCCCGGTGTCGACCAGGTCGGTGCGGGTGTCGGTCGGCACCGGGGTGCGGGTGTCGTTGGGCAGGGTGCCGCGGACGGGGTGGGAGCGCTCGTAGTAGTGCTCGTGGCCGCACAGCACCAGGTCGACCCCGTAGGCGTCGAACAGCGGGCCCCACGCCTCGCGCAGGCCGAGGTCGCTGCCGGAGCCGTGCATCGAGCTGGAGATCATCGGGTGGTGCATGCAGACCACGATCCAGTCGATCGACCGGCTGTTCCGGGCCGCCCGCAGCTCCCGCTCCAGCCAGCGCCGTTGGGCGCCGCCGGAGAACCCGCGCAGGTAGTTGTCGCCGGAGTTCTGGATCGCCTCGTCGTCGTTGGCGAGGCTGATGAAGCGCACCGAGCCGACGGTGAAGGCGTACCACAGGCCGCGGGTCTCCTGGTCGGAGGAGGCCGAGGAGTCGGGGAGGGTGAAGTACGCCTGGTAGCCGAGCGCGCCGACCGGGCCGTTGCCGCCCTCGTTCTCGTGGTTGCCGACGCAGGGCATCCAGGGCCGCAGCCGGGTGGACCGGCTGTTGCCGATGAACCAGTCGGCCCAGGTCGCGGTGCGGCTCTGGCCGTGGCGGCCGGCGTAGGAGGAGTAGCAGAGGTCCCCGTTGACCAGGTTGAACAGCGGCCCGACGCGTTCCACGGCGGCGACGATGTCGGCGGCGGCCGGGGTGCCCACCTGGCTGCTCATGTACACCGGGTACTTGCCGAGCGGGGAGGACATGCCGTCGGGGAAGGCGATCCGGCGGCGGAGGTTGGGCGCGCCCTGGTCGCCGAAGCTGGTGAAGGTGAAGGGGGCGCGGCCGCGCGGGGCGGTGGTGAAGGTGCCGGTCTCGGGGGTGGCCCCGTCGTGCCCGGCGCTGTAGAGGTAGCTGGTGCCCGGGCGCAGTCCGGTGAGCCGGGCGTGGTGGACGTACACCTCGGTGCGGTCCAGGGAGTCCCGGTAGGTGCGGGTCTCGGCCTGGACGACCCGGCCGAGGCCGCCGTCCGGTGAGCCGTACCGCACCTGGGGGCGGCGCACCGACTGCGGGGTGAGCCAGGAGACGGTCATCTCCGTGCCGGCGTCGGTGCCGAACTGGAGGTGGAGCCCGGTCACGGAGGCCGTGCCCGCGCGGTGCGGGGTGGTCTGCAGCAGCGGGCTGGTGGGGGCTTCGTCGGCCGGTCCGGCGGCCGCGGCCTGCGCGGCCGCCGTCGGGCCCGCGGCCACCAGGGCGGCGCCGGCCGCCGAGGTGCCCTTGAGGATGGACCTGCGTGCAAGGGTCATGAGGACTCCGCCTGTCGAGTGGGGGGTTCGACGGGCTGTCACTTTAATGACATGTACGCGCAAGTACGATCGTTTTCGCGGAATCGGGCCCGCGGGCTCCGCTACGCCTTGCGGCCGACACCCCCGTACACGCCGACCGTGCCCTCGCCGGCGACCTCCCCGGAGCCCTCCGTCGGCTCCGGATGCCAGCGGTCGACCAGGACCACCCCCGGCTCGTCCAACTCCAGCCCGGCGAAGAAGCGTTCGACGCGCTCGCGCGAGCGGAGGTGGATGGAGATCCCGGCCTCCGCGTACCGGCGGGTGGCGGTCTCCGCGCGCTCCGGGGCGACGTCCGCCGCCCCGGCGGACAGCGCGAGGAAACTGCCCGCGGGCAGCGCGTCCAGCAGCTTGCGCACCGGCGGGTGGGCGGCCTCGTCGGAGAGGAAGTGGACGATGTTGACGAGTGTCAGGGCGACGGGCTCGCGCAGGTCCAGGGTGGCGGCCACCCCCGGGTCGGCGAGGAACCGCTCCGGCTCGCGCAGGTCGCCCTGGACGTAGGCGGTCCGGCCCTCGGGGGTGCTGGTGAGCAGCGCCCGCGAGTGGGCGAGCACGATCGGGTCGTTGTCGACGTAGACCACCCGGCAGGCCGGGTCGACGGCCTGGACGACCTCGTGCAGGTTGGGCGCGGTCGGGATGCCGGTGCCGACGTCCAGGAACTGCCGGACGCCGTGCACCCGGGCGAGCCGGCGGACCATCCGGTGCATCACGGCCCGGGCCGCGGCGACGTCCTCGCGCACGCCGGGCAGCTCGGCGAGGACGCGGTCGCCGACCTCGCGGTCGGCCGGGAAGTTGGTCTTGCCGCCGAGCAGGTAGTCGTAGACCCGCGCGGAGTGCGCCCGGTCGGTGCGCAGGTCCACCTGCGGCGGGTCCTCGAAGCCGGGCTCGGTGAGCCAGCTCTCCGACACCCGGCCCTCCGGCTCGTGGTCGTCCGGCTCGCGGGCCTCCGGGGCCCGGTCGTCCAAGGCCTCGTCGGCCGGCCGCCCGGCGGCCGGTGCGGTGGTGCCCGGTGTGTCGGCACCCGATGCGTCGGTGGCCACGCTCGTCCTCCCCGTTCAGCAGTGGTCCGGACCACTCAACCACAGCCGATGACTGCCCGTCAGGCGGTTCCCGGTGTCCGCCGAACCGATCCCTCCGCCTCCCGGACGGCCTCGGCGAAGGCGGGCACCTTCACCGCCGTCACCAGCGCGAGCGCGGGCCCGGCCGTGCAGAGCGTGACGTACACCGGGATCACGCCCAGCCAGTGGCGGTCCCCCAGCCACTCGGCCAGCAGCGGGAAGGTCCCGCCGAACGCCGCGATGGTGGCCGCGTTGACCACGCCGAGGCCGACCGCCCGCACCTCGGTCGGGAAGAGCAGGCCGGTGAAGACGTTGAGCGTGCCGAGCACCGTGGCCACCAGCATCCCCAGCACCACCGCCGCGGCCTGGAACGGCAGCCAGCCCTGGCGCAGCCCGGCGAGCACCACCCCGACCAGCGGGATCGGCAGGACGAAGGCGATCCGGGTGACCGGCAGCAGGCCGAAGCGGTCGGCGGCGGCGCCGGTGAGCAGCATGGTGGCCAGCACCACGCCGAGGACCACGGTCATGAAGGAGGCCGCCTCCTCCTTGCCGATCACGTGGTAGGCGGCGGCGTACTGCGGCAGGTAGACCAGCGCGAAGTAGTAACCGACCGTCCCGCCCAGGGTGTTGAGGAAGACGGTGAGCACCGCCCAGCGGTGCTCGCGCAGGGTGCGCAGGAACGGCGGACGGGCGGCGCGGCCGGAGCGCTGCCGGGCCCGGTGGAACTCCGCGCTCTCCGGCGCCCACCGCCGCACCCAGACGGCGGCCAGCCCGAGCAGCCCGGCGACCACGAAGCCCCAGCGCCAACCGCCGTTCTCCAGGCCGGACTTTCCGAGGGTGTGGACCAGCAGGGCGAGCACGCCGAAGGAGAGCAGCGAGCCGAGGATGATCCCGCCGTAGGAGACGGAGCTGAACGCGAAGCGGTGCCGGCGCGGGGCGGTCTCGGTGACGTACGCGGCGACGCTCGGCGCCTCCCCGCCGAAGGCGAGGCCCTGCACCACCCGGGCGAGCACCGCCAGCACCGCCGCCCAGGCCCCGATGCTCCGCTGGCCCGGCACGGCGGCGATGCCGAGGCTGGCGGCGGCGATCACCGCCATGCCGAGGCTGAGCGCGAAGCGCCGTCCCCGGGTGTCGCTGAGCCGGCCGATCAGGTAGGAGCCGACCGGCCGGGCGACGAAGCCCACCGCGAAGGCGGCGTACGCGCCGAGGACCCCGCTGACGCCGTGCCTGCCGTGCCCGAAGAGGTCCGCCGCGAAGTACGGCGCGAGCACGGCGTAGACGTTCCAGTCGAAGGACTCCACCACCGAGCCGACCGTCGCCGCGGCCAACTCCCGCCGCCGGCCGCCGGTTTCCGTCCGGTCGCGGAGCGCGGCCACCGCGCTGCTGTCTGTCATGAGCCCAGCATGGCACCGGGCGGCGCCGCGTGGAATCACCCGCGCGCGGCCCGGAGGGCGCCTCCCGGCGCTGCGAGCGGAGCAGTCTGAGAATCCCATGTGACTGATGTGACAGGCGGGTGATATTCCTGTGCCGTGCATTCCATGATCCCCAGGACCCCGCGGCGCGCCCTGCCCGCCGCCGCCGCAGCCCTCGCCACCGCCGCCGTGCTGGCGGGCTGCACCAGCGGGGGCGGCACCGCCGCCGCGCCCGCCACCTCGGCCGCCGCGCCGAGCAACGCCCCGGCGCCGACCCCGACGCCCAAGCCCACCGGCGCCGCCGACCCGGCCCTCAAGGCCTTCTACGGCCAGCAACTCGCCTGGGGGCCCTGCCAGAAGGACCCGCAGAACACGGAGGACGTCTCCGCCCTGCAGTGCACCACCCTCAAGGTGCCGCTGGACTACGCCGCCCCCGACGCCGGCACCCTGGACGTCGCCGTGGTCCGCAACCCGGCCACCAAGGCCGACCAGCGGATCGGCTCGCTGCTGATCAACCCCGGCGGCCCGGGCGGCTCCGGGGTCGGCATGGTCACCTCCGACCCCAAGCGCTTCGACGGCCCGGTGCACGACCGCTACGACATCGTCGGCTTCGATCCGCGCGGCACCGCCGGCACCAGCCCGCTCAACTGCCTGGACGACCGCACCCGGGACGACTGGCTGACCACCGACCAGCCCGCCGCCGACCACGGCAAGCAGCTGGCCGACGCCTGCCAGGCCAAGTACGCCCAGCTCCTGCCCTTCGTCAGCACCCGCAACAGCGCCCGGGACATGGACGTGCTGCGCGGCGCCCTCGGCGACCAGAAGCTCAGCTACCTCGGCCTGTCCTACGGCACCTACCTGGGCTCGCTGTACGCCGAGGAGTTCCCGGACCGGGTCGGCCGGGTCGTCCTGGACGGCGCCACCTCGGCCTCCACCCCGCTGGTCCAGCACAACATCGAGCAGCAGGGCGGCTTCGAGCGGGCCCTCAAGGCCTTCGCCGCGGACTGCGTCACCAAGGATGCCTGCTCGCTCGGCAAGGACCCCGAGCAGGCGCCGCAGAAGCTCGCCGCCTTCCTCGACGGGCTCAAGGACAAGCCGCTCAGGACCGAGAAGGGCCGCACCCTGACGTCCAGCGCGGCCTGGACGGGCGTGCTCAGCCGGCTCTACGGCGGCGAGAAGGCCTGGGCCGGCCTGCGCAACTCCATCGGCTGGGCGATGGTGCGCGGCAAGGGCGACTACCTGCTGGACCTCGCCGACGGCTACAACGGCCGCGACAAGGACGGCAGGTACCACTCGTCGGCGGACGCCTACACGGCCATCCACTGCGCCGACGGCGCCACCGACGCCCCGGCCGGCGAGCAGTTGCAGGCCGCGCTGACCGACCTCGCCGCCAAGGCCCCGCTGGTCAGCAGGCACGACCCGCTGGCCGCGCTGTTCGACCCGGACTGCCGGATCTGGCCCACCGCCTCGACCGAGAAGCCGCACGCGATCAGGAACACCGCCACCGCCCCGATCGTGGTCGTCGGCACCACCGGCGACCCGGCCACGCCGTACGCCTGGGCCGAGAAGCTCACCGCCGAGCTCGGCAACGCCGTCCTGGTCACCCGCGAGGGCGAGGGCCACACCGGATACGGCGCGAGCAAGTGCGTGCGCGCCTCGGTGGACGCCTTCCTGCTGGACGGCACCGTCCCGGCCGCGGGCGTGCGCTGCCCGACGGACTGACCGCGGGACCACCGCAGGACGGCGGCGCCGGGCCCCCACGGGCCCGGCGCCGCCGCCGTGGTCCGGGAGCCGCCCGGTGCCCTGCGCGCGCCGCCGGGCGCGGCCGCGGGCCCCGGCGCAGGGTGCGGCCACGGGCCCCGGCGCAGGGCGCGGCCACGGGCCCCGGCGCAGGGTGCGCGCCGGGGCCCGGTCGGGAGGCGGCCGGGTCAGCAGCCGAAGTCGACCTTGCGGAAGGTCACGTAGTGGTCGGCGGTGTAGTAGTCCTCGTGGTACTGCTTGCCGGTGACGATGCGACGGGCGCCGCGGGTCGGCGAGCCCGGGGTGACGACGGTGTACTCGTGGTAGTAGCCGGACGTCCGGGCGGGCAGCACGCCCTCCTGGTTCCGGAAGACGACGCCGTCCTGGCTGTACGGGAAGGGACCGCCGGAGGCGATCAGGTCCAGGGTGGTGTGGGCCTGCGAGGGCAGGGCGGACAGGCACACCGAGCCGCTCACCGCGGCGTGCGCCTCGGTGGCGACGGCGATCGGCGCGAGGGTCACCAGGGCGACGGCGGCGGTGGCGGCGACGCGGGTCTTCCACGCGCGTAGAGTTCGGGTCATGACAACCAGGATGGCCGCCGCCCGGAGCCACCGGAAGCCCCGTTCCAACTCTTCACCTCCGCTCAACTCGGCGTACTCCCGCCTGACGTGACCTGGTCGGCGGCCCTACGGGCTCAGCCGCGCGGCAGCACCAGCGACTGCACCGCGGGGAGCTTGCGCCAGTCACTGGAGACGATGCTCGCGTGCGCCTTCGCCAGCTGCTCGGTGCGGGCCCGGGCCTGCTCGGCGGTCGGGTCGGTGGCGCTGATCTCCGGGGCGACGAGGTGGGAGTCCGTCATCACCAGCAGGTAGTGGGCGTTGTCGTACCAGGCGGTGTCGATGGTCCGGACGTAGGTGGAGGCGTCGCCGTCGAAGACCACGAACCAGGGCCGGATCGAGGCGTCCGCGCCGGTGTACCGGCCGCGCGGGTCGCCGGTGGCGGCGCCGAGCACGGACGGGAAGACCTGCGCCCGGCCGATCCGGCCGGCCGCCGCGAGGTCCCGCAGGTGCCGGCCCTGCTCGACGTCGGTGTGCAGGGTGTCGAAGGGGTTGCCCAACTCGAAGGTGCCGGGGATCGCGTACAGCAGGACCTTGCCCGCCAGCGCCGCCCGGCTCGGCCAGTTGCCCGCCCGCACGGCCTCGTCGACGCTCGCGAACGAGCCGCCGCCGGGCCTGGCCAGCAGGTCGGCCGGGCGCAGCACGGCGGAGCCCAGGTGGTCGGCGATCAGCGCGTCCAGCTCGTCCGGGCCCATCCCGAGGTCGGCCGAGTAGCCCGGCTTGAGCTCCAGCTTGACCACCAGCGGCCCGGCCCCCGGGTGCGCGGCGAGCCAGACCCGGACGTCGTCCAGGCAGCCCTCCAGGTTCTGGTCGGTGCTGCCGCCGTAGAGCTGCGCGGGGGTGCTCGCGGCGGTGCAGTTGTTGGAGTTGCCGAACGGGTCGGAGTGGCTGACCTGCCACTGCTTGGTGATGACGTTCGGCCAGATGTCCAGCTCGATCATCCCGGTGCCGGTGTCCAGGCCCTGGGCGAGGTACGGGAAGGCCGCCGGGTCGTAGGTGTTGTGGATGCCGACGGTGGTCGCGGAGCCGAGCGGCAGGCCGCCCGTCCCGCCCGTGGCGGCGTCCGCCGGGGCGGTCGGGGCCAGCGCCGCCGCGGCGGCGATCAGGCCCGCGGCGAGGAATCCGGTCAGGGTGCGGCGTACGGTCATCGGAACGGTCCCCCCAGGTCGTGGGATGCCGGCCGCCCTGCTTCCGGGCAGCCTGACGAAGCATCGCCCACCCGGGCGTGCTGGGGATGAAGAAGGCACGACAACAGCATGACGGCTGCACCGCATCTCCCCCGCTCCGCTCCCCTCCCTCCCCCCGGCCCGCACGCGTCCCGCCCGCCACGCCGAAAGCGGTGGCGGAGCGTCAGGGCGTCGGCGCCCCGGGTTAGCGTGGCCCGCGGGCGGGGCGCGGCCGACCGGTGCGCGCCGAGGCGCCGAGCGGCGGAGGAAGCGATGTCCCTGGTCCGGGTCCACAACTTCTCGATCTCCCTGGACGGCTACGGCACGGGCGAGGGGCAGAGCCTCGACGCGCCGTTCGGCCACGCCGCCCACCGGCTGCACGAGTGGTTCTTCGCGACCCGGACGTTCCGGCGGATGAGCGGCCAGGAGGGCGGCGAGACCGGCGTGGACGACGCGATGGCGCGCGCCTGGGGCGACGGCATCGGCGCGGAGATCATGGGCCGCAACAAGTTCGGGCCGCAGCGCGGCCCCTGGCAGGACGAGGACTGGCGGGGCTGGTGGGGGCCGAACCCGCCGTTCCACACCCCGGTCTTCGTGCTCACCCACCACCCGCGCCCCTCGCTGGAGATGGAGGGCGGGACGGTCTTCCACTTCCTCGACGCCTCCCCGGAGGAGGCGCTGCGCCGGGCCCGGGAGGCGGCCGGCGGCCTGGACGTGCGGATCGGCGGCGGCCCCCGGACCGTCCGGGACTTCCTGCTGGCCGATCTGGTCGACCACCTGCACGTGGTCGTGGTGCCGCTGCTGCTCGGCCGGGGCGAGCGGCTCTGGGACGGGCTGGAAGGGCTGGAACAGCGCTTCCGCACCGAGGCGGTGACCAGTCCGAGCGGCGTCACCCACCTCACGTTCACCCGGCCGTAGCGCCGCACCGACGACGGCGGCGGGCGCCCCCCCCCGGGGGGGGGGGGGGGCCCCCGCGGGGCCCCCCCCCCCCCCCCCCGGCCCGGGCCCCCCCCCCCCCCCCCCCCGCCCCCCCCCCCCCCGGCCGGGGGGGCCGCGGGCGGGGGCCCCCCCCCCCCCCGCCCCCCCGGCGGCGCCCCCCCCCCCCCGCGGGGGGGGCCCCCCCCCGGGGGGGGGGGGGGGCCCCCCCCCGCCGTGCTGCCCGGCCCACCGGCCCGGAGCCGGGCCGCTACCTGGTCAGACCCGGTCCGCCGCGATCAGCACGTACTGGAAGGAGCCGTCCTTGTAGGACTCGATGAACGCCTCCTCGATGCCCGTCACCAGCGAGGTGGTGTTCCGCAGCTCCCAGTACGGCAGGGTGTCCGGGGTCAGGTCGATGACGGCCTGCGGCACCAGGCGGTTGTCGGCCATCGCCCGCAGGTACTCGCGGCGGGAGTGGATGTTGCACTCGAAGTGGGCGTTGATCTGCGAGACCCACTTCGACGGCTGGCCGTAGCGCGGGTTCCAGCAGCCGGTGATGGTGACGTACCGGCCCCCGACGCTCAGCACCCGGGCGTGCTCGGCGAACAGGTCGTGCAGGTCGACGTACATGCTGGACTCGTTGTTCCAGGAGCCCGCGACCGTGCCGGTCCCGACGGGCATGTCCAGCATGTTGGCGACCCGGGAGCGGACGAAGTCCGCGATGCCCAGCTCGGCGGCGCGCTTGTTGCCGAAGTCGGCCTGCTGGGTGGAGAGGGTCAGGCCCTCGACCCGGCAGCCGAAGCGCTGGTGGGCCATCACCATCGAGCCGCCGCGGCCGCAGCCGGCGTCGACCAGGGTGTGGTCGGCGCGGATGTCCCCGAGGTGGTCCAGCAGCACGTCGGCCTGGGCGGACTCCAGGCGGTGCAGCTCGGCGATCACCTTCTTCTCGCGCTCGCTGTCGGCCGGGTCCCCGATCGCGGCCTGGTCGATCTCGCCGATGCCGTAGTGGTGGTGGTAGAGGCCGTCGACGTCACCCAGGCGGAGGTTGACCGGCCGCGCCTCGTGGTCCCAGTAGCGCGCGATGTCGCCCTGGTACGGAGTCGCCGGGCCGGGGATGGCGTTGCCGGGGGTGGTGATGTCGTCGGTCACGGACATGGGTCAGCTCCTAGCGGGTGGTCAACGTGTCGGTCATCGGGAGTGGTGCGCCGCGCCGGCGGCGGGTGCCGCCGAAGGAGGCGGCGTCACCAGAAGTCGGGCAGGGTGTAGCGGTAGGTGTTGGTCTGGTGCCAGTAGTGGTTGCCGTCGACCCACGCGGCCACGCCGCGCAGGAACCGTACGAGCGTGGGGACGGGGCAGGCCACTGCCAGCGCCGCCGCCTCGGCCTCGAAGGCCAGCATCAGCTCGTTGTGGACCTCGACCGCCTTCAGGTAGCCCTCCTTGCGGGGGACGCCCTCGCGCTCGGAGATCACCACCGGCAGGTTCAGGTGCAGTCCGGGGCTGTCCAGCTCCTTCATGTACGAGTACAGGTCGTTGACGATGGTGGTCGCGTTGGAGGCCAGGGCGATGACCCGCTGCATCGCGGGCAGCGCGTGCAGCTCGGCGGGCAGCTCGTAGCCGCCGACGGTGTCCGTGATCGTCGGGCAGGGGCGGAAGTTGTTGAACTGGCGCATGGCCAGGTACTCCCACACCTCCGGGACGTGGTCCGCCTGGTCCCAGGCGGCCTCGGCCAGGTACCCGAGGTGCAGCCGCGCCATGTCGTGCCGGAAGCGGTCCGACTGGGAGGGCGTGGCGGCCCGGGTGAAGTACCCCATCGCCGAGCGGTAGGCGCGCCGGGGCGCGTCCGAGGACAGCGAGTCCTCCCAGGCCGGGTGGTACTCCGCGGTGGTGTGCAGCGGGTCGAGCGCGGTGTGGGCGAGCAGCAGGCGGCTGCCCAGGCCGATCGGCGAGCCGCCGAAGTCCTCGCAGTAGCAGTCGTCCACCGCGTTCTCGGCCACCATCAGGCGGGCCGCGAGCATCAGGTGGTCGACGCTCGGCGCGTCCGGGTGGCAGGCCACCATGTAGCGACCGGTGGAGAAGCCGTCGAAGTCCTTCTCCCAGTCCGGCGGGTAGAGCTCGATCTCCTCCATCGCCCAGACCTTGACCCTCTCGCTGAGCTCCGCCACCCGTACCGGGTCGGGCTCGGCGATCGGGTGGTGGTACAGGCCCGGGATCGGGTCGCCGGGCCGGGGCTTGCCGCCGCTCGGCGCCTCGGCGGCGCCTCCGACGCCGACCGGGGCCTGGGCGGGCGCGGCCGGGACGGGCAGGACGTGGGCGGAGGGCGGGCGGAAGCCGGGGGTGGCCGCCGCGGTGGCGGCCGCGGCCTCCGGCAGCCCGGGCGCCGCGGGCGCGGGCACCCGTACCTCGGGCACCCGCGCCTGGGGCGCCTGCGCCGCGGCCCCCGCGGCCGGGGCCACGGGCACCGGGGCGGCGGCCTCCGGCTCCTGGGGCCGGAACCGCAGCCCGGAGGTGCCCAGGCCGCTGGGCCCGCCCAGGATCCGGTCGATCGCCGGGGTGCTCATGGGCCCACCGCCGGGACGGTGACGGGCCCGGACGGTGTCGCCGGTCTGGCACGCAGGGGCATGGAGCCTCCTCTGGAAGGGGTCGCACAATATGACGGTCCGTCAGTCCGCCCGCCGGGAACGGGAACTCCGGCTTCCGCCCCCGTCCCGCTCGGTCACCACCGTAGGGGCGAAGGAGCGTTCCGCATCGCAACGGACGATCTTCCTCACCCGATAGGGTGAACGTTTGTGCTGACGGCGTTTGGTGCGCCGAGGTCGTGCATCGATCGGCCCGCGCAGGGAGGTCCCACCCGCGCTCCCCACCCGGGCCGCCTCCGCCGGGCCGTCCCCCCGCCGGGCCCCGGTGCGCGGGCGCGCGCGTAAGGGGGACGAGAATGGGCGGGGCGCCGTGAGGACGGGGCCAGGAAGGAAGACCAGCCCATGGAGAGCCAGGCCCGCAGCCGCACCGCCCTCGTCGAGGAGCTCATGGAGCGCTATCCCGACGTGCCCCGGGAGGCGGTGATCAAGGAGGACCTGCTGCGCGGCGGCATGGCCTTCGACGAGTCGGCCCTCAGCGGCAGCGCCGACGGGAGCGGCGAGGTCAAGCCGAAGTCGTACTTCATCTTCTCCTTCGACCACCGCACCCTGCCCGAGCTGGGCGCCGCCGCGCTCAACCGGCCCCCGGAGGAGGTCGTGCTGACCGGCGGGCCGTACGGGCTGCGCCGCACGGTGGTGTCGGTGCGGGTGAACCCGGACTCGCCGTACCGGGTCGGCGCGGGCGAGGACGGCACGCTGGGCCTCTACCTGGACGGTGCGCGGATCGCCGACGTCGGCCTGCCGCCGATGCCGGACTACTACCGGCACACGCTGGCCAACGGGAAGTCCGTGATGGAGGTCGCCCCGACCATCCAGTGGGGCTACCTGATCTACCTCACGGTGTTCCGGGTCTGCCAGTACTTCGGCGCCAAGGAGGAGTGCCAGTACTGCGACATCAACCACAACTGGCGCCAGCACAAGGCCGCCGGCCGCCCGTACACCGGGGTCAAGCCGGTCGAGGAGGTGCTGGAGGCGCTGGCGCTGATCGACGAGCACGACACCGCCCGCGCCTCGCAGGCGTACACCCTCACCGGCGGGGCGATCACCTCGCACGTCGGCGGCCGGGACGAGGCCGACTTCTACGGGCAGTACGCCAAGGCCATCGAGGAGCGCTTCCCCGGCCGCTGGATCGGCAAGGTGGTGGCCCAGGCGCTGCCGCGCGAGGACGTCCAGCGCTTCCACGACTACGGCGTGCGGATCTACCACCCCAACTTCGAGGTGTGGGACAGGCGGCTGTTCGAGCTCTACTGCCCGGGCAAGGAGCGCTACGTCGGGCGGGACGAGTGGCACCGCCGGATCCTCGACTCCACCGAGGTGTTCGGCCCGGAGAACGTCATCCCCAACTTCGTCGCGGGTGTGGAGATGGCCGGGCCCTTCGGCTTCACCACGGTGGACGAGGCGATCGCCTCCACCGAGGAGGGCCTGCGCTTCTTCATGTCGCACGGGGTGGTGCCGCGCTTCACCACGTGGTGCCCCGAGCCCACCACCCCGCTGGGCAAGGCCAACCCGCAGGGCGCGCCGCTGGAGTACCACATCCGGCTGCTGCGGACCTACCGGGCGACCCTGGAGGAGTTCGGCCTCTCCTCCCCGCCCGGCTACGGCCCGGCGGGGCCGGGCAACGCGGTGTTCTCGGTCAGCTCCTTCATGGACTCGCTGACCGGCTGAGCCCCCCTGCCCCCACCCGTCCGGCGCCGCCGCCCGCCCCCCCGTACCGCCGGGGGCGCGCGGGGCGCCGGCGGTACGGGGGGGGCGGGCGGCGAAGGGGCGCGCGCGTCGGTGGCGCCGGCTCCGTCAGCTCCCGCCCAGCGGGCGGACGGTGAGGATCTGCTCGGCCCGGCCCAGCGGCCCGTGGACGTCGTGGAGCACGGAGCTGGTGACGCCGTGCCCGGCCGGCCCGAAGCTGACGCTGGTGTCCAGGCCCGTCCAGCGGCCCTCGGGGCGGCGGTGGAAGTGGATCGTCAGGTCGGTGTTGGGGAACATCCACGCGGTGGGGTCCTGCCGCACCGCGATGCCGTTGGCGGTGTCCACCAGGGCGACGAAGGCGGCGTGCGGGCCGCTGGGCTCCCCGGCGACCAGCTCGACCGGCGTGGTGATCCAGGCGGCGGCCCGGCCCGGGGCGACCGCCCGGCGGCGGACGTCGATCGAGGCGATGTAGCCCCCGCCCCAGACCCCGCGCATCGTCCAGGGCTCGAACTCCTCGGGCGCGGGCAGCGGCTCGTCGTGGGTGCCGGCGACGGCCGTGGTGTCCAGCTCGGCGAGGAACCAGGCGCGCGCCCGCACCACGGCGCGCCCGCCGATCGCCACGGTGGCCTCGACCAGCTCGATGGTGCGCCCGGGGCGGACGGTCTCCACCGTGATCTCGAACTCCTCCAGCGCGATCAGGCCGAGTATGTCGTAGCTGATCCGGGCCAGCGCCAGGCCGTCGGCCGGGCGCCCGGCCCGGTGGCGGTCGACGGCGTGCACGATCAGGCCGCCGAGCGGGCTGAAGTGCTGCTCGTCGGGGTGCCAGGCGCCCTGCGCCTGGAGGGTCGGCTTGTAGGTGTGCTCGCCGGTGCGCTGGTAGTAGCTGTCGGGCGCGGCGGTGGGGGTGGTCACGTGCGCTTCTCCTCGGGCCGGATCGCTGGCTGCCGGGCGGGCGCCGCCGTGGTACGACGGCGCCCGGCCTCGGCGTTCAGGATCGTAAGGGGCCGAACCGCCGGTGCGGCGCCACGCGTGACGCATCCCACACCCGCGCCGGCCCCGGGGCCGTCAGTGCGCGGCGAGCGGGTAGTGGTCGGAGAGGTCGGTGTAGGTGTAGCTCTTGCCCCAACTGCTCACCGTCCAGGGCGCGCTGTGCACCCGGAGCACCTCGTTGGCGTACTGCTGCGGGCGGGCGTGGTCGGCCCGGTAGAGGACGTAGTCGAGGTCCTCCCGGGGCTCGCCGGGGTAGCGGTAGGCGGCGACGGAGTTGTCGACGGTGTCGAAGGAGTACGGCCAGCCGGTGCGCGCGGAGGCCGGGGCGAGGTTGCCGTTGGTCAGCAGCGCCTGGTACTCGGAGCCGTGCGAGTCGATGTTGAGGTCCCCCGCGAGCAGCACCGGCTCGTCGGCCGGGATCCGCTTGGCGTCCAGGAAGGAGCGCATCGCGGTGAGCTGCCTGGCCCGGATGTCCGCCGCCTGCCCGCTCGCGCAGCCCGAGTCGGTGGACTGGAGGTGGGTGCCGACCACGTGGGTGCGGCGGCCGTTCACGTCCAGCACCGCGTAGACGAAGCCCTTGTTGGAGAACCAGTCGGAGCCGCAGGCGTCCTTGTAGACGTACTGCTCCTTGCGCAGGATCGGCCACTTGCTGAGCAGGGTGACGCCGCCGTCCTCCGGGGTGGCGGAGCTGTAGCTGCCGGAGGTGGCGTCCCAGCCGCTGGACGAGCGGCCGACCACCGGGGTGTGGTACGGGTAGGCGGCCGAGGCCTTGGCGACGAGTGCGTCGGAGGCGGCGTTGTCGAAGGCCTCCTCCAGCACGACCACGTCGTGGCCCTGGAAGAAGTCCGCCGAGGCGATGGCCTGCGCCCGGTACTGCTGGCCCCAGTTCGGGTAGAGGTTGGTGCTCATCAGGAACGTGTTGTACGTCAGCACGTCCAGCGGAGGCGCGGTCGTCGGGGCGCTGTCGGCCGAGGCCGGGGCGGCGCCGAGCACGGCGAGGACGGTCGCGGCGGCACCGGCGGCGAGGGCGCGGCGGACGGTCGACAGGGGCATCGGAGCTCCGTGGCGTTGTCGTGGACCCGTCGGGTCGAGGGATGTTGTGTATCCAACTCGGCCCGCGGCACGGCCCGCAAGACTCCGGGCGAGCATTGGGTGAACTCGTCGGTAACACAGCCGCCGCCCGCCCGGGGCCCCTGAGGCCGCGTCGGACGGCTTCCGGGCGGACGGCTTCCGGGCGGACGGCTTCCGGGCGGACGGCTTCCGGGCGGCCGCGGCGGCCGAGCCCCGCCGCTGCGGCGCCTACCGGTCAGCGGGGCGGCAGGTAGCGCACCAGGACGTCGGCGCGGGTGCCCTCCAGGGCGCCGTAGAGCAGGGTGGTCCCGAACGCGTCCACGGCTGGCTGGGGGGACGGGCCCACGCCCTCGGCGACCGGCTCGACCAGACCGGTCCGCAGGTCCCGCCGGAAGACGGCCGGGAGGGCGCCCGCGCCGGGGACGAGGCCCGCGTCGTCGGAGGCGAAGTAGACCCAGCGGTCGTCCATCGTCATGACGGCCGGGTGGGTGCCGACCGGGGCCACCTCGGTGACCTCCCCGGTGCGCAGGTCGCGGGCGCGGAGCGCGACCCGGCTGCCCTCCGGGACGGGCTCGAACACCCGGTACAGCGCGTACCGCCCGTCGGGGCTCACCCGGCCCTGGCGGGCGGCGTCGCGCAGGGCGCCGCCCGGGTCGGTGCTCGCGCCCTCGATCCGGCCGGTGCGGTCGTCGTAGACGTAGAGCGGGAACAGCTGGCGGGCGGGCGGCGGCTTCGGGGCGCTCGAAGCGGTCGGCGTGTCCGAAGCCGCCGGGGCCGCCGGGGCCGCCGGGGCTGTCGGGGCTGTCGGGCCGGGCGCCGGCAGCAGGTTGGCCGCCTTCGACCGGAAGGCGACGGTCCGGCCGTCGGCGCTGAGCGAGGGCTCCACCGAGCCGCCGTCGGCGGGGACACCGCCCTGCCCGGTGGTGACCAGCCGGGTGGTGCCCGCCCGGCGGTCCGTCAGGTAGATGTTGGCGGTGCCGGTCCGCGCCCCCGGGGCGAGGTCGGTGCGGTCCGAGGAGTAGGCCACGAAGCGGCCGTCGGCGCTGATCGCCGGGGCGACGGAGTTCCCGACGCCGCTGCCCGCGGTGAGCAGCTCGGTGCGGCCGGTGCGGCGGTCGCGGAGGTAGACGTCGGTGCGCCCGGCCCCGTGCCCGGGGACGGCGTTGGCGGCGTCGCTGGTGAAGGCGACGTACCGGCCGTCGGCGCTGATCGCCGCCTGGCTGCTGGAGCCGTCCAGCTGGGTGCCGTCGTCGGCGAGGCTGACCCGCTCGGTGTGCCGCGTCCACAGGTCGCGGACGAAGACGTCGTAGAGGCGGTTGGTGTCGCCGGGCACGAGGTTCGAGGCCAGCGAGGTGAACAGGGCGTAGCGGCCGTCGGCGCTCAGCCCGAGCGGCTCGGACCAGTCGTCGGCGGGCGCGCCGTCGGGGCTCACGTTCACCCGTACCGTGCCGCCGCCCGCAGGCGCGGGCACGGGCCGGGCCTGGGCCGCCGGTGCCGCGGCGCCCGCCAGCAGTGCGGCCGCCAGGGCGCACGCCGCCCGTACCGTCGTCGTCCTCATGGGTTCCCCTCCCCTTCGCCCCCGTCGCTCCCCGTCCCTTCGGCCGAGCCAACCGTCCGGTCGTGCCCACGGTCAACCCGGCCTCCCCGACACGGACACCTTCTCGCCAACTCCCGCACACAGGCGGAACGCACCGCCCCCGTGCGGCCGCGGCGGCCCCGGCTCCCGGGTCGGAACACCTAGGCGGTTTCGTTTGGATCATCGAGCGGACCAGAGGAAGATGCCTGCGATGTGGAGCCCGGCCAGGTAGATGGTCGCGGTCTTCTCATAGCGGGTGGCGATGCCCCGCCACTGCTTGAGGCGGTTGATGCGACGCTCAACGGTGTTCCGCTGCTTGTAGGTCTCACGGTCGAAGGCGGGCGGCCCGCCTCCACGGCTGCCGCGTCGCAGCCGGTGGGCCCGCTGGTCCGCCGGAACGGGAACCACCGTCCGGATGCCCCGCCTGCGCAGATGGTCGCGGATGGCACGCGAGGAGTACGCCTTGTCGGCCAGGACGACGTCCGGCCGGGTTCGGGGCCGCCCCCGCGGCCGGGGAACACGCAGGCGGGCCGTCACGGCGGTGAAAGCGGGTGCGTCGCCGACCCGGCCCGCGGTGGGGACGAACGCCGGCGGGCGGCACCGGCCGTCCGCTGCCAGGTGGATCTTCGTGGTCGGTCCGCCGCGGGACCGCCCGATCGCGTGGCCGTCCGGTTCTCGGACCGGGGCCCCCTTTGGCGGGCCCCGGCCGCATGCCGGTGTGCGCGCACGACCGTGGAGTCCACCGAGACCGCCCGGTCCAGGTCCTCGCCGGCGTCGGCCTGGGCCATCAGCGCGACGAACACCCGCTCCCGGGTCCCATCGACGGCCCGCATCCGGAGCCGGTTGTAAACGCCCCGCCGGTTGCCGTACCTCTCCGGCAGGTGCACCCACTGCGAGCCGGTCCGGAACTTGAAGGCGATCGCGTCGATCACCTCACGGTGGTCACGCCACCGGCCACCACGCCTCGGCGTCCGGTCCGGCAGCAACGGCTCGATCCGCGCCCACTGCGCGTCAGTCAACGGCACACCAGACCAACGAGTAGGTGATCCAAACGAAACTGCCTAGCCCTCCGCGGGCAGCGGCAGGCACTCGGCGAGCACACCGAGGAGGTCCTGCCAGGCCCGCCGGGCGTGCTCGGGGTGGTACCCGACTCCGGGGAGCACGGCGTGGTCGACGGTCGGGTGGTGGAAGGCGTGCTGGGCGCCGCCGTAGACCACCAGGCGCCAGTCGACCCCGGCGGCCTGCATCTCGGCGGCGAAGGCGTCCCGCTGCGCGGCGGCCATGATCGGGTCCTCCGACCCGACCCCGGCCCAGACCGGGCAGTGGATCCGGGCCGCCTCGCCCGGGCGGCCCGTGACCAGCCCGTTGACCGTGGCGATCGCCCGCAGGTCGACGCCGGCGCGCCCGAGTTCCAGCGCGATCGCGCCGCCGGTCCCGTAGCCGACGGCGGCGATCCGCCCGCGGTCTGTCCGCGGCTCGGCGCGCAGCACACCGAGGGCGGCGTAGCCGATGTCCCGCATCCGGTCGGGGTCGTCGAGCAGGGGCAGGACACGTGCCAGCATCTCCTGCGGGTCGCTGAACCAGTGCCCGCCGTGGAGGTCGAAGGCCAGGGCCACGTAGCCCAGTTCGGCGAGGGCATCGGCCCGGCGGCGCATCACGTCGCTCAGGCCTGGGCCCTCGGGCCCGAGCAGGACGGCCGGCCGCGGGCCGGTGCCGGCGGGCAGCGCGAGGTGGCCGATCATCGTCATTCCGTCGGCCGGGTACTCGACCGTGCGTGTGGTGACCGTCGTCATGGACCGGACTCTAGTGACGGCCGGCCCCGCTCGGGCCGGACTTAGCCGTCGGCAGAGCGGTCGGCCCGCACGGCTGCCCCGGGCGTCCGGATGGTGCGCGGCGGCGGCCCGGGTCCACCACCAGGCCAGGCGGGTACGGGCACCCGCCCGACGGGCGTCGCGGAACCCGGCCCGGGCACGGCCGTCAGGCATGGGCAGCGGCGCACTCCGAGGCGCGGTCCACACCCCGACGCGCGGGCCGCCCGCACGGTCCGGACCCGGGCGCCCGGATGGTGCACGGCGACGGCCCGGGTCCACCACCAGGCCAGGCGGGTACGGGCACCCGCCCGACGGGCGTCGCGGAACCCGGCCCGGGCACGGCCGTCAGGCATGGGCAGCGGCGCACCCGAGGCGCGGTCCACACCCCGACGCGCGGGCCGCCCGCACGGTCCGGGCCCGGGCGTCCGGATGGTGCCCTGCGACGGCCCGGGTCCACCGCCGGGCCGGGCGGCCGGACGGGTACGGGCAGCCGCCCGGCGGGCGTCGCGGAACCCGGCCCGGGCGCGGCCGTCAGGCGTGGGCAGCGGCGCACTCCGGGTGGCCCCAGGAGCCGCCGACCTTGGTGATCTTGTCGCCCTTGGCGTACGGGCGGCTGCACGGGCAGGTGCCGGGGAAGCGGGCGTTCAGGGTGCGCGAGCCGCCGGCCCGCTTGGCGGCGCCGGCGGAGGACGCGGAGGCGGAGCCGGAGGCCGGGCGGGCGCCGCGCGCCCTGGGCACCTTGGTGGCGGCGGCCGGGTCGGGCACGGGCAGGTCGGCGGCGGTGCCGGAGGCGTCCTGCTGGGTGCGGGCGGCGTCGCTGGCCGCCTTGTCGGCGATCGCGTTCAGCCGGTCGCCGTCCACCTGGTGGGCCGGCACGTAGACGAAGGTGACGTCCCGGCCCTCCAGCAGGGCGTCGATCGCCTGGATCAGCTCCTGGTTGGCGACCGGCTTGCCGGCCGCCGTCTTCCAGCCGTTGCGCTTCCAGCCCTTGAGCCACTTGGTCACCGAGTCGCGGGTGTAGGTGCTGTCCAGCCGCACCTCCAGCGGCACCGCCGGGTCCGTGGCGGCGAGCAGCTGCCGCAGCGCCGTCAGCTCGCCCACGTTGTTGGTGCTGTGCCCGAGCGCACCCGCCTGCCAGCGCTGGGGCGCCCCGGCGGCGTCCGCGACCACGTAGGCCCAGCCTGCCGGACCGGGGTTGCCCTTGGCTGCTCCGTCACACGCTGCAATGACTCGTTCGACCATGCCCCGATCATGCCTGGTCGCAGGGCCCGGAGCCAAAGCCGCTCAGTCGCGCAGCAGGAGCAGCAGCAGCGCCGCCGACCAGCTGAAGTTGCTGGAGCTGTGCCCCGCGCCCGTCAGCGGGTCGTAGTTCTCCCGCACCGGGTCGTCGCCGGCCAGCCCGGCGGCGGTGGCCAGCAGCCGCTCCACGGTGCGCCGGGCGTCCTCGCGCCAGCCGTACCGGCGCAGGCCCTCGACGGCGAAGTAGGTCTGGTCGAACCAGGCGAGGCCGCGCCAGTAGCCGGCCGGGTCGAAGGACGGCGAGCTGCGGGCCACCGTGGGGAAGGGCAGGGCGGTGCCGAACTCCGCCGGGTCGAGCAGCAGCCGGCGCACGGTCCGGGCCTGGGCGGCGGTGGCGGTGCCGGACCACAGCGGGATCGCGCCCTCGATGCCGCGGCCCCGGGCGGTGAGCCGGGCGCCGGTGGCCAGGTCGGTGTCGTGGAACCAGCCGGTGGCCGGGTCGTACATGGTGTCGCGCACGGCGGCGTCGATCCGTCCGGCGCGGGCGCGCAGCCGCTCGGCGGCGGGCCGGTCGCCGAGTTCGGCGGCGATCAGGGCCAGGTACCGGTGGTCGGCGGCCAGGTAGGCGTTGAGGTCGACGGAGCGCTGGTCGAGCGACCAGCCGACCAGCGTCCCGTGCGCGTCCCGGTTGGCCACGACGCCGGCGGCGTCGAAGCGCGGGGCGTTGTCCATGCCGGACTCCCAGGCCGCCGCCTCCCGGCAGTCCTCGGCGGTGGCGTTGGCCGGGTCGACGGTGGCGCCGTACTCGCACAGGCCCTCGCCGTGGTGGTCCCGGGTGCGGTACCACCAGTCCTGGTAGGCGCTCAGCGCGGGCAGCAGCTCCCGCAGGAAGGCGCGGTCGCCGCTGCGGCGGTACACCTCCCAGACCGCCCAGGAGGCCAGCGGGGGCTTGGAGTTGCGCTCGTTCCAGTTGCCGCCGCCGGTGGCCGGGTCGTTGTAGAAGACGCAGTCCGGGACCATCCCGGCGTCCTGGGGGCGCCCGGCGGAGCCGGGCGGGACCTGGTGGTCGAAGACCGCCCGGATCTGGTCGGCGGCCAGGGCGGGGGCGAAGGCGGCGGTGCC
Organism: Kitasatospora sp. NPDC018619; assembly: GCF_044391605.1. Classification (NCBI taxonomy): domain Bacteria; kingdom Bacillati; phylum Actinomycetota; class Actinomycetes; order Kitasatosporales; family Streptomycetaceae; genus Kitasatospora; species Kitasatospora sp. NPDC018619. The sequence goes on from NZ_JBISAI010000005.1 coordinate 127,512, forward strand.
GACGGCCTGCTTCCAGGTGTCCCAGGCCCAGACCCCGCTGAACCACTTGTACGAGAGCGTGGGGGTCACGGCGTCGTGCCGGATCCGGCCGGCCGGGCTGCGCCAGTTGGTGACCAGGGTCTGCACGCACTTGGCGGCGGTGCGGCGGCGCTCGGCCGGGACGCCCTCGGTGGCCCGGGTGAGGTACCCGCGCCACCGGGCGTCGCCCTCGGCCGCGACCCGCTCCGGGGCGCGCAGCGCGGCCTCGGCCTGCTCCGCTGCCCGCGCGTACTCGGCCCCGGTGAAGGTGTAGCTCTCCGTCCAGTCCAGGCTGCGCGCCTCCCCCGGTGCCAGCCGTACGGGCTCGGCGAGCTCGGTGCGGTGGCCGTCGCCGTCGGCGCTGACCACGACCCGTACGGGCCGCGCGTGGCGGACGGCGAAGCGCTCGGTGCCGTCGGTGAGGTAGTCCCAGGTCTGCCGGACCCTCGCGAAGCGCACCTCCACGCCGCGTGCGGCGGCACGCAGTTCCGGCGCCGCGTGCTGGGGGCCGGTGGCGGGGCGCAGCAGCCGGCCGGTCCAGGCGGCGGCCAGGGTGCGCGGGGCGGGGCCGGTGTTGGCCAGCCGGGCGCGGAGCAGGGCGGTGCGGTTCCCGGCGAAGCGCAGCTCCAGGGTGAGGGTGAGGCCGCCGCCGAGGTCGTGGCCGAGCCGCAGCAGGCCGGGCAGCGAGGTGCTGCGCGCGGGGCCGCCGGCGGTGAGGTCGAGGGGGCGGCCCCCCTCGGTGAGCCGGAGGCGGTGCAGGCCGTCGCTGAGCCACCAGGGGTACTCCTGGGCGAGGTGGAGCGGGCCGGTGAAGCCGCCCTGCGGGTCGGTGGGGCCGGGCAGGGCGTAGGCGTGCCAGGCGCCGAGGTCGGCGAAGACGTTGATCGGGTTGTTGCCGCGGGCGTCGCCGGGGTACGCCTGGGCGGGGGTGCCGTGCAGGTCGAGGAGGTCGGCGTAGCGCTCGGCACCGACCGCTTCCGGGCCGTCCCCGGCGTGGGGGGCTTCCGGGCCGTCCCCGGCGGTCGGGCCGTCCCCGGCGGTCGGACCGTCCCCGGCGTGCGCGGCGGTCGGGGCGGCCAGGGTGCCGGCGGCGACGGCCGAGGCGGCGAGGAAGTGGCGGCGGGTCAGCGGGTTCACGGGCGCTCCTCGGCGGCGGGGAGTCGAAGGACGGCGGCGCCGAGCGGCGCGAGGGTGACGGCGGTGCCGGTGGCGGTGCCGGTGAGCAGGTCGGTGCCGGGCGTGTCGAGGGGGATCCGGCGTTCGGCGTCGCCGTGGTTGAGCAGGAAGAGGTACTGGCGGCCGTCGGCGGCGTGGCGGCGGGTGGCCTCGACGCCCTCGGGCAGGCCCGGCAGTTCCGGCCCCACCCCGGCTTCGGCGAGCGGCAGGTCGAGCACCCGGCCGACGTCGGCGCCGAGGTGGCAGCCCAGGTACCAGGCGCTGCCGGCGCCGAGCCGGTGGCGGGTGACGGCCGGCAGGCCGGCCAGGGTGCCGGAGGCGTAGCGGGCGAGGGTCTCGGCGCCCTCGGTCTCGATCCACTCGCTCCAGCGCTCGGCGCGCAGCGCGGTGGGCGCCGTCGCGCCGTCCAGGGTGACGGCGGTGGTCTCCCCGTCCGGGATCGGCCAGTGCTCGTCCACCACGATCCCGAGCAGTCCGCGCAGCGGCCCGGGGTGGCCGCCGGGGTGGATGTGGTCGTGCCGGTCGGCGATGCCGCTGAACGGGCCGCAGACCAGTCGGCCGCCGGCCCGCACGTAGCCGGTGAGCCGGTCGGCGGTGGCGGTGTCGAGCAGGTAGAGGTTGGGGGCGAGCACCAGCGGGTAGCCGTCGAGCCGGGCGGTGGGCGGCACGAAGTCGACGGTGACGCCGCGCTCGAACAGCGCCGCGTACCAGGGGCGGAGCAGGTCGGGCCAGCGCATCCGGGCGGAGGGGTGGTCGTCCAGTTCCAGGGCCCACCAGCTGTCCCAGTCGAGCAGCACGGCGGCCCGGCCGCGCAGCCGGCTGCCGGCGGTCTCGCCGAGCCGGCGCAGTTCGGCGCCGAGGCGGACGGTCTCCTGCCAGCCGCGCCCGGCGGTGCCCCGGTGCGGGAGCATCGCGCTGTGGAACTTCTCGGCTCCGGCCACCGAGGCGCGCCACTGGAAGTGCAGGACGCCGTCGGCGCCGCGGGCCAGCGCCTGGAGCGACCAGAGGCGGTAGAGGCCGGGGCGCTTGGGCAGGTTGACCGGGCGCCAGCTGACCGCCGAGGGGGCCTGCTCCATCAGCAGCCAGGGGCGGCCGCCCTTGAGCGAGCGCATCAGGTCGTAGTTCATCGCCGCGTTGACGTGGGCGCGCGGATCGGCCGGGTCGGGGTAGGCGTCGTCGGAGACGAGGTCCTCGTGCCGGCTCCACTCCCAGTAGTCGAGCGCCTTGAGCATCGACATGAAGTTGGTGGTGACCGGGACGCCGGGCGAGACCCCGTCCAGGACGGCCTTCTCGGCGCGGTGCAGGGCGAGCAGCGCGTCCGAGCAGAACCGGCGCCAGTCCAGCAGCTGGGTGGGGTTGACGGGGCCGGGCGCGGTGCGCGGCGGCTCGATCTGCGCGAAGGAGGTGTAGCGCTGGGACCAGAAGGCGGTGCCCCAGGAGCGGTTCAACTCCTCGATGCCGCCGTGCCGTTCGCGCAGCCAGCGGCGGAAGTCGGCGGCCGAGGCGGGGCAGAAGCACTCCTGGACGTGGTCGCCGTACTCGTTGTGGATGTGCCACAGGGCGAGCGCGGGGTGGTCGTGGTAGCGCTCGGCGAGTGCCCGGGTGAGCCGGACGGCGGCCGAGCGGTAGGCCGGCGACGAGGGGCAGTAGTGCTGGCGCGAGCCGAACTCCAGCCGGACGCCGTCGGCGGTGACGGGCAGCAGCTCGGGGTGGGCGCGGACCAGCCAGGCGGGCGGGGAGGCGGTGGCGGTGGCCAGGTCGACGGCGATGCCGTGCCGGTGGACGAGGTCGAGCAGGCGGTCCAGCCAGCCGAAGTCCCAGCTTTCGGCGTCGGGTTGGAGGCGGGCCCAGGAGAAGACGCCGACGGTGACCAGGTTGACCCCGGCCTCGGCCATCAGCTCGACGTCCTCGGCCCACACCTGCTCGGGCCACTGCTCGGGGTTCCAGTCCCCGCCGTAGAGCAGGCCGGGGACCCGGGTGAGGCGGTCCATCGTCATCCTTTCAGGGCTCCGCCCAGCAGGCCGGCCACGAACTGCCGCTGGAAGAGCAGGAAGAGCACCATCAGCGGGAGCGTGGCCAGGAAGGCGCCGAGCATCAGGCCGGAGTAGTCGACGCGGGTCAGCCCGGTCAGCGTGTTGAGCGCGACCGGCACGGTGTACCTGTCCTCGGTGTTGAGCATCAGCAGCGGCCAGATGAAGCTGTTCCACTGGCCCATGAAGGTGAAGATCACCAGGGCGCCGAGCTGCGGCCGCACGCAGGGCAGCACGACCCGGTAGAAGGTGCGCAGTTCGCCGGAGCCGTCGATCCGGGCCGACTCCAGCAGTTCGTCGGGGAAGTCCAGGAAGCCCTGGCGCATCAGCAGGATGCCGAAGGAGTTGGCCAGGAAGGGGACGATCACGGCCTGGTAGCTGTCGATCCAGCCGAGGCTGGCCATCATCTGGAACAGCGGGACCAGCAGCACCTGCAACGGGATCATCATGGTCGCCAGCACCAGGCCGAGCAGCAGTCCGCGGCCGCGGAAGCGGTACTTGGCCAGGCCGTAGCCGCACATCGCGGACAGCAGCGAGCTGAGCAGGGTGTAGACGGCGGCGATCCCGAGGCTGTTGAGCAGCACCCGGCCGAAGCCGATGGTCTCCTGGAGGTGCGCCAGGTTGCGCAGCAGGCTGCCGCCGGGCAGGAACGGCGGCGGGGAGTGGAACAGTTCGGAGCTGCTGTGGGTGCTGGCGATCAGCATCCAGGCGAAGGGCACCAGGCTGAGCACGGCGCCGGCGGCGAGGGCGGCGAGGACGGCGGCGCGCCCGAGCCGGGCGGGCAGCGGCGGGCGGTCATGGCGGGCGGGCAGCGGCGGGCGGTCGTGGCGGGCGGGCAGCGGGGCGCCGCCGCCACGGAGCGGTCCGGGGGCGGTCATCGGCGGCGTTCCCTTCCGTAGAGCCGGAACTGGAGGAGCGAGACCGCCGCGATGATCACGACGACGACCCAGGCGATGGCGGCCGCGTAGCCGAAGTCGAGCTGCTGGAAGCCGACCTTGTAGAGGTAGACCACCGGGGTGAGGGTGGCGTCGCCGGGGCCGCCGCGGGTCAGCACGTAGTTCTCGTCGAAGAGTTGCAGGGTGCCGATGGTGGAGGTGATGACGCAGAACAGCACCACCGGGCGCAGCTGCGGCAGCACCACGCCGGTGTAGGTGCGCAGGGCGCCCGCGCCGTCGAGCGCGGCGGCCTCGTACTGGTCGCGACCGATCGCGTGCAGTCCGGCGAGCAGGATGACGGCGTTGTAGCCGGTCCATCGCCAGGTGACCGAGGCGATCAGCGAGATCCGGGCCCAGGTGGGCGAGTTGAGCCAGTCGACCGGGTCGAGGCCGAGCGCCTGGAGGAGCTGGTTGGCGAGGCCGCCGTCGGTGCGCAGCAGGACCTGGAAGACGACGGCGTAGGCGACCAGGGTGGTGATCGCGGGCAGGAAGAACACCGCCCGCCAGCCGGCCCGGAAGCGCAGCCAGGACTGGTTGAGCAGCACGGCGAGGACCAGCGCGAGGCCGATCATCACGGGCACCTGGACGGCGAGGATCAGGCCGGTGTTGACCAGGGAGTGCAGGAAGGCCGGGTCGTGCAGCATCCGCCGGTACTGGTCGAGGCCGACCCAGACGTCGGCGCCGTCGCGGCGGGCGGTGAAGCTCTGGTAGAGGCTGGCGCCGAGCGGGTAGGCGAAGAAGGCGACGAAGAGGGCGGTGGTGGGCCCGGCGAACAGCCAGGCGGCGGTGCGTGGGGAGCGCCGGCGCCGACGGGCGGGGGCGGCCGGGGCGGCGGCGGCCGGTGTGTGCAGCGGGACGGTGGGGCTGGTCATCGGGGCCGCTCCTAGCCGACTGTCTGGCGGCCGGTCGCGGTGGCGATCTGGCGCGCGGCGGAGCGCAGGACGGTGCCCGGGTCGGCGCCGTTGTGCAGCACCTGGTTGACGGCGGTGGTGACGATGTCGCCGGCCTTGGAGTCGTCGGCGGTGAGTTCGACGGCGGGGATGCTCCGGGTGAGTTCGGCGAACAGCCGCATGGCGGGCTGGCCGCCGTAGTAGGGCGCGGGCTGCTGGAAGTACGGGTCGTCCAGGGCCGGGAGGTAGGCGGGGAAGAGCCCTTCGTGCTGCATCATCGAGGCCTGGTTGGCCTTGTCGGCGAGCAGGAAGGAGAGGAAGGCCCAGGCGGTCTCCGGGTTCCTGCTCTGGGCGGGTACGCACAGGGCGGAGCCCCCGCTGTTGGAGGTGCGGGTGCCGCCGGGGGTGAAGGCGGGCAGCGGGACGACGCCGAGCTTGCCGCCGAGGTCGGCCATGTCGGTGGTGAGGGTGCCGTCCCACCAGGCGGCGGTGGGGGTGGTGGCGGCCTTGCCGTCGTGGGTGCCGGAGACGAGGCCGTCCCAGCCGTTCTCGAAGTCCACCAGGTCGCGGTCGACGAGCTGCTTCATCAGGGTGAGCGCGCGTTCGGCGGCGGGGGTGGCGACGGCCACCCTGCCGTCGGTGAACCAGCGCTGGCCCTGCTGCTGGAGCAGCATGGCGAACATGCTGTCCTGCTTGGCGTCCAGGATGAGCAGCTTCCTGCCGGTGGCGGCCTTGAGGGCGGTGCCGGCGGTGAGGTAGTCGTCCCAGGTGCTCAGGCCCGCCGGGTCGATGCCGGCCTGCTGGAACAGGTCGCGCCGGTAGAACAGGGCGCACGGGCCGCTGTCCCAGGGCAGGGCGAAGACCTTGCCCGCGCCGTCCGTGACGGCGCGCCAGGCCGCTGGTGAGAAACGGGACTTGAGTTCGGCGGCACGGCTGGTGAGGTCGACCAGGCCGTGCGGGAAGTTGCCGATGTAGGTGGGCAGTCTGTGGCCCTCGACGGTGAGGACGTCGGGCAGCCCGCTGCCGGCGCCGAGCCCGACGGTGATCTTGTCGTAGGCGTTGTCGTAGCCGATGTCCACCACGTCCACGGTGGTGCCGGGGTGGGCCTGTTCGAAGGCCCGGCCGAGCCGCTGCACGGCCTTGGCGGCGACGTCCCAGGACCAGACGGTCACCTTGCCGGAGAGGGCGGCGGCCGGGCTGCCGGCGAGCCGTTTGGCGGCGGTGCCGCCGGCGCCGCCGGTCGCGCAGCCGGCGGCGCCGGCCAGCAGTGCCGCGCCGCCCGCGAGCCCGGCCCGCAGGATTCGGCGGCGGGCCGGTCCCGGCACCGATTCGCCCTGGCCGCAGGGTGGTTGGGGATTTTTTTGGTGCCGGGTTGGTGCGGACATCTTGCCTCCCGACTGCTGAATGCCGAATGCTGTATACAGAACTCAGCATTCACAACCCCGTCAAGGCTTGTGACTGAAATCGCGGAAGGTGCCAGGATGAGCACACGCGTCCCCCGAACCCACCCGTACATCCCCAACTCCGCCCCGCAGGTGAGGAAAGCGATGCTGGCGGCGGTCGGCGCCCAAGACGTCGAGGAGTTCTACGCCGACATCCCCGCCGCCCTCCGGCTGGACCGCCCGCTGCGGCTGCCCGAGCCGCTGGACTCCGAGGCCCGGCTGGTCGCGCACCTGGAGGAGCTGCTCTCCCGCAACACCGCCGTGCCGCCGGGCCGCAGCTTCCTCGGCGCCGGGTGCTACCGCCACCACGTGCCCGCCGTGGTGGACGAGATCGTCAACCGCAGCGAGTTCCTCACCGCCTACGCGGGCGAGCCGTACGAGGACCACGGCCGCTTCCAGGCGCTGTGGGAGTACCAGTCGCTGATGGCCGAGCTGCTCTGCGTCGACGTCGTCAACGTGCCGACGTACGACGGGTTCCAGGCCGCGGCGACCGCACTGCGGATGGCCGGTCGGGCCACCGGCCGGCGCCGGCTGGTGCTGGTCGGCGCGATCGACCCGGACCGGCTCTCCCGGATCCGCGACTACGTCCGCGGCGCCCACGAGCTGGTGCCCGTCCCGGCCGATCCCGCCGCCGTCCGGGCCGCGCTCGCCGAGGGCGACACCGCCGCGGTCTACGCCCAACTCACCGACCACGACGGCCGGGTGGACACGGAGCTGCCGCAGTACGTCGAACTCGCCCACGGGGCGGGCGCCCTGGCCGTCGTCCACGTCAACCCGATCAGCCTCGGCGTGCTCACCCCGCCCGCCGAGCTCGGCGCCGACCTCACCTGCGGCGACCTCCAGCCGCTCGGCATCCACCCGAGCTACGGCGGCGGCAACGCGGGCTTCATCGGCAGCGCGGACGACGAGCGGCTGGTCGCCGAGTACCCGAGCCGGCTGTTCGGCCTCACCCCCACCGACGTCCCCGGCGAGTACGGCTTCGGCGACGTCGCGTACGAGCGCACCTCCTTCGCGCTACGCGAGGAGGGCAAGGAGTGGGTCGGCACCGCCGCCGCCCTGCACGGCATCACCGCCGGGGTCTACCTCGCCCTGATGGGCCCGCACGGCATGCGCGAGATCGGCACCACGGTCCTCGCCCACACCGCCTATGCCCGACAGCGCCTGGCCCGCGTCCCCGGGGTGGAGCTGCCGGACCCCGAGGCCGTGCACTTCGCCGACTTCACCGTCCGCTACACCGGCGCGCGCACCGCCGCCGAGATCGCCGACGCCCTGCTCGCCCACGGCCTGCACGGCGGCACCCCGGCCGGGCCCGACGAGGGCCGCTACTGCGTGACCGAGCTGCACACCCGGGCCGACATCGACCGCCTCGCCGACGCGCTGGAGGAGATCGTCAAGTGACGAACCGTCAGGACAACCGCGCGGTGGACCCGCGGATCGCCCCCAAACCCGCCCTGCGCCGCTTCCACCAGGCCCGCTGGGACGAGAAGCTGGTCTTCGAGCTGGGCGCGCCCGGCGAGCGCGGCGTGCTGCCCCCGCTGCCAGAGCCCGCCGTCACCGCCGCCGTCGGGGACCCGGCCGCGGCCCTGCCCGCGGCGCTGCGCCGCGCCGCCCCGCCCGCCCTGCCCGAACTCGGCCAGCAGCAGGTGCTCCGGCACTACCTGCGGCTCTCCCAGGAGAACCTCGGCGCCGACCTCAACGTGGACGTCGGCCAGGGCACCTGCACCATGAAGTACAGCCCGAAGGTCAACGACACCTTCGTCCGCGACCCCAGGATCGCGTCCCTGCACCCCGCCCAGGACCCCTCCACCGTCCAGGGCGTGCTCGAACTCGTCCACCGGCTGGAGCAGTTGCTCAAGGAGGTCTCCGGCATGGACCGGGTCAGCCTCCAGCCCGGCGCGGGCTCGGCGGCGATCTGGACCAACGTCTCGGTGATCCGCGCCCACCACGCCGCGCGCGGCGAGCTGGAGCAGCGCGACGAGGTCGTCACCACCGCCTTCTCCCACCCGTCCAACGCCGCCTGCGCCAAGACCGCCGGCTTCCGGGTGATCACCCTGCACCCGGACGCCGACGGCTACCCCGACATCGAGGCGCTGCGCGCCGCCGTCGGCCCGCGCACCGCCGCGCTGCTCATCACCAACCCCGAGGACACCGGCATCTACAACCCCCGGATCGCCGAGTTCGTCCGGATCGTCCACGAGGCCGGCGGCCTGTGCGCCTACGACCAGGCCAACGCCAACGGCATCCTGGGCATCACCCGCGCCCGCGAGGCCGGCTTCGACCTGTGCCACTTCAACCTTCACAAGACCTTCTCCACCCCGCACGCCTGCGGCGGGCCGGCGGCCGGCGCCTGCGGCGTCACCGCCGAACTCGCGGCCTACCTGCCGCGCCCCACCGTCGGGTTCGACGGCGAGCGGTACGTGCTGGACGACGGCGGGCCCGAGTCCGTCGGCAAGATCCGCCCGTACCTGGGCGTCGTCCCCAACCTGGTGCGCGCCTACGCCTGGATCACCGCGCTGGGCGCCGAGGGGCTGCGCGAGGCCGCCGAGACCGCCGTGCTCAACAACAACTACCTGCTGCACAAGGTGCGGCGGATCCGCGGCGTGTCCGTCCCGTACGCCGAGGGGCGCCCCCGGGTCGAGCAGGTCCGCTACAGCTGGCAGCAGCTCAACGAGGACACCGGGCTGCACAGCGAGGACCTCGGCTACCGCGCCGCCGACTTCGGCACCCACTACTGGACCAGCCACCACCCCTACGTCGTCCCCGAGCCGATGACCCTGGAGCCCACCGAGTCCTACTCCCGGGCCGACCTGGACGAGTACGCGCAGATCCTCGCCGAGGTCGCCCGCGAGGCGTACGAGGACCCGGAGACCGTCCGCACCGCGCCGCACAACTCCACCGTGCACCGGATCCGGCACGAGCCGCTGGACGACCCGGCGGTCTGGGCGGTCAGCTGGCGCGCCTACCGCCGCAAGGTCCTCGGCGAGCAGCCGTGACCGCGGCCCAGGGCCGCCGGATCGGGCTCGTGGTCAACCCGGTCGCCGGGCTCGGCGGCCGGGTCGGCCTCAAGGGCAGCGACGGCGCCGACGTCCAGCGGCGGGCCCTGGCGCTCGGGGCCCGCCCGCAGGCCCTCGCCCGGGCCGCCCTGGCGCTGCGCGGCCTACCGGACGGCGTGGACCTGGTCACCGTCTGGGGGCCGTTGGGCGCCGACGCCGCACGGGCGGCCGGTCGGGCGGCACGGGTCGTCCACGGCCCGGCCGACGGACCGGACACCGCGGGCGGACCGGGGAGCACCGACGGACCGGACACCGCGGGCGGACGACCGGGCACCACCACCGCCGCCGACACCCGGGCCGCGGTCCGCTCCCTGGTCGCGGCCGGCGCCGAGCTGCTGCTGTTCTGCGGCGGCGACGGCACCGCCCGCGACGTGCTGGACGCCCTCGGGCCCGACCCCCGGCTGCCGGTGCTCGGCATCCCCGCCGGGGTCAAGATGCACTCCGCCGTGTTCGCCGTCCACCCCCGGGCCGCCGCCGAGGTCGCGGCCGCCTGGGCGGCCGGCCGGGGCGTGCGTCTGGAGGCCGCCGAGGTGGTGGACCGGGACGAGGCCGCGCTGCGGGCCGGCCGGGTCTCCGCCCGGCTGTACGGGCGCCTCACCGTCCCGGTGCTGCCCACCCGGGTACAGCAGCGCAAGACCGGCAGCTCGGGGCCCGCCCCGGGGACTCCGGCCGGCCTCGCGGCCGAGGTCGCCGAGCGGGTCGGCCCCGGCGGGCTGCTGCTGCTCGGACCCGGCAGCACCACCCACGCCGTGGCCACCGCGCTCGGCGCACCGGGCGCCAGCCTGACCGGCGTCGACCTGCTGCGGCTCGGCCCCGAGGGCGCGCTCGGCCCCGGCCGCGGCGACGGCCTCGCCACCGCGGCCCGCCTCCTGCTCCGCGACGCCCGCGCCGACCAGCTGCGCGCCCTGCCCACCACCCCGCACATCGCCCTCTCCCCGATCGGCGGCCAGGGCTTCCTGCTCGGCCGCGGCAACCAGCAGCTCGCCCCCGAACTGCTGCGCGCCGCCGGCCGGGAGAAGCTGCTGGTGCTCGCCGACGAAGCCAAGCTGGCTGCCCTGGCCGGGCGGCCCCTGCTGCTGGACACCGGCGACCCCGACCTGGACGACGCCCTCGCCGGCCACGTCCGGGTGATCACCGGCCGCCGTACCGGCGCCGTGTACCGCCTCTCCGCCTGACCCTGTGAAGGAGCCCCCCATGATCGACCTGCACGGCAAGCGCGCCATCGTCACCGGCGCCGCCGCCGGCATCGGCCGGGCCACCGCCGCCCTGCTCGCCGAACTCGGCGCCGCCGTCGTCCTGCTCGACCTGGACGCCGACCGCGGCGAGGAGGCCGCCAAGGCCGTCGGCGGCACCTTCGTGCGCTGCGACGTCTCCCGGCGCGCCGACTGCGAACGGGCCGTGCACACCGCCGTGGAGCAACACGGCGGCGTGGACGTGCTGTTCAACAACGCGGGCATCATCCGCCGCTCCACCGTCACCGAGATCACCGACGAGGACTGGGACCTGGTGATGGCCGTCAACGTCCGCTCGGTGATGCTGCTCAGCGGCCTCGTCGTGCCGCTGATGGCCGCGAACGGCGGCGGCAGCATCGTCAACACCGGCTCCGGCTGGGGCATCAGGGGCGGCGGCCGGGCCGTCTCCTACTGCGCCTCCAAGGGCGCGGTGGTCAACATGACCCGGGCGATGGCGATCGACCACGGCCCCGACAACATCCGGGTCAACTGCGTCTGCCCGGGCGACACCGACACCGGCATGCTCGCCGAGGAGGCCCGCCAGCTCGGCGAGAGCCCCGACGCCTTCTACACCGACGCCGCCGACCGCCCGCTCGGCCGGATCGGCCAACCCCGGGACATCGCCCAGACGGTGGCCTTCCTGGCCAGCGACGCCGCCGCCTTCGTCAGCGGGGCGGTCATCGCCGTGGACGGCGCCGGCACCGCCTGACCGGCGGGGGCTGTCGACGGCTGCGGGCGACCGGCCGTGGGGGTCGGTCGCCCGGCCGGTACGCTACGGACCGAGGAAGAAGGGAAGCCCGATGGCGATCGAGCGGCGTCCGCTGCGCGAGCAGGTGAAGGACGAACTCCTGGAGCAGCTCGGCCGCGGCCGGTTCACCCCCGGCGAGTCGATCAACGAGGTCCAGCTCGCCGAGGAGCTGGGCGTGAGCCGAACTCCCCTGCGCGAGGCCCTGATCAGCCTGGAGCGCGAGGGCATCGTCACCAGCGAGCGCGGCAAGGGCTTCCGCTTCGCGCCGACCGGAAAGCAGGAGTTCCTCGACCTCACCGCGATCGTGATCGCGCTGGAGTCGCTCGCCCTGCGCACCTCCGACCCGGCGCACCTCGCCGAGATCGCCCCCCGGCTGCTCGCGGAGGCCCGCGCCTTCTCCGCCCCGCAGGCCCCGCACGGCACCATCGAGCGCTACGACGACGCCTGGCACGCCCTGCTGCTCTCCGGCTGCGCCAACGCCCGCCTGCGCGAGATGATCGAGTCGCTGAAGCTCACCCTGCACCGCTACGAGCGGGTGGTGGTCGGCGACCACGAGATCCTCGAACGCGCCGCCGAGGAGCACGAGCGGATCGCCCAGTGCCTGCTGGACGGCGACCTCGACCAGGCCGTCGCCGCGCTGGAGGCGAACTGGACCAGCGGCATGGAACGCATCCTGGACCGCCTGCCCCCGGTCGCAGCGCTCTGAACCACCGCCCCCGGGCGCCGTGTTCCGGGCCGTCCACGGCCGCGCGGTACGGACCGCGCCCGGCCGTGGCCGTCAGTCGAGCACCTCGCCCGGGGTGAGCCGGTGCAGCCGGTCGGCCAGCGCGAGGATCCGGGCGGGCCCGGCCACGTCCGGCGCGTTCACGCCGGGGAAGACCGGGATCACGACCAGGTCCGGCAGGCGGGGTGCTTCGTTCCTGCCCCCACCCCCGCCCGGCGGCGCACAGGGCGGCGGTGACGGGCTTCTGCAACATCCGCCCACGCGCCGCGGCCTACGCCTGCGGCCCGACCGTCCCCGGGACCTGCGCCCGATTGACGCCCCGCCGCCTCCCGGCAGCATGATGGCCCGCATGTTCGGCAAATGGATCGGACTGCCGGGTACGGCCCGGAGCACGCGAGGCGTTCGCCACCGGCCAGCGACGCTGGTCGGCGATCACCGACCAGCCGGGCCTGGCGGGCCAGGTCGGCGGCTGGAAGCCCGACACGGACCGGGCCCTCCTGCATGCCCTGTGGGCCGACGAGGCCGCGTACGCCCGTTTCATGCGCGAGCGCCACGACGGCGTCGCCGCGTCGGCCGGACAGCGCTCCAGCTACACGGCCGTCGAGGCCGCCGCCGGCCCGGTCGTGCTCACGATGCCGGGCGCGGCCCCCTCCCTCTCCGCCGCCCTCGCCCGCGCCACCGTCCTGCGCGCCGCCGACTGCCGCCTTCGCCCCGGCCGCGCCGAGCACTTCCTCGACGTCCAACGCGACCTCTGGGCGCCGGGCATGGCCGCCGCGGACGGCATGCTCGGCGGCGCCGTCACCCGCCTCGCCGCCGACCGCTACCTCGTCGCCGGCTTCTGGACCACCCCCGCCGCCCACCACGCCTACACCGCCCGCCACCTCCCCGCCCTGCTCCCCCGCGCCGCCGTCCCCACCGACGTCCTCACCCTCACCGGCCACCTGCTCCCCCTCGAACCCTCCTGGCGCGTGGTGCCCGCCGGGCCGCACTGACCGGCCCGGCGGCCGTCAGGGCCCGGCTCCGGGCCCCGGGCCACGTCGGTGCCGCACTCCGGAGGACCAGCCGACGGCCCCGCCGGCTCGGCGGGACCGCCCTCGACGACGAGACGTCGAGAAGTCCGTCGGGGCGCCGGGCCCGGCCCGGTGCCCCGGGGGCGGCGGCTCAGTGGCCGGCCCGGTGGCGCAGGCGGCCGCCCTGCGCGGCGGCCTGGTCCTCCGGGGTCCGGGCCGGTCGGGTCCGGCGCGGGACGCGCCGGGCCAGCCGCATCAGCGCGAGGCCGAGGCAGAAGAGCAGCGCCAGGGCCACCCCGGCGAGGAAGATGCTCAGGCTGTTCAGCACCACCAGGTCGTTGCCCAGGATCGTCACCTGGTAGTCGGGCCCGCCGGAGAGGTTGTCCGCGATCAGCAGTCCGACGAACGCGCCGGAGGCCGCCATCAGGAGAAGTCCCAGCAGCACCATGGGAATCCCTTCCTTCCTGCTCTCGATCGGCCCCCCTGTCCGCTCGCGCCTACCCGGTCGCACCCGCCCCTAACGGCCGCGGTCGGGCGGCCGGCGGGGCGCGGCGGCCGCGCCGTGCGGTGCTACTCGGTCTGGACGGCGATCAGGCAGGTGTCGTCGTCGGTGTCCGCCGGGCTGAGTTCGAGCAGTCGGTCCAGGTACTGCTCCAGGTCGGGGCCGGGGGCGCCGGCCGCCCGGAGCAGCTGTTCCACCGACTCCTCCACCGGGCGGTCCCGGCGCTCGACCAGGCCGTCGGTGTAGAGCAGCAGGACGTCCCCCGGGTCCAGCCGGGCGGTGTGCTCCTCGTACTCGGCGTCGTCGAGCGCGCCGAGCAGCACGCCGTGCGGCAGCGGCAGCACCTCGGCGCCCTCCGGGCCGAGCCGGATCGGCGGCAGGTGGCCGGCCCGGGCCCAGCGCAGTTCGCCGCTGACCGGGTCCAGCAGGACGCAGACGGCGGTCGCGGTGACCTGCCCGGGTTCGCGCAGGGTGACGGTGTTGGCCCAGGCCAGCAGCCGGCCGGGGCCGGCGCCGGTGACGGCGAGGCCGCGCAGCGCGTGCCGCAGGGCGACCATCCCGGTGGCCGCGCCGACGCCGTGCCCGGCCACGTCCCCCACGGCGAGCAGCACCCGACGGTCGGGCAGCACCAGCACGTCGTACCAGTCGCCGCCGACCCGGTCGCGCTGGGCGGCGGGGCGGTAGCGGACGGCGGCGTGCAGGCCGGTGACGCCGAGCGGGGGCGGGGCGGCGGGCAGGATCGCCTGCTGGAGCCGCAGCGCCAGCTGCGCCCGCTCGGCGGACTCCTGCTCGGAGTCGGCCAGCCGCTCGCGGGTGGCGCCGAGGGCGACCTCCGTCCAGTGCTGGGCGGAGACGTCGTGGTACGCCCCGCGGACGGCGACCAGCCGGCCGGCCTCGTCCACCACCGGTTCGGCGATCACCCGGGTGAAGCGGTGGGTGCCGTCGGGCCGGACCAGCCGGACCACCGCGGAGGCGGTGCGGTGGTGGTGGCGGACGGTGTCCAGCAGGCGCCGGATCGCCGGCCGGTCGTCGGGGTGGGCGTGCCGCGCGAGCCGGTCCAGCGGTACCGGCGGCGCGTCCGGCGGCAGGCCGTACAACTCGCGCAGCCCGTCGCTCCAGCGGATCCGCCCCCCGCCGGAGCGCTCCTCGAACCCGGCCACCCGGGCCAGCCGCTGGGCCTGGTGCAGCAGGGCGCTGCGCTCGTCGTCCTCGCCCTCGTCGTCCAGCTGCCAGCAGAGCAGCAGCCGGTCGCCGAGCGGGAGGACGGAGAGCAGGACGGCCACCGGGACGCTCGGGCCGTGCTCCCGGAAGGGCAGCCGGACCGGTTCCGCGGCGGCCGGCACGCCGGTTTCGTACGCGCGCAGCAGCCGGTCGAACAGTCCGCCGGCGCAGGCGACCGGGTAGGTCTCCAGCACCGAGGCGCCCTCCAGCGCGTCGCGGGGGCGGCCGAGCGGGTCGCGGAACCGGGCGTTGGCCCGCAGCACCGTGAAGTCGGCGGTCCGCTCGGCCCGGACGACGGGGGCGAGCAGCAGCGCCGGGGCGGGCAGCCCGGCCAGGAGGGCCTCGGCCTCCTCGGGGGCCACCGGCTCGGGCGGCGGGCCGAGCAGGGTCGCGCAGAGGTCGGCGAGGGCGCAGAGCTCGCGGCGGTGGGCCGGGCCGAGGGCGACGGGCGGGCCGTCCTGCGGCCAGAGAAGTTCCAGCGCGCCGCGGCGGCGGCGCCGGTCGACCAGCGGGAGGACCGCCCGGGCGGTGCCGGCCCCCACCGAGGGCCCGTCCGTCCCCGGCTCGCCGGGCCACAGCTCGGCTCGGCCGCCGACGACCAGCTGGGCCGGGGTGGGGACGCCCGGCGGCACCCGGGCCCAGCCGGCCGCCTCCTCGGCGGAGAGCCCGGCCTGGGCGGCGAGGGCGAGCGCGCCGCCGGGCAGCCGCTGCCAGACGGCCACCGCCCGGACGCCGAGCGCCGCCGCGGCCTGGTCCAGCACGGCCCCGGCGGCGCGTCGCAGGTCGGCTGCGCCGGCGAGGGCGGGGGCGACGGGCGGGCCGGCCCCGTACGGCTCGGCGGCACCCGGAACGGCGGCGGCGACGGCGGTGGCACCGGGACCGGACGGTGCGAGCGCCGGGGCCGTCCCCGGGTCCGGCAGCCCGGCGATGTCCGCCGCCAGGGCGAGCACCGGGACGCGCGCCTCCCGGGCCAGCCGGGCGAGGTGGGCGGCGGCCTCGGCGACCGACAGGCCCAGCCGCTCGGCCAGGATGCCGGTGGCGAGGTCGACGGCGGCCCGGTTGCGCGCCTCGGCGTGCGCCCGGGCGGTGGCGGCCCGCAGGCGGCGGACCGTCTCGGCGAGCGCCCGGGCGGTGCGCTCCGCGGACTCCTGCTCGGCGGTCACGACCCGCCCCGGGGCCTGACGGCGGCACCCGGCCGGGCGGCGGCACCCGGGGGCCGGGCCACGGGGCCGGTGCGCCGGGAACGGCGGGCCGCCGTCATGACGCGGCCAGCCAGGTCCGCATCCGCGCCAGCAGCCGCCCGGTGTCGACCGGCTTGGTGACGTGGTCGTCGGCTCCCGCGGCCAGGCTGCGGTCCCGGTCGCCGGGCATGGCCTTGGCGGTGACGGCGATGACGGGCAGCCGCTCGAAGCGCGCGTCGGCGCGGATCGCCGCGATGGCCGCGTAGCCGTCGAGCCCGGGCATCATGACGTCCATCAGGACCAGGTCGGTCTCCGGATGGGCGCGCAGCAGGTCGAGCCCGGCCCGGCCGTCGGGGGCGTGCAGGACGCCGAGGCCGTGCGCTTCCAGGGCGGCGGTCAGGGCGAAGACGTTGCGGATGTCGTCGTCCACGACCAGGACGGTCCGCCCGGCGAGCGGACCCGTCGCGGGTGGGGCCGACGGGAGGGCTTCGGCCCCCTCCGCCGCCTCCGACTCCGGCGGACCGGTGCCCCCGGCGGCCCCGGGACCGCCGAGCGCCCGGACCACCCGTGCCCGCAGCCGGTCCAGTCCGTCGACCCGCTCCACGCCCTCCGGCGGCGCGCCGCCGACCCCGTACCCGAGCACCGGCGTGCCCGCGGCCGCGAGCCCCCCGAGCAGCGGGGCGAGGTCCGCGGACCCGACCAGGTCCAGCAGGACGCAGCGGTACGGACCGTCGGCTAGCGCGGCCCGCAGCCCGGCCTCGTCGCCGACCCCGTCGACCCGCACCGCCGCCGCCGTCCCGCCGTCCGGGGAGTCCGGGGGTTCCGGGGAGCCCGGGGAGGCAAGGGCACCCGGCGCGCCCGGGCCCCGCCCGCCCCCCGCCGTCCGGGCGAGCTGGGTGAGCAGCCCCGGCGGGTCGGGCTCCACCACGAGCACCCGCGGCTCGGGGCTGTCGGCCGCCGCCGGCTCGCCCAGCGGCAGGTAGAGCGTGAACCGGCTGCCCTGCCCCGCCTCGGAGCGCACGGTGATGGTGCCGCCGAGCAGTCTGGCCAGCTCCCGGCTGATCGACAGCCCGAGGCCGGTACCGCCGAAGCGCCGCGCGGTGGAGCCGTCGGCCTGCTGGAAGGCGCCGAAGATGGTGTCCAGGTGGTCCGGGTCGATCCCGATCCCGGTGTCGTCCACGTGGAAGGCGACCGCGGCGGGCGTCCGGCCGAGCCCGGGCGGCAGGTCCTCCTCCCCGACGCGCTCGATCCGCAGCCCGACCCGGCCGGTGTCGGTGAACTTGACGGCGTTGGCGAGCAGGTTGCGCAGCACCTGGCGCAGCCGCCCCTGGTCGGTGACGATCCGCTCGGGCACGGCCCGATCGACGGAGGCCTCGAAGGCGAGCCCCTTCTGGTCGGCCAGCGGCCGGAAGGCCGACTCCACGTACTCCAGCAGCTCGCGGACCGTGAACGGCTCGACGGCCAGGTCCATCTTCCCGGCCTCGACCTTGGAGAGGTCGAGGATGTCGTTGATGAGCTGGAGCAGGTCGGTGCCGGCCGAGTGGATCACGCCCGCGTACTCGACCTGCTTGGCGGTGAGGTTGCCGCCGCTGTTCTCGGCGAGCAGCTGGGCGAGGATGAGCAGGCTGTTCAGCGGGGTGCGCAGCTCGTGGCTCATGTTCGCCAGGAACTCCGACTTGTAGAGCGATGCGCGGGTCAACTCCCGTGCCCGTTCCTCCAGTTCCTGGCGGGCCTGCTCGATCTCCAGGTTCTTGGCCTCGATGTCGCGGTTGCGCTGGGCGAGCAGCGCCGCCTTTTCCTCCAACTCGGCGTTGGAGCGCCGGAGTTCCTCCTGCCCTTCCTGCAACTCCTCCGAGCGTGCCTGGAGTTCGGCGGTGAGCCGCCGGGACTCGCCGAGCAGCTCGTCGGTGCGGGCGTTGGCCAGCAGGTTGCCGAGGTTGACGCCGCAGGTCTCGGCGAACTGGGCCAGGAAGTCGCGGTGGACCTGGGTGAAGGAGTGGAGGGAGGCGAACTCCATCACGCCGATCAGCCACTCCTCCAGGGCGATCGGCAGGATGACCAGCGAGCGCGCGTCGGCGCCGCCCGCGCCGGAGGAGACGGTGGCGTAGCCGGGCGGCAGCTCGTCCACCGCGACGGTGCGCCGGCTCCGGGCCGCCTGGCCGACCAGGGACTCCCCCAGCCGCAGCCGCCGGTGCTCGCCGGCCGGCCGGCCGTAGGCGCTGACCAGGGCCAGTTCGGTGCCGTCCGCGCCCTCCTCGGCGAGGTAGAACGCGCCGTACTGGGCGCCCACCAGCGGGGTCAGCTCGTCGGTGATCATCTCGGCGACGGCGCGGACGTCCCGCCGGGCCTGGATGGCGGCGGAGAAGCCGGCCAGGTTGGTCTTGAGCCAGTCCTGCTCCTGGTTGGCCAGGGTGGTCTCGCGCAGTGAGCCGACCATCGCGTTGATGTTGTCCTTGAGGTCGGCGACCTCGCCGGAGGCGTCCACGCTGATCGAGCGGGTCAGGTCCCCGGCCGCGACGGCGCTGGTGACCTCGGCGATCGCCCGCACCTGCCGGGTGAGGTTCCCGGCCAGCTCGTTGACGTTCTCGGTGAGCCGCTTCCAGGTCCCGGAGACGCCCTCGACCCTCGCCTGGCCGCCGAGCCTGCCCTCGCTGCCGACCTCCCGGGCCACCCTCGTCACCTCGGCGGCGAACGAGGACAGCTGGTCGACCATCGTGTTGACGGTGGTCTTGAGCTCCAGGATCTCCCCGCGCGCGTCCACGTCGATCTTGCGGGTCAGGTCCCCCTCCGCGACCGCCGTGGTGACCTGGGCGATGTTGCGCACCTGGCTGGTCAGGTTGTGCGCCATGAAGTTGACGTTGTCGGTGAGGTCCTTCCACGTCCCGGCGACGTTGGGCACCCGGGCCTGGCCGCCCAGGATGCCCTCGGTGCCGACCTCCCGGGCGACCCTGGTGACCTCGTCGGCGAAGACGGACAGCGTGTCCACCATGGTGTTGATGGCGTCGGCGAGCGCCGCGACCTCGCCCTTGGCCTCGACGGTGATCTTCCGGGAGAGGTCCCCGCGGGCCACCGCGGTCGCCACCTCGGACATCGAGCGGACCTGGCCGGTCAGGTTGGACGCCATCACGTTGACGTTGTCGGTGAGGTCCTTCCAGGTGCCGGAGACGCCCCGGACGGTGGCCTGCCCGCCCAGGTTCCCCGCCGTCCCCACCTCGCCCGCCACCCGCGTCACCTCGTCGGCGAAGGAGCCCAGCTGGTCGACCATCGTGTTGATGGTCTCCTTCAGCTCCAGGATCTCCCCGCGCGCGTCGACCCGGATCTTCTGGGTCAGGTCGCCCTCGGCGACGGCGGTGGTCACCTCGGCGATGGCGCGGACCTGGGCGGTGAGGTTGTCGGCCATGACGTTGACGGACTCGGTGAGCGAGCGCCACGTCCCGGAGACGTCGCGGACGTCCGCCTGGCCGCCGAGCCTGCCCTCGCTGCCGACCTCCCGGGCCACCCTCGTCACCTCGTCCGCGAACGAGGACAGCTGGTCGACCATCGTGTTGATGGTCGTCTTGAGCTCCAGGATCTCCCCGCGCGCGTCCACGTCGATCTTGCGGGTCAGGTCCCCCTCCGCGACCGCCGTGGTGACCTGGGCGATGTTGCGCACCTGCCAGGTCAGGTTGCCCGCCATCGCGTTCACCGAGTCCGTCAGGTCGCGCCACGTCCCGGAGACGCCCGGCACCCGGGCCTGGCCGCCGAGCCGCCCCTCGCTGCCGACCTCCCGGGCCACCCTGGTCACCTCGTCCGCGAACGAGGACAGGGTGTCCACCATGGTGTTGACGGTGTTCTTGAGCTCCAGGATCTCCCCGCGCGCGTCCACCTCGATCTTCTGGGTGAGGTCCCCGCGCGCCACCGCCGTGGTGACCTGGGCGATGTTGCGCACCTGCCAGGTCAGGTTGCCCGCCATCGCGTTCACCGAGTCCGTCAGGTCCAGCCAGGTCCCGGTGGCGTCCGGCACGTGGGCCTGGCCGCCCAGCCGCCCGTCGGTGCCGACCTCCCGGGCCACCCTGGTCACCTCGGAGGTCACCCGGGCCAGCTGGTCGGCCATGCCGTTGAAGACGGCCGCGATCTCCCCCAGCACCCCGGGCCGGTCCAGGGCGAGCCGGGTGCGGAAGTCCCCGTCGCGCACCGCCGTCAGCCCGGAGAGCAACTGCCGCAGCGCCTGCTCCGCCGGGTCGGGTGCGGGGGCGCCGGCCACCGGGTGCTCGTCCATCCGTCCACCGTCCGGATCGCTCGCACGGCCGGGGTGCGCCTGCGGGCACCCGCGGCCCCGAGGGCGGCGGGGCGCCGCCCTGCTCCCACTCTGCCACCGCGGGCCGGGGGTGACACGCGGGGAGGGCGGCAGCGGGCACCCGGCCCCGGCGCGCTCTCCCGGGCACCCGGCCCCGGCGCGCTGTCGCGGACCGGCAGGACGGCAGCGGTCCTCAGCCCGGGGCGCTGTCGCGGACCGGGAAGGCGTCCGTGGCGCCGGTGAGTTCGAGCATCCGCAGGATCAGCGGCCGGGGCCGGGCCAGCTCGATCCGGTGGCCGGCCGCGGCGGCCCGGGCCTGGGCCCGCAGCAGGGCGTTCAGCCCGGTGGAGTCGCAGAACTCCAGCCCCGCGCAGTCCACCACGACCACGGCGCCGGCCTCCGCGAGGACCCGGTCGAGCGCGGTCCGCAGGTCGCCCGCCGAGTCGAGGTCCAGCTCGCCGAGCAGCACCAGCACGGCGCCCAGGGCCCACGGCCGGATCTCGACCGTCAGCCCCTCGGGCCGCTGGACGGTCGGACGACTCCGGCTCCCGGACGGGCGGTGCCCCATGGCGCGCTGCTCCTCTCGTGTGGGGCGGCCCCGGCCCGGGCGGCCGGTCCGCACCCTCGCACCGGCGGCTATCCGGCGCGGCGCCCCGGAAACCCCGGGTGGAGGCGGAGCGACACCCAGCCCGCACGGTGCGGCGCCAGCCCGTCCGTCGGCGAGCGCCCAGCCCGCCCGTCGGCCGCCGTCAGCCCGTCCGCTCCGGCTCCGCGCTGCCGTCCGCCGACCGGGCCGTCGGCCGCCGCACCTCCAGCCAGACCAGCTTCCCGCCGTCCTCGGGCCGGGAGCCCCAGGCGGTGGCCAGCCGGTCCACCACTCGCAACCCGTGCCCGCCCGGCCGGCCGGCTCCGGCGAACGGGCGCAGCCGCGGCGGGACGGGGCTGGCGTCCGCGACCTCCACCCGCAGCCGGGCGCCGTTCCAGCGCAGCCGCAGCTCGCGCGGGCCGCCGGGGGCGTGCAGACAGGCGTTGGTGACCAGCTCGGAGACCATCAGCAGGACGTCCTCGGCCGCCGCCCGCCGGCGCTCGTCGGGGGCCGGCAGCCAGCGCCAGGACACCAGCGCCCGCCGGCTGAACTCACGGCTGCGCTGCACCGCGCCGACGCTGCCCTCCAGCGCCAGCCTCCTGGTCTGCTCGCGGGTTGCAGGCCCACCGTTCCCGGGGTGGTCCACGACCGGTCTCCTCACCTCGGCTCGGGCGGTCCGGCGGGTCCGGCGGGCTCCTCCCCGGAGGCCTCCAGGGCCGTGCGGAGGTCGGGGTGGACCCGCAGCACGCGGTCGGCACCGGTGATCGCCAGCAGCCGCGCCATCAGCCGCCCGGGTCCGGCCAGTTCCAGGCCCACGCCCGCCGCCTGCGCCTCCAGCCGGGCGCGCAGCAGGAGGTTCAGCCCGATGGAGTCGCAGAACCGCAGGCCGGCGAGGTCGACCACGATCCGCTCGATGCCGTCCCCCGGCGCCGGCCGGGCGAGCGCCGCGCGCAGCCCGTCCGCGCTGTCGTGGTCGAGCTCCCCGTCGACGGTGACGATCCGCACCGCCCCGCGGTCGGCCACCTCGACGCGCAGCTCCCCGGGTTCGCCGCCGCACGGCCCGGCGCCGGACCCGTCCTGGGCGGAGGTGGGCTCGCGGTGGTGCTCGGCTGACCCTGGCATGGTTCGCTCCCGGTCCGGTGGGGACGGCGGGGCGCCGTCCGGGCCATCATCGCCCGCACCGGGCCGGGCGGTGCGGACGGCACGGACGGACGTGCCCGCGCGCACCGCCGGCAGGGAGGGTTGCGCCGTCCGTAGGCCGTCCATGCCGCGCGCCTGCCCTGATCCCGCCCGGGCACACCTGGAGCCCCCCGCGCACCCGTGCGCCGCGTCCCGCGCGCCCGTGCGGACCGGCCGCCCCGTGGCCCCTGCGCACCGTGGTGTGCGCGTCCCGGCGTCGGACGGCGTTAGAGCCCGGCGGGACGGGGCAGCCGCCCCGGTGGCGGGGTCGCCGGAGCCCGCCGGTTCGGCCGACCCGACCGGGCGCCCGAACGCGTGGAGGAGTGAGGACCGGGCCCGTGAGATTCCCCGACCGCAGCACCGCCGGGCACCAGTTGGCCCGCAGGCTCGTCCCGCTGCTGAAGGAGCGGAACGGACGCGGGGTGGTGGTGCTCGGCGTCGCCCCGGGCGGACTGCCGGTGGCCGCTCAGGTCGCCGCGGCCCTGGACGCCCCGCTCGACGCCACGGTGGTCCGGCCGCTGGCCGTGCCCGGCCACGACCGCCCGGTCGGCGCGATCGCCGACGGCGACCCGCCCCTGTTCGACCGGTACGCCCTGGAGGACCTGGGCGTCACCGCGGCCGAACTGGACGCGAGCGTCACGCGGGAGCGGGTCGAGGTGCACCGCCGGGAGGCCCTCTACCACCAGGACCGCCCCCGGCCGCCGCTGGAGGGGCGCACCGCCGTGTTGGTCTCCGACGGTCTGACGGACGCCCTCACCACCCGGGCCGCCCTGCACGCCCTCGCCGGTGAGCACCCGGAGCGGCTGGTCCTGGCGGCGCCGGTCTGCGACGCCCGGATCGCGGCCGACCTGCGCCGGGACGTGGACGCGGTGGTCTGCCTCCACCTGCCCCGCTACGCCCACGCCGCCGGGCCCTGGTACGGCGAGTTCCACGAGGTCACCGACCGCGAGGCGGCCGTCCTGCTGCGCAGCCGCCCGGTCGGTCGCCCGTGAGTGGTCGCCCTACCGTCCTCCTGCTGACGTAGTCGCGGCGCCCGCCCCCGAGGGGCGGGCGCGCGGCCGTCCGGGTCGGGCGCCCGCCCGGTGGCGGCCGAGGGCGCCGTGCCCGGCGGCCTCCCGCACCGGCTCGCGCGGCGGAGCGCCTGGCGCTCCGCCCCCTTGCCACGCCCGCGTGGGTGGGCCCGCCGCGCTCCTCCGGTCGGCGATGTGCGCCCTCGGAGTGCTCTGCGCGCCCTCCACGGCGCCCCGCCCTGCCCGCTCCACCGCGCCCTCCACCGCGCCCTCCGCCGCGGTCGGCGCCCGTCCGGCCCCGCACCGGCGCCCGCCCGGGCGGCACGCCCCGGCAGCCGCCGAACGGCGGACCCGCAGCCTCACTCCCGGGCCTGCGGGTCCGCCGACACCCCATCAGGAAGCTTGTCCCGAACGGTCCGTTTCCTCATACTTCCGGTCAGCGCCGATCAGGAGCTGATCATCGCCGGGCTTCCGGAGAGCACCGGTCGGGGTCCGCCCACCGCCTGACCGCGCTTCACGGCCCCAACCCTCAGGGCCGTCTCCCCTTCGGAAGGAGATCGGTGAGGACCATGCGCACCATGCCCCGCACCCGCACCACGCGCCGCTTCCGCCTGCTCGCCGCGACGCTCGGCCTGCTGACCGCCACCGCGGTCGCCGCCCCCGGAGCCGCCGCCACACCCGTCGGCACCGCCCAGCCCGAACAGCTCGCGGCGGTCAGCGACGCGATCCTGAACGCCGAGATCGACGGCACCGCCTGGTACGTCGACGAGGCCGCCGGACGCGTCGTGGTGACCGCCGACAGCACCGTGACCCCGGCCTCGCTCGCCCGCCTGATGTCCGCCGCAGGCCCCGGCGCCGCCGCCGTCGACGTCCACCGGGTGCCCGGCACGTTCACCCCGCTGCTCGCCGCCGGCGACGCCATCTACGGCGGCCAGTACCGCTGCTCGCTCGGTTTCAACGTGGCCAGCGGCAGCACCCACTACTTCCTGACCGCCGGGCACTGCGGCAACGTCGCCCCCGACTGGTACACCGACGCCGCCCACAGCACCCGGATCGGACCGACCGTCAGCTCGACCTTCCCCGGCCACGACTACGCGCTGGTCCGCTACGACAACAGCGCCCTCAGCCACCCCGGCGGCTTCACCTCCGCCCCGGACGCCTACGTCGGGGAGTCGGTCAAGCGCACCGGCTCGACCACCGGCACCCACGGCGGCAGCGTCACCGGCCTCAACGCCACCGTGCGCTACACCGACGGCAGCACCGTCCGCGGCCTGATCCAGACCAACGTGTGCGCCGAGGCCGGCGACTCGGGCGGTCCGCTGTACGACGGCACCAAGGCGCTCGGCCTCACCTCGGGCGGCAGCGGCGACTGCACCTCCGGCGGGACGACCTTCTACCAGCCGGTCAACGCGGCGCTGTCCGCGTACCAGGTCAGCGTGTACTGAGCCGGCCGTACGGGCCGCCGGCCGCCGGCCCGCCGCACCGGGGGTGCGGCAGGCCGGCGGCCGTCAGCGGGGCGGCCCCGGTCAGCCCGCGTACACGTCCTCGACGTACCGCCCCGCCTCGATCAGCCCCTGCAACCAGGCCTGCGCCCGCTGCTCGTCGGCGCCCGCCGTCCGCTCGGCGTACAGCGCCCGGAAGGCCGCCCGCACGCCGGGCGCCATCCGGGCGCCGTCCCCGCAGACGTACACCTCGGCGCCCGCGTCGAGCAGCTCCCAGACCTCGGCCGCCTCGGCGGCGATCCGGTCCTGCACGTAGCGCCGCCCGTCCTGCGGCCGCTCGCTGAAGGCGGGCCGCAGCGAGACCGCGCCGGCCCGCTCGGCCTCCTCCAGCTCGTCCCGGTGCAGGTAGTCCGCGTCCGCGGCGTCGCAGCCGAAGTAGAGCAGCGCCGGGGCGAGGGCGGCCCCCTCGGCGAGCAGCGCCCGGCGGTCGGCGACGGCGCCCCGGAAGGGCGCCAGGCCGGTGCCGGCCGCGATCATGACCACCGGCGTGCGGTGGCCGATCCGGAACGCCTCCCGGCAGGGCTGGACCCGGGCCAGCACCGTGTCGCCGACGGCCACCCGGTCGAGGTAGCCGGAGCCGGTGCCCCGGAAGTCCCCGCGGCCCGATCGGGCCGGCCCGCTGAGCACCGAGACCATCAGCTCCACCCGGCCCGGGTCGCCGGCCGGCGAGGTGGAGATCGAGTAGTGCCTCGGCCGGATCGGCGGCAGCAGCTCCAGCAGCACCGGCCAGCTGAGCCGCTCCCGCAGCGCCGGGTGGTCCTCGACCAGGTCCAGCAGGGTGCGCGGGTCGTCCGCGGGCAGGGCCCGCAGCGCGGCCTGCTCGGGCGGGCAGGGGTTGAGCGCGGCCAGCGCGGCGCGCTGCTCGGGGCTCGGGCGGTCCTGGAGCTCCACGTGGCGGGTGAGCAGTTCGCGCACCGTCAGCGGGCGGTCGAAGGCCGGCCCGGTGCGCCGGTGCGCCACGACGGACAGCACCGTGTCGAGGTCGGCGCCGAACAGCTTGGCGGCGCGCTCGACCAGCTCCGGGGCGTTGGCCGGGAGCACGGTGAGGTGGTCGGCGGTGCGGTAGCCGGTGCCCTCCGGCAGGGCCAGCCGGACCAGCCGCTTGACCCGGTGGTAGCCGGGGTCGGTCAGGGTCCCGACGGCGGTGACGGTGAGCTCCGCCATGTCGTGCCGGGCGGCCAGCGCGGCCAGCGGGCCGCCGGTCACCTCGGTCACCGAGTAGGCCGCCGGGGGCTGCTCCCCGGCGGGGGCCCCGGCGTCCCCGTGCCGCGCCAGCAGGGCCTCGCACAGCGCCTCGGTGAACTGCCGTACGGTGCCCGCCAGATCGCCGGAGGCGTCGGCCTCGGCGCGGGGCAGCAGCCGGGTGCCGCCGAGCGCGGCGAGCCGGTCGTCGATCAGCGCCGGGACGCGCTGGTACGTCGCGGCGTACGTGCGGTCGCCGATGCCGAGCACCGCGTACGCGACGCCCTCGGCCGCGCCCTGCGCGCGCTCCTCCCGGAGCCGGCGGACGAACAGCGCCGCGTCGTCGGTCGGCTGCCCGTTGTACGAGGCCGCGGTGATCACCACCGGCCGGTCGGTGGGCAGCCCGTCCGCGTAGGCGTCCAGCGGCGCGACCGCCGTCTCGCAGCCGAGGTCGGCGGCGGCCTCCGCGAGCCGGCGGGTGAGCTCCCGGCAGGCGCCGTAGTTCGAGCCGTGCAGGAGCAGCAGGCCCGTCCCGCGGCGGACCCGCCGGGGGCGATCGTCGGCCGTCGGGGCCGCCGTGGCGGCGCTGGTGGCAGCGGGGGCGGCGGGGGCTGCGGCGCGCCGGACGGGCGTGCGCCGGGCGAGGCCGAGGGTGAAGCCGTCGGGCTTGATGGTCAGCGTCTGCTTGATGGCCAGCCGGTAGTCGGCGTGGTCGATCAGCCGGTAGCGGTGGACCAGCATGCCGAGCAGCATCACGGCCTCGTGCAGCGCGAACTGCCGCCCGATGCAGGCGCGTTCACCGGTGCCGAAGGGCTTGAAGGCGTGCGGCGAGCGGGCCTGCTCGTCCTCGGGGTCGAAGCGGGAGGGGTCGAACAGCTCCGGGTTGTCGCCCCACGCCGGGTCGCGGTGCAGCATCGGCGTGGAGACGAAGACCGTCTCCCCCGCGCGCAGCGGGATGCGGCCGCCGAGCAGGGTGTCCTCACGGGCCTCCCGGCTGAACGCGGGCGCCGTCGGCCACAGCCGCAGCGCCTCGTTGAGCACCTGGCGGGTGTGGCGCAGCCGTCCGACGTCCTCGTAGCTGGGCTCCGGGTCCGGCTCGGCGCCCCAGAGCTCGTCCACCTCGCGCTGCACCCGGCGCAGCACGGTCGGGTGCTTGGTCAGGTAGTACAACGCGAAGGAGAGCGCGCCCGAGGTGGTCTCGTGGCCCGCGATCAGGAAGGTGATCACCTGGTTGCGGATGTTCTCGGCGTCCAGCCGGGTGCCGTCCGAGGGGCGGACGGCACCGAGCATCAGGCCGAGCAGGTCCTCGGCCGGGCCCTGGACGTCCTCCGCGGCGCGGGCGGCGATCACCTCGTCCACCACGGCGGCCAGGTAGTCGGCGTCGCTCTGGAAGGCGGCGTCGCGCTCGCGGTGGTCGCCGTCCGGGTCGCGGGTGAACTTGGTCATCGCCCACTCCAGGCAGCGCACCATCGCGTCGACGAAGGGGTGCGGCTCCTCGCGCGTGAAGGAGCCGAAGTCGAAGCCGAAGCCGGCCAGTCCGATGGTGTCCAGGGTCATCCGGGTCATGTCGCCGGGTACGTCCACCGGCAGTCCGGCCGCCTCCCGGCGGTCCCAGGACTCGACCAGCCGGCGGGCCACCCGCAGCATCACCGGGTGGTAGGTGCGCATCGAGCCGAGCGCGAAGGCGGGCATCAGGATCTCGTGTGCCCGCGCCCAGTTGGGCTCGTCGTTGTAGGCGGTGAACAGGCCGTCGCCGGCGAACCGGCGGACGTTCTCCAGGGCCGGGCCGATCGACTTGGTGAACCGGGTCTCGTCGGCCAGCTCCTCCACCAGCTCCAGGCTGCTGACGACCATCAGGTCCCGGCCGTGCGTCCGCTGGACGAACGCCGGGCCGTGGGCTCTGGCCAGCTCCATGGTGCGCAGGACCGGCACGGTGCCCGACGGGGCGGACGAGATGTCCACCACGGGGACGGCGCCCGCGGCCCCGCCCGCCCGCTCGTCCTCGGTCCTGCTCTCCACGGTCTCGGTCATCGGTGTTCCCCTCCCACGGCGGAATGCTTGCGGCCTCCACTGTGCGCCCACCGGGCCGGGCAGCGGAGCGCGATCACTACATGATTGTGTAGTACCCGGGTCGGTGCCGGGCTTGCCCACGGACCGTCAGCACTGGCCCCGGGGAGGAGGACCACGGATGCGGACCACCGAGGGCTGCGGGCCCGAGCCGGGCAGCCGCCTGGACGCGGCGGTGATCTGGCGCAACCGGGCGCTGCGGCTGCTGGACCACGTGCCGCTGCCCATCGCGGTGTGCGAGTTCGGCGGCGGGATCCTGATCGTCAACCGCGCGATGGCGGCCGAATTCGGCTGCCTCCCGGGCCAGTTGCGCAAACGGAAGATCCTGGAGTTCTTCACCCTGCGGGACAGCGGCACCCTGGAGGCGCTCACCGAGGCCGTCCGGCTGCACCGCCGCTCGCAGTACCCGGCCCGGGTGTCCTGGACGCCCGCCGGCGGCTGCGAACGGCACGGGGTGATGACCGTCGAGCTGGTCGGCGACACCCCGGATCAGACCCCGTGGCTGCTGCTGTCGCTCCGGGCGGCGGACCCCGCGCACGAGGCCCCGCCGCCGGGCCCGCGGGTCGAGGTCAGCCCGGTCGAGGCCCGGATCCTCGCCGCGGCGGCCCGCGGCGACACCACCGCGCAGATCGCCCGGGAGATCGGCGTCACCGCGGACGGGGTCAACTACCACCTGGCCCGGCTCACCCGCCGCTGGCGGGTGCCGAACCGCACCGCCCTGGTCGCCCGGGCCTACGCCACCGGCGTCCTGGCCCCGGACAGCTGGCCGCCCCGGCCGGCCTGAGCCCCCCCGTCGGGCCTGGGCCCACCCCGGGTCCGGCGCGGGGGTCAGCGCTCGGCGCGCCGCTCCGCCTCGATGAAGGCCGTCGTGGCGGACGGGTCCGGCGGCGGACGCCCGTAGGCCTCCCCGAGCCGGACCAGCGTGGTGACCTCCGCCGTCCAGCCGTGCCCGTCCAGCCACGCGTCGGTCGCCGGGCCGAGCCCGCCGCGCCACAGGCCGGTCAGGTGGGCGGGAGTGGGCTCGTCCGGCGTACGGCTCAGGTCCCGGCCCTGCTCCAGCAGGAGGCGGCTGCCCGGGCGGCCGGCCAGGCCACCGCCGTGAGCAGCCCGGCCGCCTCCTCGGCGGTGAGGTGGACCAGCAGCCCCTCGGCGAGCCAGACCGGGCGCCGCGCCGGGTCGAAGCCCGCGGCGACCAGCCCGTCGGGCCGGCCCGGCTCCAGCAGGTCGGCGGGCAGGACGGTGCGCCCGGCGCGCGGGACGGCGCCGAGCCCGTCCAGCACCTGTGCCTTGAAGGCCGACACCGGGTCGAGGTCGAGCTCGAACACCCTGGTCCCGGCCGGCCGGTCCAGCCGGTGGGCGCGGGCGTCCGGGCCGGCCGCCGGCAGCACCACCTGGTCGGCGCCGGCCGCGAGCAGCCGCTCGTCGTAGAAGCGGGTGCGCAGGACGCCGTGGGCGGCGAGGGCCCTGGCCAGGCCGCTCGCCGGCCCGCCGGACGGCAGGTCGAGGCCCGCGGCGGCGACGAACGCGGCGGCGTACGGGTCGGCGAACAGCGGGTCGGGGCGGGAGCTCTCGTAGGCGCGCACCCGGGCGACGGCCAGGGCGGTGCGGGAGAGGGGGCCGAGCGGCTGCGGGGTCGTCATGCCCGGCCCTCTACGCCGCGCGCCCCGGCCGCCCGTTGCGCCTCCTCAGCCCAGCGGGACGTCCAGGACGGCGCGGCGGTGGCTGAAGGTGTCGAGCGACCAGCGGCCGTGGTAGCGGCCGAAGCCGCTCTCGCCCACGCCGCCGAACGGGAGCTCCAGGATGCCCGGGTGGGCCAGCGGGAGGCCGAAGTTCAGGCCGCCGGAGGCGGTCTCCTCGGCCAGGCGGCGGCGCGCCTCGGCGTCCTCGGTGAAGGCGTAGAGCGCCAGGGGGTGCTCCCCGTCGTTGACGAAGGCGATCGCCTCGCCGACGTCGGCGACCTCGACGATCGGCAGGACGGGGCCGAAGATCTCCTCCTGCATGGCCGGGGCGTCCGGCTTCACCTCGGCCAGCAGGGTCGGCGCGATGTAGCGGTCGGCGCGGTCGTGCTGCCCGCCGAAGACGGTGCGCCCCGAGTCCAGGAGGGCGGCGACCCGGTCGAAGTGCCGCTCGTTGACGAGGCGTCCGTACGCGGGCGAGCGGGCCGGGTCCGGGCCGAACAGGGCGGTGACGGCCCGGGCCAGCGCACCCTCCAGCGCCTCGGCCGTGTCCGGGTCGGTCAGCAGGTAGTCCGGGGCCACGCAGGTCTGCCCGGCGTTGACGAACTTGGCGCGGGCCACCCGGTCGGCGACCACGTCGAGGTCGACGCCCCGGTCCACGAACACCGGTGACTTGCCGCCCAGTTCGAGGGTGACGGGGGTCAGGTGCTCGGCGGCGGCCCGCAGCACCGCCCGGCCGTGGCCGGCACCCCCGGTGTAGAGGATGTGGTCGAAGCGCTCGGCCAGCAGCGCGGCGGTCGTCCCGCCGTCCCCCTCCACCACGGTGACCGCCTGCGGGTCGACGTACCGGGGCAGCAGCCTGGCGAGCAGGGCCGAGCAGGCGGGCGCCAGTTCGCTCGGCTTGGTGAGCACCGTGTTGCCGGCGGCGATCGCGCCCACCAGCGGCACCAGCACCAGCTGCACCGGGTAGTTCCAGGGCGCGATCACCAGGACCGTCCCGAGCGGGTCGTGGCGGGTGTGGGCCGTCGAGCCCGGGGGCAGCCGGGTGAGCGCGGCGGCGGGCACCGGCTCGGGGTGCAGCCACTGTTCCAGGTGCCGCAGGGTGTGGTCGATCTCCCGTACGGTGAAGTCGACTTCGAGGGCCTCCGCCTCGGCGCGCGGCTTGCGCAGGTCGGCGTGGAGCGCGGCGGTGATCTCCTCGCGGTTCTCGGTCATCAGGGCGCGCAGCCCGGTCAGCTGCCCGGTGCGCCAGGCGAGCGGCCTGGTCCGGCCGGTGCGGAAGGTCGCGCGCAGCCGGGCGACGGCCTCGGCCGGGGTCGGTGACGTGGTGGTCATGGATGCCTCTCAGAGGGGGTCGGGGATCCAGCTGCCGTGGAAGCCCGCCGGTACCCGCACCGGCAGGTGCACGGTGGCGAGCGGGGCGCCGGTGAAGTCCTCCGCGGAGAGGACGACCAGGTCGCTCGCGCCCCGCTCGGGGTCGTGGACGTAGACCAGCAGGTAGCCGTCGTCCTCGGCGCGGGCGCCCTGCCGCGGGACGAAGGCGGCCTCGCCGGCGTAGCGGCCGGCGCCGAACCGCCGTACGGTGCTGGACTGCCGGGTCAGGTCGTGCTTGATCAGGGCGTCGCCGGCGGCCTCCGGGGGCAGCGCGTCGAGGGAGTCGGCGGCGGCGAGGTGGCGCAGCAGGTCGGTGGCCACGGTGGCGTACCCGTAGCGGTGGGCGGCGCCGACGACCGCCGGGCTGACCGCCGGGAACTCCTGCGGGCGGTCGTCCAGACGGCTCTCGGTGACCCTGCCGGTGACGGTGTCCACGCTCCAGCGGTCCAGGGTGGGGCTGCTCTGGCCGTGCAGCGCGCCGTCCACGAACATCCTCGGGTAGCGCACCACGTCGACGACGACCCGGGGGCCGTCCTCGTGGGCGTTGAGCGCGTGGAAGACGAAGCACGGCTCGACCTCGTACCAGGCGACCTCGCTCCCGGTGCGGGGCAGCAGCCCGATCCGCGCGCCGCGGGCGCCGTCCCAGCGGGCCGGATACGTCCTGCGGGCGAGGTTGTCGGCGGTGCCGACCCGCGCGGCGAGGTCGAAGACGACGGCGAAGTTCCGGGTCAGCGCCATGTCGTGGACCACCGGCCGGTGCGGGACGGGGATGTCCACGCAGCGCACGACGGCGCCCTGCGGGGAGACCACCAGGTGCCGCAGCCGCTCGCAGTCGTCCCGCTGCCAGGTGATCGCGTGCAGTTCGCCGCTGACCGGGTCGAGCTTGGGGTGGGCGGCGAACCCGCCGGGCAGCGTGCCGCAGAAGTCGTCGGCGCCCACCGTCTCGATCTCGTAAGAGAGCCGGTACGGGCGGAAGCCGCCCTCGACCAGCGCGAGGGTGCGGTCGGCGTGCCCGATGACGTGGGTGTTGGGCGCCACGTCGGCGATCCGCGGCGCGGCGCCGGGGCGCGGCCGCTCGCCGAGGGCCTCGGCCACGGCGGCGCTGCGGACCAGCCGGTTGCGGTACCAGCGGGCCCGCCCGTCGAGCAGCCGCACCCCGTGCACCATGGCGTACCCGGCGAACAGGTGCCGCGGCCTGGGGTCCTCCGCCCGCATCCCGTTCGGCCCGTTGCGCAGGTACCGGCCGTTGAGCTCCGGCGGGAGGGTGCCGGTGACGGGCAGGTCGAAGGCGGTGACTT
Organism: Kitasatospora sp. NPDC018619; assembly: GCF_044391605.1. Classification (NCBI taxonomy): domain Bacteria; kingdom Bacillati; phylum Actinomycetota; class Actinomycetes; order Kitasatosporales; family Streptomycetaceae; genus Kitasatospora; species Kitasatospora sp. NPDC018619. The sequence goes on from NZ_JBISAI010000005.1 coordinate 159,824, forward strand.
CCTCCTCCACCGGCGCGTAGGCACCGGTGAACGGGTTGGTGACGGTGGACACCGTGGACTCCCTCAGGCCGCTTCCGACTGCCGCCGCGCCCCGGCGCGGCACACCCGGCTCAACGACCCGCCCCCGCTCGGGTGACGGCCGGACGGCGAGCCGGGCGGTGCGGCCCGGCTCGCCGTCGCGGGGGGCGCGCTCAGTGCAGCCAGGGCCGGTAGTTCGGGTTGTCCACGCAGCCGGACTCGACCAGCGAGGCGGTGGCCCGGTCGACCGGGCAGGCCCGGCGGATGAAGTGCCGGTCCACCCCGCCGGGGAACGCGACCTCCACCTGGTCGGCGTACTGGTGCTGGTCCCCGATGGTCGCGTTGACCTCGATGCCGCCCGGGGCGTCGATGAAGTAGTCCCAGGGCACCTTCTTCCACTTCTTGTACAGCTCGGGGTCGTAGGTGGTGCTCACGTACGGCGAGGGCTGGTTCTGCAGGACGTAGCTGGTGATGTCGTACTGCCCGCCGACGGTGTCCTTCGGGGCGAAGCCCTGTTCGAAGATGACGGACGGGTCGCGGCCGTCCGAGCGGTAGACCGGGCGGCAGTCCTTGCGCCAGTGCGGCGCGGGGGTGATGCGCGGTACGTCCACCCGGCGGTCCACGGCGGCGTACAGCGGGTCCGGGCCCGCCGGGATGCTCTCGAAGGAGGTGGCGGGAAGGGTGACGGAGGGGCGGGCGGCACAGTCGTCGGCGCGCAGTTCGGCCTCGTCGGCGAAGTCGATCCGGCGCCCGTCCAGGACGATGGCGACGGCGCCGGTGCCGAGTTCGCGGACGATGACGCCGTCGCACTGGGGGCCGCTCCAGAGCCCTTGCCCGCTGGGGTCGAGGCAGCGGAACGGGGCGGCGCCGGTCGTCCCGGCGGTTGTCCCGGCCGCTGTCCCGACGGTTGTCCCGGCCGAGGCGGCGGCCGGGTCGCCGGGGGCGAGCGCGACGGAGCAGGCGAGGGCGACGGCACCGGCGGCCGTGCGGATGCGGAAGTCGATCATGCCAGTCAGCCTGGCCGCCCACCGGCCGCGCGGTGTCGCAACTCACCCGGTCGAGGGCGCGTCGGCCCCATCGGTGGACGCCCGCCCGTGCGGGGGCGGACGCGCCCGCGCCTCGCCCCGGCCCTCCCCGCGGTCAGCCGACGACGACCGGCGTGCCCGTCGACTCGACGTCCGCGTCACCCAGTTCGATGACGGCGCGGTCCGTGGTGCCGGGGGCGACACCGGCCGTGTAGTCGACCAGCACCCGGACGGCGAAGCCGGCCCGCACCCCGTCGAGCGCGGTGGCCTTCACGCAGTGGTCGGTGGCGATGCCGACCACGTCCAGCTCGGTGGCCTCCCGGGCGCGCAGCCAGTCCGCGAGGGCGGTGCCGTCCGCGGTGACGCCCTCGAAGCCGCTCTTGGAGGCGGAGTGCGCGCCCTTGTAGAACACCTCGTCCACCGTCCGCGCGGCCGTGGGGGCGAACCCGGGGTGGAACTCGCCACCCTCGGTGCCGACGACGCAGTGCACCGGGAAGGAGTCCTGGAAGAACACCCCGTCAGGGCCCTCCCGTGCTCCCCCGCAGCAGCCGCGCATCCCGAACGTCTCCACCCCGTCGGGTGACCGGCGGCCGCTTGAACGCAGCATCCGAACAGCGCCATCATCGAAGGCCGTCACCCGGCCCTGCGGCGCTACAGGGCCGCGAGCCAGGCGTGCCCCGGGTGGACGCGGGCGAGCAGTCCGGCGAGGGCCGCTCGCCGGGGCGGGGCCAGGTGCGGGACGGTCGCCTCGAAGTCCGCCTGGTCCTTGGGGCGGGGCTGCTTGGCCTTGAACAGCAGGACCAGCTCGGGCACCAGGTACGGGATGCCGTCCCGGGTGCGGTGGATGATCTCGGCGTACGGGAGCCGGATCCGCTCGTCCCGGCGGCAGATCCAGGTGTCGCCGTCGTGCGGTTCGCGGAACACGTCGAGCAGGTAGGCGCCGGTGGCCGGGTCGCGCAGCCAGGTCTGGTGGACGGCGGCCAGCACCTCGGGGGCGGCGTCCTGCCAGCTCCGGCCGCTGCCGGCCGCGTCGAAGACGTACTCGGGGAAGCGCTCGCGGACCTCGGGGAAGCCCGCGGCCGGGACGGCGATCTCCAGGTCCCCGTGCGCACGCGTCGGCCCGCCCCGGAACAGGTCCAGTGCCCAGCCCGCGGCCACGTACCACGGCGTGCCGATCCCGGCCAGGCGCCGCGCGACCTCGTCCGGCGTCCAGCAGGACGACCACCGGGCCGGGAGGGCGTCGACCTCCTCCGGGGACAACAGGTGCCCGCCGCCGGGCAGTTGTCCTCCCGCCGGCGCGCGTGGGGGTCCGGGTGGGACACGGGGGCGGTGCCGAGCGGTCCGCAGGACCTCGGTGTCGACTCCGGCCCGGCGCCGCCTCGTCATGCCGGCCGACCGCCGAACTGCCACCGGTGCACCTCGACGGCGGCGTACCCGGCCGGGCCCAGGACGGCGCGTGCCGCCTCCCGGTCCGACGCCCGGACCAGCGCCGCCGCACCGAGCCGGGTGGCGCCGTCGTCGGACAGCAGCGGCCCGTAGGCGATCAGCTCCTCCCGGTCGGCCACCGCGGCGGGGGCCGGGCCGGCGTCCTGCGCCGGGCCGAGGCCGAGCACCAGGTAGCGGTTGCCGCCGCTCTCGCCGCCGGGGAAGTCCCACATGGTGCGGCCCAGCAGGTTGCGCCACCGCCGCAGCAGCACGTCCCGGTAGACGCCGGCCTGGTAGCCGGGCTCGTCGAAGGCGAACGCGCGGGCGGCGGCGGCGTCGGGCAGGTCGAGGATGTGCACGCTGCCCGTCGGGACGCCGCCGTCCTCGGTGAGGGTCGGGCCCCGGGCGATCATCTCCCCCGCGTACCGGTCCATGTAGGACCAGTGCTCCTCCAGCAGTTCCCGGCGCAGCCCCTCGGAGCCGGGCCGATCGCGGTGGTGGACGAAGAATTCCATGCCCACAGGATCCCCTCGCAGGGGCGACCGGGTCCAACGGGTTTCCACCCGCGGTTCCCGGGCCGGCGAAGGCGACGGGCCGTTCGCGGCCGACGGCCCGTCAGGCGACGCGCTCGCCGTCGTGGAAGACCCCGCCGCTGGGCCCGTCGGCCGGCAGGGTCGCCGCCCGGACGATCCACACGGCGCTCTCCGAGGCGGGCCGGTCCTCCTCGTCGGGCCCGAGCTCGGGGTGGGTGGCGACCCTCCCCGGGTCGACGGCGTTCACCAGGACGTTCGTGCCGCGGAACGTCGCCGCCAGGCTCGCGGTGAGGGCGTTGAGGGCGTACTTGGAGAACGAGTACGCCGGGGCGCCCACCTGCCGCGGGAGGTCGGCCCCGGCCGCGATCTGCCGGTACGCCCCGCTGGAGATGTTCACCACCCGGGCCGCCGGCGCCGCCCGGAGCAGCGGGGCCATGGCCTGGACGAGGGCCCACACCCCCACGAGGTTGACGTCCAGGGCGGTGCGGACGTAGGCGATGTCGGCGTCGAGCATGGACGGGGTGTCGAAGTCGGGCATGCAGCTGGCGTTGTTGACGAGGACGTCGAGGCGCCCGTGCTCGCGCCTGACGTGGTCGGCGATGCGCGCGAAGTCGTCGGTGTCGGCGAGGTCCAGCCGAAGGCCCTCGGCGCTGTGGCCCTCCGCGCGGAGCGCGGCCGCCTGCTCCTCGGCCTGGCCGCCGTGGCGGGCCGTGACGATGACGTGGTGGCCCTCCTCGGCCAGGGCCCGGGCGGTGGCGATTCCGAGCCCGAGGCTCCGGCCGGCGCCGGTGACGAGCGCGGTCCTGTCGGTCATGGCGGGCTCCTCGGGGTGGTCGGCGCTCCGGGCGGCACCGGATGGGCAGCATACGGTACGACCGTCGCACGTCACGGCCGACGGTGGTGACGGGTACCCGGGCACCGCGGGGCAGCGCAGCACCGCCGGGCGTCGCGTCAGGCGTCCCCTCCCGCCGCTCCCCCGCCCGCCAGGATGTCGGCGAAAACGATCACGGCCGCGCTCTCGCCGTACTTCGCCGACTGCTCCTGCCGGAAGTCGCCGCTGCGCACGAGGACCTTGCGGATGCGGATCTTCGTGCCGATGGGGAAGGTCATCTCCTGCTCGGACTGGTTGTTCCTGCCCAGCGACCTTCCCCGGTGGTCCTTCGGGAGGCTGAACTCCCAGACGATCTCCTTGCCCGCCACGTACGTGTGGGTCAACGGATCGCCGTACGTGGTCGACAGGATCGCCGGCCACTCGATGGTCTGGTCGACCGAGACGTAGCCGCCGTCCGGGTGGTTCTCCTGCTGCTTGAGGATGCCGCCGAACGAGGCGTACATGTGCCTGCTGTCGCCCCGCACCACCTTGCCGTCCTTGTTCGCGCCGGGCGTCGCGAAGTCGTCCCACACACCGTTGATCCGGGCGAAGATCTCGAAGGTGTCCGCGAGGTGCTTCCCGTCCCACGCCTGCGTGGTCTGCTCGTCCGCGTACCCCCGCGCGATGGCGACGCTGCGCCACACGTCGAGCACCTCGCGCTCCTTGGACGCGTAGGAGAAGCCGGGGGCGGCGATCTCGCCGGGGGCGAAGCCGACCTGGACGAGGGCCGCGAGGAGCGGGTTGATCCGGCGGTAGTCGGCACTGAGGTAGTTCTCGCCGAGGTCGAGGTCCTTCTGCTTCTGCTTGGCCGCGAGGACCGCCGGGTCCGACTCCGCGGCGCGGGCCGCCTCGTACTCCGCGCGGGACGCCTCCCGCCCCTCCACCGTCCCCCACGACGTGTCCTTGAGGGAGGCCCGGGGCTTCTTGCCGTCCGCGCCCGCGGAGATCAGGTAGGACCCGAAGGAGAAGCCGAGGATCGTGTGCCCCTCGACGTCCCCCTCGTCGGTGTGCTTGACGACCTGCGTGCCCTTCGCGAGGCCCGCCGCGAGGGTGCGCTGCACGGGCTCCGGTGCCGCACCCGCCCTCCCGGCCCCGGGGCCTGCCGAAGGCTGCGGGCCGGCTGAACGCTGCACGCCGGAGGCCGCCCCGGGGGCCGGACGGCTCATCACCGCACGGGCGTTGGCCTCGGCCTCGCGCTCGAAGCGGTCGGAGGGGTCGGAGACCTTCAGCCCGTTGCCGTGGTCGGTACCGCTGACCGGTCCCCGGCGCTGCTGGATGACGTGGGTGAGCTCGTGGGCGAGGGTGTGCGCGTCACCCCCGCCCGCGCCGATGACGACGTGGTTGCCGGAGGTGTAGGCACGCGCACCGAGCTCGGCGGCGGAGGCGTTCGCGGCGCTGCCGGTGTGGATGCGGACGTCGGAGAAGTCGGCGCCGAGGCGGGACTCCATGTCCGTACGGGTGGCCTGGTCCAGGGGCCGGCCGGGGCTGCGCACGACGTCGTGGACGGCGTCGTGGACGGCGGAGCGCTGGAGTGCGGCGGCCGCGGCACGCTGGACGGCGGGGGCCCGGAAGCCGCCGTGGCCGCAGCCGTCCCCGTGCCGGTGCCCCTCCTCGTCCGGTCCGTGGCCGGCCCGGCGCAGCATCTGGACGACCGCCGCGTTGCCGACGGTGCCCTGGAGGGCGAGCAGTCCGGACCGTGGGCGCCCGGCCTCGGCGGGCGCGCGCCTCGCCTCCCGACCGGCCTCGAACCCGGTGGCCTTCTCGTTCTCCCGCTCACGCATCGGGCTCCGCCCCTCCTGGGATCGTCGACGATGATCGATTCAACCCGACGGCCCGGGCGCGCGGAAGGTACGTGAGGGCAGGCGGACGGTCCTCGAGGGCAGAGGTCGGGGGCCCGGCGACGGTCTCCCGCGGCCCTTCCGTACAGGACGGCGGGGTGCGGACGGCGCGGTCCCGTCGGCACGGACCGGTGCCGGGGTGTCGAGCCGGCCCGTCACAGGTGCAGCAGGAGGCCCTCCAGGGGCGCGGGGAGCCGGTCAAGGTCGAGGGCCTCGGCCAGGAGGCGGCCGTAGCGGATCTTGCGCCCCTTCTTCGTGCCGAGGAAGCGCCGCATCCGCTGGTGCGGCGTCCGGTCCTGCTGGGCGGGCTGGCGTCCGAAGACCCGCCAGGCCGAAAGGTCGCCCTCGGCCCGGACGACCTCCTCGACCCGGGGCACGCCGAGCGCCCGGACCAGCTCGTCCTCCAGGTCCGCCGCGCAGACGAAGAACCCCTCGCCGGGCGCGCCGGCCCGTTCGAGGCCGCGCCGGTAGAAGCCCTGTTCGCCCTCGTCGCAGAGCCCGGCGAGGCGCAGGCCCAGGCCCTGCGGCCCGAGCAGGCCGACGTAGCGGCCGACGTTCATCGCCCCGCCCATCGGGACGACGCAGACCCCCTCGGCGGCCAGGTCCCGGCCGTGGCGGGCGGCCAGCGCCTCGACGGCCGCGAGGTCGCTCTGCCCTTCGACCAGTACCGCCGTCCGGACCTCCAGCCGGCCCGCCAGCTCACCGGCGAGCCCGCCCGCCGGTCCGCCGCCCTCCCCGGCCGCCCGCCCGAGGACCGCCTCCCGGAACACCCGCATCTCCACCATGGGGCGATTCTGCCCCCGCCCGGGCGGTGCGGCGCGGGATTTTCGCCGCCTGCCCGACGGACCTGCGGCCGGGGCTACTTGGGGGCGGCGGTCATCGACGCGACCGCCTCCGCCACGCCGGCCCGGTAGAGGCCCAGCTTCGGGTTGAGGACCCGGGCGCCGCTGGGGAGCGGGAAGTTGCGGGTGTTCGCGAGCGGCATGTTGGTGCCGTCCTGGTCGACCAGCACGTTGATCTCGTCGATGCCGGGGGCGGTGCCGGTGGTGGCGCCGCTCGGGTCGAGGTCGATCACCGCGTAGGCGGCCTGCCCGGCCGGGACGGTGAAGCGCGCGGTGCCGCTGGCGAGCACCGGCTTGATGTTCCCGCTCCGGTCCTGCGCGGTGGAGTTGCCCAGGTCGACGCCCGGGGTGGCGCTCAGGCTGCAGGCCTTCGCACCGTTGTTGCGCACCTCGATCACCCACTGGGTGGCGGCCCCGGCGCGGGCCGTCGCCTGGACCGCCAGGTTCTGGATGTCGCACGGGTGGGCGGCGGCGTCGGCGGCCGCGCCGGAGGGCGCCTTCGTCGCGGGCCGCGGGCTTCCTCCGGTGGTCGGCGCGCCCGCCGACGGGGCGGCGCCGGTCGGGCTGCCCGCCGTGGCGGCCGGGGCGGCGGGTGTGGCGGCGGCCGGGGCGGGCGCGGAGGACGCGCCCGCGATGGCCGGATCGGCGTTGTCGGGCCCGCAGGCGGTCAGCGTGAGACCCGCCCCGAGGGCGAGGACGGAGGCGGCGAACAGCGGGCTGCGGTGGCGGCGGACGGACACGGTGGCTCCCCGGTGACGGTTGCGGGCTGACTGCTCGGACATCCGACAGGACGGCGGGACGGCCGCGAACGGTGCCACCCGCAGCGTCACAATCGTCAGGACATGACAGCGACAGGACCGTGACACCGGATCAGCCGGAACCGGTTGACACCGCCCGCCCCCGGTGGTCCTTCACTCCGCCCCGCCAACCTCCGCCCCGCGAGCGGCGAATCGGCATGACGGCGCCCGGCACCCGCCGGCGACAGGCCATGTGATCGCCTACTGCGACACGGCGGTGACGATCCGTCCGCAACCGACCGGCGCTGCGGCGTGTCCTCACCAACGGCAGCGCCCGGATCGCGGGGTCCGCGCATCCGGGCACCACCACCACTCCCCTGAAAGGGGTGCACCCGTGATCGTCTCCCAGCGGAACGTCCTGCGCCTGGCCGCCGTCACCACCCTCAGCGTGCTCTCCCTCGGGCTGGCGGGCACCGCCTTCGCGGCCGCTCCCGCCGCCCGCCCCGCGTCCGCCCCGCAGCCCGCCGCCACGGCGGCCGCCATCACCGCCAAGCCCTCGGTCTCCTCCGTCCAGGCCTGGCAGCTGTTCCGGGTCACCGGCACGACCTCCGGCCTCCCGGCCGGCAGCACGGTGACGCTCCAGCAGAAGCAGCACGGCGCGTGGGTCACCCTGCCCGCCTCCGTCCGCACCACGGCCGGCGGTTCCTACTCCCTCGGCGTGAAGCTCGGGCTCACGGGCCCGAACGAGCTGCGCATCGTCAGCGGGGACGCCGCCTCCCCCGTCTTCACCGTCACCGTCCGCTGATCCCCGCCGACGCTCGGCGGCCCTGACGCGGGGCCGACCGGAAGGGGGGCGTGTGCCCGGGCACACGCCCCCCCTTTGCTGCGCGCGTTCACCGCGCGCGCCTGCGCCGTGCCCCCAGCCGCCGCCCGGGACTGCGGGTGAGGGCCCCCTACCCGGCCCGGCGGGGATGGCCGCCCGTCCGCGGGCCCGGAGGGCTGGCAGGCCGAGGGGGAGCCCGAGTTCGCGACCCACCGGACCTTCGGCGACGGCACCGTCCGGCCCGGCGACCGCTTCGGCACCCGCACCGCCCGGGCCGCCTCCCGAGCCGCAGCCCGTCACGGTGGCAGAGCGTGGCCGTCGGCAGGACCCTGGAAGCAGGGGCCGGCCGCGCACAGCCGAGGAGGCGGACCCGTGGGGTTCATCCAGATCATCGAGTACCGGACGCGTCGCATCGACGAGTTCAACGCCCTGCTCGCCGACTGGGTCGAGCGGAACGCGGGCCACCGGCTGGCGCTCCGCGCCGTGCAGTCCCGGGACCGCGAGGGCGACGACGTCTACCTGAACATCGTCGAGTTCCCCTCGTACGAGGACGCGATGCGCAACTCCGACCGCCCGGAGACCACGGAGTTCGCCGCCCGGGCGGCCACGCTCTGCGAGGGCCCGCCGGTGTTCCGCAACCTGGACGTGCTCGACGAGTGGTCGTTCCGGGACTGAACCCCCTGGCCGGCCGGGCCCAGGGGCGCTTCCGCCCCCTCCGGCCCGACGCGGTCACCCCCCTGGAGGGGTGGTCCCGGCGGCGTCGTACGGGGTGCCCAGGCCCTCCGGGGCGGTCCGCGGGTGGTCCTCCAGGGCGATCGGCGCGGACAGCACCACCCCGCTCCCGCCGTCCGGCCCGGCCAGCACCGGCCAGGTGCGCTCGTTGCGGCAGCGCTCGACGGCCGGGCGGGCCCAGTCGGGCGGGTCGGTGACGGACAGGAAGCGGCCGTGCTCCAGGCCGAGCAGCAGGTGCGCGGAGACCAGCGAGCGGGGCAGCGCCTGGTCGCGGGTGGCCCACCGGGGCGGCCGCCAGGCGGAGGTGTTCTCCACCTCCGCCGTCAGCCGCTGCACCCGGTACGGGCCCGCCGGCTCCTCGGCCCGCAGCCAGAGCAGGCCGTCCACCTGTTCGCGCCGCCGCACCACCCGGCCGACGACCGCCCCGCGCTCGTGGACCAGCCCGGTCTCGCCGACGCCCGGCAGCCGGAACGGCCGCTGCACCCCCGCACCGGCCAGCTCCTCGACGGGGACGACGATGTCGACGCGCTCCGCGACGCCCTCCTCGCCTTCGGCGAGGGCCCGGTCGGCCAGCTCCAGCCGCTCCACGGACTCGAACCCCGCGGCGGTGGCCTGCTCGACGGTGCGGCGCTGGACCCTCAGGAACCGCAGCTCCACGGCCAGCAGGTCCCCCGCGCGCGCCTCCATCAGGCACTCGGTGCGCTGGTGGGAGTGCTCGCCGCCCTGCGCGGTGTAGTCGGGCGGCACCAGGACGCCGGACCGCCAGCGCAGCCGGCTCCTGGCCGCCGGGGCGCCGTACGGGTGCAGCACGTGGCCCTCCGGCAGCACCGCGTCGGCGATCTGCCGGGCGGCCGCGAAGCCCCGCTCGATCCGCTCCGGGAGGCCGCTCACCGGGCCGCCTCCGCGGTCGCGGCCGCCGGGCTGACCGGGAACCCGCCGGGGCCGGCGGAGGCGGCGGCGGAGCAGAGCGGCAGCACCTCGTCGCGCTCCGGCACGTCGGAGCAGCGGGCCGGGGCCGTGGTCCGCCGCCGGAACGGCGGGGTCGGGTCGGCCGCGTACGGGTCGGCCCGCACGCCGGTGCAGCCGGAGCCGGGCGCCGTCACGCCGTCACCTCCGCGGGCAGCGGGCAGGCCCGGGCAGCCAACGGGGCGAGGAGCGCGTCGGGTTCGGCCCGCGCCGCGGCGCCGCCGGCCGGGCCGGGGTAGCAGGCCGGCAGCCGGTCCGGCGCGGCGGTGCACACCGGGAAGGCGGTGCCGGCCGGCAGGCCCGGCACCGCCCGGGCCCGCTCGTCCGGGGCGCCCGCCGGGCCGGCGAGGGAGCGGTCCGGCACGGTGCGGTAGCGGCCGCCGGCCGCGCCGGTCCGGTGCACCAGCAGGCCGCAGGCGGCGCAGGCCGGGGCGCGGCCCGCGACGTCCACCGGGTGGCGGTGGCCGGCCGGGCGGGCCCGGCCGCAGCAGGCGCACTGCTCGGGGCGCGGCGGCGCCGGTTCGCGCAGCCGGGGCAGCAGGGCGGTGCCGCCGCGGGATATCCGGCGGGTGCTCATCGGGCCTCCGCGGCCTGCGGCGGCCGGGTGCCGGCCCGGCGCGGCCTCGGGGGGCGGCCGGGCGCCTCGAACCGCTCGGGCAGCGCGTCCGTCGTGCTCAGACCTCTCAGGCCTCCCAGCCCACCCAGACTGCCCAGGCCGCTCAGGCCGACGGGCGCCTGCCCGGTCCGCACGGTGTGCCCGCCTCCCGCGCACGGGTGCACGCCGCGGGGCGGACAGGGGTCGAAGCTGCGCACCGCGCGCCTCCTCGGGGACGGGGCCGGAGGGAATCGCTCGGTGCCAGTCTTAGCAACGGTCCGGGCCGGGCGCCGCTCCGCACGCCCGGATCCGGCGCCCGGGGAGGCGGGCCCGGCGCGGCCGTTCGGGTCACACCCGCGCCGCGGGGCCCGTCGGGACCGCGTGCTCGCGCACGAACGCGGAACGCAGCGCGTGGTACGGCGATTCGGGTGTGAAGAACTGCCGGTGCATCACCGCGAGCTCCTCCTCCCGGTACGCGTCGAGCGGCTTCGTCCGCTCGTCGGCCTCGCGCGCGGCCTTCTTCGCCGCGATCCGCTGCTGGGTGGTGGGCGAGGCGGCGAGCAGCCCGGCCAGGTGGGCGGCGGCGGGCCCGAACGCCTCGGGGCCGCAGGCGAGCACCCGGTCCACCAGGCCGATCCGCTCGGCCGTGGCCGCGGAGACCGGCAGCGCCTGGCGGGTCAGCCGCTCGGCCGCCGCCGCGCCGACCCGGCGCGGCAGGGTGTACGTCCAGTACTCCGAGCCGTACAGCCCCATCAGCCGGTAGTGCGGGTGGAGGACGGAGCCGGCCCGGCACCACACCTCGTCCGCGGCCAGCGCCAGCATCACCCCGCCCGCCGCCGCGTTGCCGCCGACGGCGGCGACCACGAGCCGGTCGGTGGTGGTCAGCACCGCGTCCACCAGCTCGTCCATCGCGGTGATGTTGTCCCAGGACTCGACGGCCGGGTCGGCCGCGGCCTCGATGACGTTGAGGTGGATGCCGTTGGAGAAGAAGTCCCGGGCCCCGCCGAGCACCAGCACCGAGGTCGGCCGGGCGAGGGCGGCGCGGTAGGCCGCGAGCAGCCGGCGGCAGTGGTCGGTGGACATCGCCCCGCCGGGGAAGGAGAAGCGCAGGTGGCCCACCGGGCCGTGCTCCCGGTAGTGGATGTCCGACCAGGCGCGCGGCTTCCCCTGCGCCTCCTCGGGCATCAGCGGCGCCGCCACGGCCGGCAGCGCGGGCAGCAGCCCGCCGAGCGCCGTCACGGCCGGGAGCCTGATGCCCTCCGGGCCGCCGGGGTTGGCGCGGCGCAGCTCGGGGATCCACACCGCGCCGTCGACGGTGGCCCGGCAGACGGCGCCGGCCCGGGTGGCGAGCAGCTCGCCCGGGCGCCCGCGCAGCACCGGTTCGGGGTGCCCGCCGTGCAGGTACCACGAGCCGCCGCACAGCTCGTCCAGCACCCCGGGGCGGGAGTCCGCGGCGCGGAGCCTGCGCAGCACGGCCTCGGTGGGGTCGGCCGCCCAGTCGATCCGGCGCTCCTCCTGGCGCAGTGCGGGCCGGGTGCGCACGGTGCCGCTCCGGCCGGGGCCGTGCTGGGGCCGGGGCGCGTACGTGCCGGAGGCGATGCGTTCGACGGCGAGGAGCACGGCCGCCACCGCCGCGTCGGCGACCTCGTTGCGGTAGAGGTCGCTCCTGCCGCGCCCGGGCAGCCGGCAGGGCGCCCAGGCCCAGACCGGCCCGGCGTCCGGCTCCGCCTGGGCCTGGGCCTGGAGCACCGTGACGCCCCATGCGGTGCGGCCCTCCTGGACGGCCCGGTCGAGCGAGGACGGGCCGCGGTCGCCCGGCGGTCCGGGGTGGACGACCAGGCAGGTGAGCCGCGACCGGAGAGCCTCCGGGATCGCCGTGCCCAGGATCGGCGCGAGCAGCAGGCCGGGCCGCAGTCGGCGCACCGTGTCGATCAACTCCTCGTCGTCACCGGCCGGTTGGACGTCCACGGTGTGGCGCCGGTCGCGCAGTTCGGCGTGCAGTCGCCGGCCGAGGCTGTTGAACGCTCCGGCGAGGAGCAGAATCCGCATGTCCGCCTCCGGGGTGGTGGTCCGAGAACCCGGCGATCATCGCTTCCGACCCTGCGGGGCCCCGTCCGGTCCGGCATGTCGCGCCGCGCGTTCACCCGAGCGGCCGGAGCCGGACGGCGGCGCCGAACGGGTAGCATGTAAGCCATGAGCCTGACTGATGACCCTTACGAGATCCGTCCCGGCGTGCCCGGTGTCGAGGTCTTCCGCCGCCTGCGCACCGAGGCCGGCCTCTCCGACAAGGCCCCCGAGGCGGCCGCGGTCGCCCTGCCCAACACCTGGTACGGCGTGGTCCTCCACCACCGGGGCGAGCCGATCGGCATGGGGCGGATCATCGGCGACGGCGGCACCGCGTTCCAGATCACCGACATCTGCGTGCACCCCGCGCACCAGGGCCAGGGCCTCGGCAAGCGCATCATGGCCGCCCTCACCGAGGCGCTGGAGCGCCGGGCGCCCGCCACCGCATACGTCTCGCTGATCGCCGACGGCCCGGCCCGCTTCCTCTACGAGAAGTTCGGCTTCGCGGACACCGCCGCCCACGGCTCGATCGGCATGTACCGGCTGATGGGCGGGAGCTGACGGCCCCCGGCCGCGGCGTCGGTGGCGCGGTGTGTACTGGCGGGGGCCGACGACCCGCAGGGAACCCGGAGACGCCGCGATGGCCCGTCTGTACGTCCGCTCCGGCCTCGACCCCGACGCGCCGGACACCCCGGTGGCCGTCCTGGTCGCCGACCCGGACGGCTCCCCCGGCGAGCAGGCCGTCGCCCGGCTCGGCGCGAACTGCCACGAGGGCGACGAGGTGCTGTACCCGGTGCGGACCGACGGCTGGGCCGGGCAGGCGTACGACGGCGGCCGTCTGAGGGTCGCCGTCGCCGTCCACCGCGGCGCCGGGAGCGACCCGGCCCGCTTCGCGGACCGCTCGGCCGCCGACCCCTCCGCCGTGGTCGTGCTGCGCGCCGTGGCCGCCGTCGACCCGGCCGTGGCCGGGCGGCTCGCCGAGGGCGCCGTCGTCCTCCTCGGAGCGCCCGGCACCCCGCTCGGCGGGCTCCTCGGCTCCGCGCAGGAGTGGCCGATCCTCCTCGCTCCCCCGCCGGAGCAGGCGTAGGCGCGAGCGCGCGGCGGTCCCGCCCGGCGTCAGGCGCCGGCGGGCGCGGCGAGCAGCTCGGCGACCAGACGGCGGGCGTAGTCGGCGTCGAGGCCGGCCGGGCGGAAGAGGATCCGGTACATCAGGGGGGCCACGATCCGGTCCACGGCGGCCTCCACCCCGGGGGCGTCCTCGCCGCGGGCGCGGGCCCGGGCGAGGACCAGGCCGAGCTGGTCGGCGGCGTACGCGGAACAGCGCCCGGCGTTGCCGCCGTCCGGGTCCCCGAGCAGGGCGTCGCGGACGTAGGCGCGGCCGGAGGCGGAGGCCATCTCGTCGAGGAACTGCTCGGCCCAGGCGGTGAGGTCCGCGCGCAGGCCCCCGTGGTCCTCCGGCTCGGCGTCGGGGCGCAGCCGCTCCACGGCGACGTCGGACAGCAGCTCGGCCAGGTCCCCCCAGCGGCGGTAGACCGTGGACGGGGTGACGCCGGCCCGCTGGGCGACCAGCGGCACGGTGAGCGCCTCGCGGCCGACCTCCGCGAGCAGCTCGCGCACCGCGCCGTGCACCGCCTCCTGGACCCGGGCACTGCGCCCGCCCGGGCGGACCATCTGCCGAGGACTCATGCCGCCATCCTAAAGCGACTCCTTTGCGTCAAGACCCGCCCGGACCAGGAGCGCGCGGGGCCCCGCGCGCCTCAGACCACCGGCGCGAGCGCCCGCGCCGGCCGCGTCCGCTCGAAGGCGTGGCCCACCCTCAGCAGCTCCCGCTCCCCGAAGGGCCGCCCGATCAGCTGGAGGCCGACCGGCAGGCCCGCCGCGTCCAGGCCGGCCGGCACCGACAGCGCGGGCAGGCCGGTGACGTTGGCCGGGGCGCTCAGCCGGACGTAGGCCTCCGCGACGCTCTCGGTGCTGCCGTCCGGCCAGGCGACCTCCTCCTGGCCGGTCCGGACCGCCGCCGTCGGCACCGTGGGGGCGGCGATCACGTCGACCTCCGCCAGCACCTGCGCCCACGCGTCCCGGATCAGCGTCCGGGCGCGCTGGGCGCGCAGGTAGTCCCCGGCGCCGATCAGCTCGCCGGCCTCCAGCAGCACCCGGACGTCCGCCTGGTAGAGGTCGGGGACGGCACGCAGGGTGCGCGCGTGGTAGGCGGCGGCCTCCGGCGCCGTCAGGCCCCACAGGGTGGGCACGAGGTAGCGGGCCATCGGGATGCCGACCTCGACGGGCCGCGCGCCGAGCTCCTCCAGCCGCTCCACGGCCCGGTGGACGGCGGCGGCCACCTCGCCGTCCACGCGGTCGACGTAGTAGGCGTTCGGCACGCCGACCCGCACGCCCGTCAGGTCCGGCTCGCGCTCCGGCCGGTAGTCGACGGCGGGGGCGGCCACCGAAGCGGGATCGCGCGGATCGTGCCCGGCGATGGCGGCCAGGACCAGGGCCGCGTCCTCGACGGTGCGGGTGATCGGGCCCACGTGGTCGAGCGACCAGGAGAGCGAGGTGACACCGTGGCGGGGCACCAGGCCGTAGGTCGGCTTGAGGCCGACCACCCCGTTCAGCGCGGCGGGCACCCGGATCGAGCCGCCGGTGTCGGTGCCCAGGGCGAAGGTCGCCGCCCCGGCGGCCACCGCGACGGCGGACCCTCCGCTGGAGCCCCCGGCCACCCGGTCGCGGTCCCAGGCGTTCCCGGTCTGCGGGGTGGTCAGGCCGTAGGCGAACTCGTGGGTGTGGGTCTTGCCGGCCAGGACGGCGCCGGCCGCGCGCAGCCGGGCGGCGACCGTGCTGTCGGCGGCCGCGCGGTGGCCGTCGCGGACCCGGGAGCTGGCCGTGGTGGGCTCCCCGGCGACGTCGATCAGGTCCTTGAGCCCGACCGGGACGCCGTGCAGCGGCCCCCGGTACCGGCCCCGGGCGATCTCCCGCTCGGCCTCGCGGGCCGCCTGGCGGGCCTGCTCGGCGGCGACGCACACGTACGCGCCGAGGTGCGGCTCCACCAGCTCGATCCGGCCGAGGACGGAGTCGACCAGCTCCACGGGGGACAGCCGCCGCTCCCGGATCTGCGCCGCGGCGGCGGCGAGGGTCAGCTCATACGGCCGCATCGGGCTGCTCCCCTCCCGCGCGGAACGCGGCGGCGGGCGGGACGTCCCCGAGGTCCAGCTCGCGCAGGACGGAGACGACGGACTGGAGGTGCCGGGCGGTGGCCGCCACCACGGCGTGGCGCTCGGCCGGCAGGTCGAGGCCGGCCCGGGCCGCCCGGGCGGCCGCCTCGGGCGGGGTGATTTCTGCGGAGGACATGGGTGCGCTCCCGATCGTGGGTGGTGCGGCGGGCGGCTCGAAGGACCCGTCCGCGCAAACGCCAAATATTTGCGTTAAGGCGACGGTAGGGCCTACCGTCGCCTTAACGCAAACCAATGGCTTTAGCAGCGGAGGAACCGCCCCGTGCCCAGCACCCCTACCCCTTCCTGGACGGTCGGCGACCTCACCGTCCACCGCATCGACGAAATCCCGCTGCCGCCCGCGACCGGCGGCTGGCTGCTGCCCGACGCCACCCCCGCGGTGGTGGCCGGCCAGGACTGGCTCCGCCCCGACTTCGCGGACGCCGAGGGCGTGCTGCGCCTGGACAGCCACAGCTTCGCCGTCGAGCTGGACGGGCGGCGGGTGCTCGTCGACACCGGCATCGGCAACGGCAAGCAGCGCGCCAATCCGGCCTGGCACGAGCTGCGCACCGACTACCCGCGGCGCCTCGCCGCCGCCGGCTTCCCGCCGGACTCCGTCGACCTGGTGGTCCTCACCCACCTGCACGCCGACCACGTCGGCTGGAACACCCGCGCGGTGGACGGCGCGTGGGTGCCCACCTTCCCCCGCGCGCGCTACCTCACCACCCGCGCGGAACGGGAGTTCTGGGCCGGGTACGCCATGGACGAGGCGCGGGCGCAGCTGTTCCGCGACTCGGTGCACCCGGTCGAGCGGGCCGGGCTGCTGGACCTGGTCGACGTCCCGGCCGAGGGTCTGGACGTCCTCCCGGGCCTGCGCCTGCTCCCGACCCCCGGCCACACCCCGGGGCACGTCGCCGTCGAACTGTCCAGCCGGGGCCGCACGGCGGTGATCACCGGGGACTGCCTCCACCACCCGGTGCAGCTCGCCCGCCCCTCCCTCGGCGCCTGCGTGGACGTCGACCCGCGGCGCTCCGAGGCCACCCGCCGCGCCCTGCTCGCCTCCCTCGCCGGCACCGACACCCTGCTGCTGGGCACCCACTTCGCCCCGCCCACCGCCGGCCGGGTCCTCGCCGTGGGTGACGCCTACCGGCTGCGGCCCGTCCCCCCGGCCTGAGGGCCCGGATCGCGCCGGCCGCGGCGCGCCCGGACCTGCGCTCCGGTCGGCGCCCGCCGGACGGACGCGCCGTCGGTCCGCTTCCGCACCACCCCCGCCTCCTCGGATCGTCCTGCCCCAACAGGAGTCCGATCATCTGATGAGACGTACGCTCAATGGTCTCGCTTCGCCGCTTTGGATCCGCCGAACAGCCGTCGAACAGATCCGTCGAACAGGAGGAGTCGATGACACCGGACGCGGTCAGCGATCCTTTCTCGCCAGAGTGGTCGCACCTCACCGACTTCGCCCTCGCCCTGGTCCTGGCCGGGGCGATCGGCCTGGAACGGGAGGTCCGGCAGAAGGCCGCCGGACTGCGCACGTACACGGTCGTCGGCCTCGGCGCGGCGCTCTTCACGCTGGTCAGCAAGTACGGCTTCGCCGACGTCGCCCGGGCCGGCCTGGTCACGGTGGACCCGTCCAGGATGGCCGCCCAGATCGTCTCCGGACTGGGCTTCATCGGCGCCGGCGTGATCTTCGTCCAGCGCGGCTCGATCCGCGGGCTGACCACGGCCGCCACGGTCTGGCTGACCGCCGCGATCGGGGCGGCGGCCGCCGCCGGACTCCCGCTGCTCGCCACCGCGGCCACCGTGGCCTACTTCCTCGTCGGCTACCTGCTGCGGCCCCTCGTCCACCGCCTCCCCAGGCTCGGCGCCCGCCCGGCGACCTGCCACGTCAGCTACACCGAGGGCCGCGGGCTGCTCCGGCTGCTGCTCGCCCGGATCACGGCCGAAGGGTTCTCCGTCGCCGAGCTGGCGACCGTCGAGCGGGCCGCGCCGGCCCGGGAGGACGGCGCCGACGACGAGCGGGTCGCCGAGGTGTCCATCACCGTGCACGGCCGCGGCAGCCTGTCCGACCTCACCGTCGAACTGGCCCGCATCCCGGGCGTCCTGGCCTGCGCGGTCAGCCGGGCGGAGGACTGAGGGCGGCCCCGCCCGTCGCCTCCACCGGGGGCGTGCGGACGGCGAGCAGGGCGGTGTCGTCCGTCAGCCGGCCGCCGGTGTGCCGCAGGACGGCGGCGGCCACCTCGTCGACCAGGCGGCCCGGGTCCACCGCCCCGCGGTGGGCGGTCAGGCGCGCCAGGTAGGCAGGCAGCGGGAAGAACGCGCCCGTCCGGTCGCGGGCCTCGGTCACCCCGTCCGAGACGATCAGCACCGTCTCCTCCGGGCCCAGGTGCACCCGCCGCACCTCCGGCAGGCCGCCGGCCAGCTCCGCCAGCCCGATCGGGGCGTCGTCGCCCGGCGACAGCCGGCGCACGCCCGCGGGGCCGAGGACATGGGGGCTGTCGTGGCCGAAGTTGACCACCTCCACCTCCCCCGGCGCATCGACCGGGAACCAGACGATCACCGCCGTGGCGAACCGTTCCTCCCGCTCGCCCAGCCGCTCGGCCAGCAGGTTCTGCCGGTGCAGCCGCTCCTCCAGCCAGGAGGCGACGGTGGCCAGGTCGCTCTCGTGGAAGGCCGCCTCGCGGAAGCAGCCCACCAGCGCCGCCGCCGCGGAGACGGCCGGCAGGCCCTTGCCCTGGACGTCGCCGAGGATGACCCGCGCCCCGAACGGGGTGGCCAGCACGTCGTAGAAGTCGCCGCCCACCCGGGCCTCGACGTCCGCGGCCAGGTAGCGCGCCGCCGAGTCCACCCCGCCCCAGCCGGGCGGCACCGGGCGCAGCACCACCTGCCGGGTGGTCTCGGCCGCGCCCCGGAGGTGGTGGACGTAGGCGGCGGCCCGGGCGCGGAAGACGCTGATCGGCACCGAGATGACGCCTCCCGCGATCACCAGCAGGAAGTCCTCGATCCCCTGGGTCTTGGACCAGATGCTGTCCAGGGCCGGGTAGGCGGCGACGGCCAGGAGCGCGAACAGCGCGGTGGCGGCCGGCCCGCAGAGCCCGGCGGCCACCACCGGGACCATCGCCAGCCAGCTGACCGACGCGAACGACGTGGGCGTGACCGCGTCCACGGCCACCACCAGCGCCAGCACCAGCAGCGGCCCCAGCCAGGAGCGGTGGCCGTACCGGATCAGCACCGGCAGCCGCGGCCCCGGTTCCTCCACCGAGCGCGCCCGCAAGGCGTCCCTCCCGTCCTGGGGCGTGTCTGACAGTTCCCGCCGGGCGGGGTGGCGCCCACGGTACGGGGCCCCGCCCCGCCGGGGGCGGCTACGGCGGCCCCGGCGGACCGGCGGTCGCACGTTCGGCCCAGCCGCGGGCCCGCTCCCGCGCCCGGTGCCGTCCCACGGCGTGCGGCTTTCCGGGTGAGGGGGCAGGGTGGTCCGTACGGACCTGCCCGGACCAGTCGGCGCCCCGTGCCCGGCGGTCGACCGAAGGAGGCGCCATGCGCACCCGGAAGATCCCCCGTCGGGGCCTGGCCCTGGCCGCGGCCCTCGCCGCCGTGCCGGCCGCCCTGCTCGCCGCCCCGGCCCGGGCGGCGACCGGCACTCCGTCCGCGACCGGCGCCGTGCCCGTCGGCTTCGTGAACGAGGCCGCCTCCCCCCTGCCGTCGGACCACGGGCAGCGGACGGTCACCGTCACCTACCGCAACGACTCCCCGGCGGACCGGACGGTGGCCCCGCAGATCCTCGTCGAGTCCCCCGCGAAGGGCCCGTTCCTCGACCCGTCGAGCATCCGCCTCGACGTGCTCTCCGCGGACGGCCACTGGCGCACCCTGCCGCTCGCCTCCCAGGGCGGCACGCTGTACACCCGGCTCGACACGGCCAGGGTCGTCCTGCACGGGCACCACACCCTGACCGAGCGCTACCGGGTCACCGTCGTCGGAACGGCCCCGGTCCAGGGCACGGTCGAGCCCCGGGTGGCGCTCTACCGCTGAGCCCGGCGCCGGCCGCCCGGGCAGCCGTGGCTCAGCCGCGGCCGTGCAGGGTGTCGCCGGGCGAGCGCCGGTAGGCCTCGCGGTACAGCCCGGCGAAGTGCCCGGGGTGCGCGAAGCCCCAGCGCATCGCGACCTCGGTGACCGTCGTGGTGCCCGGGCCCGCCGCCGACAGCTCCCGGTGCGCCGCGTCCAGCCGCACCCGGCGCAGGTAGCGCAGCGGCGTGGTGTCCAGGTGCCGCCGGAACGCGTACTGCAGTGCCCGCGGCGTGACGAAGGCCGCCTCGGCGATGTCCGCCAGCGCGACGTCCCGTTCGGCGTTCGCCTCGATGAAGGCGACGGCCCGGCGCAGCGCCGCCGGGCCGCCGTCGAGCCGGTCCGCCGGAGCGCCGTCGGTCCGGGCGGTGTGGGGCAGGGCGGCCAGGGTCGCCGCCGCCAGGTGCTGGGCCGCGGAGGCGACCAGCAGGGCGCTCTCGCAGGCCGCCGGGTTGTCGAGCACGTGGTCGCGCACGTAGGCGACCGCGGCGGTCAGCTGCCGGTTCGCGGCCGGGTCGACGGGGCGGGAGCCGGACAGGCGCACCGGGCCCCGGCCGTCGGCCCCGGCGGGGGCGACGGCGTCCAGCAGGGCGGGGTCGAACATGACGATGGTGTAGCGGGCCGCCCGCACCTCCCCCTGGTACGGGGCGTCGGGAGGGGCGACCAGGAAGGTCTCCCCGGGGCCGAAGACCGTCCCCTCCTGCCCTTTGGTCCGGTCGGCGAGCGCACCGGCGTGCAGGCTCACCAGGCACACCCGGCCGAGGCTGTCGGCGTTGTAGGCCATGTCGTAGCCGAAGGACAGCCGGTCGACGCTCAGCGGACCGACCGACCGCCGGCTGATGCGCGCCCGGGCGTCCTCCACCGGCCCGCCGATGCGCATCGGTGTGTACGCGGTGGACAGGAAGTCCTCGGTGGCCTCCAGACTCGCGCTGTCGAAGGACAACGACTCGACCATCATCACCATCCGTTCGCGGTCGGCGGCCTCACGGGTGTGCGCCAGGATCCGACGCTACGCGTCCGGCCCGCGGGACGGAAACCCGGCCGGGCCCCGGACCGCCCGCCGGGAGCGCGGGCTCGGAGCTTCGGCCACCGTCCGGGGCGCCTGCCGGACCGGGGAGGCCCTGCGCCGCACGGCGGGTTTCGTTCCGGCGACTGCGCGCGCCGGGCATTTCGCTTCCGAAGCTGTGGGAACGCTCCGCGGTGGCCGACCGTGGACCCGGGTGTCCGGTACGGCATCCGGACCGGTCCGAACGGGAGGGCACCATGACCTCGCAGCAGATACCCCAGCCCCCCGGCACGGGGATGTGGGAGCAGGCCAGGGAACTCGCCGCCGAGGCCGAGCGGCAGCTTCGGAGCGGGCTCTGGGAGTTCACCCCGCAGGACGCCGCGCTGGCCCGCAAGACCGCCGACGACCTCGCCGGGGCGATCGGGCCGGCCGCGGAGCAGGAGCGGATGCCGGTCATCGAGCGTCTGGAGCACCTGCGCGAGGCCCTGGCCGTCCTCGCCCTCGGCATCGCCCGCACCCACGGTCGGCTGGCCTGGTTCCTCGGCCGGGCCGGCGGCGTCCTGAGCCCGGTCCTGCGGTGGCGGGCGCTGCCCGCCGACCGGGGCCAGTCCTTCGGGACCGTCGTGCCGAGCCCGGCCGAACTCACCGACGCCGAAGCCGCCGTGCGCCGGCTGCGCACCGCACTGGTCCGGGCCGACACGGCCGAACGCCTCCCCGGCGCGGAGCCGGACCTCCCGCAGCCCGGCGCGGCCCTCCCCCCGGCACCCCGGGCCGGGTCCGCCGACGACACGGCGCGATAGCGCGGCCGCGGCCCGCGGGCGCGGGGGCCGGGATCAGCAGGCCTTGACGTACCAGATCGGCGCCCAGTCGGCGTTGGGGTCGCCGTAGGGGGCGCCGGGAGTGGTGTAGACCAGGTTCTTGTACTTGTCGTACATCTTCGCCTTGGTGCCGGTGGACTGGTTGTTGTACCAGGACCCCCCGCTGTTCATGCCGTCGGGGATCTCCTGGAGGACGCCGCAGTCGCTGAACCGGAACATGAGGTGCTGGTAGTTGCTGTACAGATAGCCGCAGATGTAGCCCTTGTAACAGTCGGCCGGCGCCGCGGCGATCGCCGGCCGGGCGTTCGCCACCGGGGCGAGGAGCGTGGTGACGGCGGCGAAGCCGGCCGCGAGGGCGATGCCGGCCTTGTGGACGAAGCGCATGGGAGACCTCCTGGGGAACGTGACGTCGGTGGTGCGGGCGGGTTCGGCGCCCGGCCCTCAGTCTCCGGGGCCACCGGACCGCCGCTCCAGGTGATTCGGGCCGGCCCGAATCACGGCCGTACCGCTCGACTCCGCCCGGAACCGGACGGACCGGGCTCGTCACCGAGCAGGCCGAGGCCGAGGGCGGTCGGGCGGTGCAGGACGGCGTTGCGGTACCGGGAGGTGCCGATCAGCCCGGCCTCCCGCAGCACGGTGGCGTGTTCGCTGGCGCTGGACGGGGTGGTTCCGGCGAGGACCGCGAGCTCCTTCGTCGAGCAGCCGGGGTGTTCGGCGATCGCTTCCAGGACGGCGGCCCGGGTGCGCCCGAGCAGGGCGCAGAGGGCGACCGTCGATCCGCCCGGCGCCCGGTCGGGCTCCGAGGGGACCGGCCGGCCCGCAGGTCCGCCGCCGTCGACCGGGTAGGCGACCACGGGCAGGGGCTGGCCGTGGGTGTCGTCGCTGACCATCACCCGGGTGGCGAACACCGAGGGGCCCAGCAGGACACCCTGCCCGTGGAGGCGCAGGTCGTAATCGACCGGGACGCGGACTTCGAGCACCGGCGGATTCCAGTGCAGCCACCGGGGGCTCGCCCCGGCCAGGAGGGACTCGACGCCGCCGTCGAGGAACTGGCGCACCCGCACGGACCGGTCCGCGGCATGGCGGTCGACGACCTGCGGCCAGTGGCGGCCGACCAGGTGCCCGTACAGGAGGCCGAGGCTGTCGGCGAGCTCCTCGCGCAGCGCCCGGTCGCCCGACAGGTGGCGGGCCCACCCCGGCAGGGGCTGGTGCTCGGCGATCGCCGCCAGCTCCGCCTCGACGAGGCGGCGCGGGGTGGCCCGTACGCGCTCCAGCACCTGCTCCGGCTCTCCTGCCACCGCGGGCACCAGGAAGGTCGGCACCCAGCCGCCCGCGGGAATCAGGGACAGGGCCATACGGGCCCGCTCGGGCAGCCCGGCCAGGGCCCCGCGCCGCCACGGGTCCAGCCGCGCCGCGTGGCTGCGCACCTGCAGGGCCCTGGCCGCGGCGAGCAGTTCGGAGAACGGCATCGGATCCGCGAGCCGGGTCCTGGCCAGGTCCTCCGCCGTGAAGTGGATCCGGTAGACCATCGTCTCCTCCGGTGTGGCCGGCGGGGTCAGGTGCGCTTGAAGAACTCCACCTCCGCGAGGGCGATGGTGCGGTCGGGGCCCGTTCCGGCCGCCTCGCGCACGGTGAGCTTCACCTGGGTGGCGTCGCTGATCCCGGTCTGCACGGTCTGCGGGCCGGGCTGGTCGTTGAGCGGGACCTGCTGGGTGTGGACGGCGCCGTCCTTGTCCGTGACCTCCAGCGTGAGCAGGGTCGGGCGGGCCTGCTGCCGGAAGCGCTCCGGGTCGGCGGAGCCGCCGGTGTGGACGATCAGGTCGACCAGCCGGAACGGCGTCCGGAAGGAGAAGGTGACGGAGTCCCCGATGGCGGGTGCGCCCCAGTAGGTGTTGCTGAGGCCGTCGTCGGCCGCGGTGGCCGGGTGGCCCTCGACGGCGGCGCTCGCCGAGGTGGCGGAGGGAGTGATCGGCGCGGTGCCGCGGACCTTGTCCAGGATGTCCTGGAAGGCGACCGTGCCGGCCGGGTAGAGCAGGACCCCGGCCACGATCACCGCGGCCAGCGCCAGCAGCGCGATGGTGCGGCGCAGCGCGTTGCCCGAGCCGCCGATCCGCACCCGGCGTCGGAACGGCCAACGGGTGCGCCACCAGGGCAGTTCGGCCGCGGCGGCGGTGGGGGTCAGCGGGGCGGCGCAGCGGCGGCAGAACCTGCGCTCCGGCAGGTTGGGCGTGCCGCAGCGGGGGCAGGGCGGGCCGTCCTGGGTCTCGACGGCCTCCGTCGCCCGGCTGACCAGGCGGGGTGCGACGGGCTTCGCGGGCTGGACGGCCACCGGGTCGGGCTGCGCGGCGGAGGCGGGGGTGCGCGCGGGAGCCGGCCGGACGGGAGCCGTGCTCGGGCGCGGGGCTTCCGCCGTGGGCCCGGGCGCGGCGGCCTCCTCGGCCGCCGGCGAGGAACCGGGCGCAGGCGCAGGCGCGGGCTCTGGCTGCGTGTGGGGCGCGGGCGCGGCCTCCGCGGCCCGGGGCTCGGCGGCCGGCCTGCTCCGTGCCGTCCGCCGCGAGGCACCGCGCCGGGTGGTGGCGGCGGGCTCGGCGGCCGGCTTCGGCGCGGACGTCGGCTCGGGCGTCGGCGCGGGCTCGGCCTTCGCCTCCCGCGCAGCCTGCTCGGGCGCGGGCGCGGCCTGCGCGGGTACGGGCGCGGCGGCCGTCGGCGCCGCCGCGGTGGTGGCGGCGGCGCTGCGCGACCAGCCCAGGTAGGCGCCGCAGTTGCCGCAGAAGTCGTCCCCCTCCCCGTTGGCCGTTCCGCATTCGGGGCACACCGGCATCGGTCAGTCCTCCACTCGCCCGGGTGGGCCGGGCAGGATCTCCACCCGGCAGGTCAGATGGACCGGGCAGCCCGCCCTGACGACGGACCGCACCTGCTCCTCGTCCGGCCCCGGGCCGTGCAGCGGCCAGGCCCGCACCAGCACCTCGCCGCTCGGCGCGGGCGGCAGCGGGGCGTGCGGGTCGGTGGACCAGGAGGCGCCGCCGCCGTCCACGATCTCGGCGCCGACGCCGAGCACCAGCCGCAGCCGTTCGACGAGGCCGCGCCGGGTGCCGCGCCAGCGGTGCAGTTCCACCGCCCGTTCGACCACCGTGCGGCGCACCTCCACCGGCCAGGCCGGGTCGACCTCCACCGCGACCCAGGAGGCCAGCCAGTCGAGGAAGTCCGCCGGCGCGAGGCCGGGCCGGAAGTACGCCGGCAGGTTGTCCAGGGTGGCGAAGACCGGGGCGAGGACGGTGTCCAGGCCGGCCGTGAACCGCTGGGCGAGGTCGTCGTCGGCGTACAGCGCGGGCAGCAGCGCGCCGATCGGGTGCGGGCTGGGCAGCCCGGGGACGGCGGCCCGGGTCATGACGCCCCGTCCTCGGCGACGGCGGTGACCACGACCTGGTGCTGGTGGGAGAAGACCAGGGCGTCCGGCGGGACCTCGACCCGCTCGGCGGGCGCGCCGCGCCGCCCGGTGATCGGGTCGGCCGGGAAGAGCCGCAGCTCGTCCACGCCCGCGACGGCGGCCACCCGCTGGAGCACCGCGAACACCTCCCCGTACTGCACCGACCGGCCGAACGGCCAGCCCCGGCCGTCGGCGCCGCCGCGCAGCGGGTTGAGGTACCGGTACAGCTCGGCGAGCACCTCCTCGCGCACCCGGTCCGGGTCCGCGGCGCGGGTGGTGAGCCGGGCGACGACCGTCACGCCCTGGTAGGCGGGGGGCTGCACGACCAGCCGGGTGCCGATCAGCCGCCGCTCGTCGAGGGCGGTGGCGACGGCGGCGAGCACCTGCTCGTCGGGGATCAGCTGCTCGAAGCGCAGCCGGTCGCCCTCGTCCGCGACGGCGTCGGGCACGACCAGCACCCGCACCGCGCCGGCCTCCCCGCCGGCGGCGGGCAGGCAGCTGACCCGGGCCGCCGAGGGCGCGGCCTGCCGCGCGATCAGCTCGAAGTCCCCCGCGGTGACGGCGCGTTCCTGCAACCGCAGCTGGTGCGGGGCACGGGCCTTGGCGTTCTCCACGGTCTCGCCGTCGACCCCGCCGCGGGCCGCCTCCCGGTTGTCGACCCGGGCGATGTACGGGACGGAGCTGCGCAGCACCGTGACGGTGCCGCGGGCGACGTTGCCCGCCGTCCCGCCGCCGGTGCGGTAGCGCGGGACGCGCAGCTGCGCGCCCTTGGGCGGGACGGCGCCGAAGGAGCGCAGGCTGCCGTCCGGCTCCCGGACGGCGGGCGGGAAGAGGAACTCGCCGGTGGTGGCGTCCAGCACCACGTGCCGGTCGTCGGGCGCGGACCCGCCGAAGTGCTCCACGACCGTCCACCGCTGCCAGCCCTCGCCGGCCGCGACCTCGACGACGGGGGGCTCGCCGTCGAGCAGCACCGGCGGCCGGGCGAGCCGGAAGCGCTGGCCCGCGACGCCCTCCGAGGTGCCGAGCGGCGCGTCGGTGACGGTCTGCGCGTGGACGGCGGTGGCGGTGCCGCCGACGGTGAACACCTCGGCCCGGCGCACGGTCGGGGACTCGGAGTAGAACGGCTGGCCCGCCCGGGGCTCGGTGACCCGGCAGCGCAGCCAGCCGGCCCGCCGCCCGGCGACCACCGAGGCGGTGTGCCCGGCGGGCACGAAGACGACCACCTCGCCGGGCCGGTTGAGCCCGCCGGTGGTGTCGCTGCCGGTCTCGCAGGCGATCCAGCGCGCGCCGTCCCAGACCTCCCAGGCCAGCGGGGGCTGGCGCGGGTCGACGCCGACGCCCTCCACCCGGCTGTCCAGCCGGACGACCAGGATGCAGCGCGGCACCACGGCAGGCAGCGCGAAGAGCATGGCGTCCCCGGCGACCGGGCGCGCCTGGAAGCACGGCACGTCCGCGCCGTCGGCCAGCCGGGCGGTGCCGTCGGACTGCTCGCCGGAAGCCGAGACGGTGACCAGCCGCTCCAGGGAGCTGGGCACGATCGGCAGGTCCTCGGCGGTGGAGAACACCACCGCCTCGTCGGTCTCGGTGCGCAGCGTGGAGACCTCGGTGCCGGCCCGCAGCAGGACGGTCTCGGCCTGCGGGGCGGAGAGCCAGAAGTCGACCTCGGCCCGGGCCGCGGCGGGCGGGAACAACCGGATGCCGAGCAGGTCGAGGAAGGCGGCGTAGTTCTTCTCCGGCACCCGGTTCAGCCGGTAGAGCAGCTGGTCCACCAGGTAGGCGAAGGTCTCGATCAGGGTCACGCCCGGGTCGGAGACGTTGTGGTCGGTCCACTCCGGGGCGCGCTGCTGGACGTAGCGCTTGGCCTCGTCGACGAGCTGCTGGAAGCGGCGGTCGTCCAGGTTCGGGGAGGGCAGGGCCATCAGCGCACGCCTCCGTCGACCGCGTCGAGGGGCTCGGCGCCCGGGTGCTCGGGGATGGTGTAGAAGGGGAAGACCAGGTTGCGGCGGTCGTTGGTGGCCCGCACGGTGTAGTGGACGTCGATGTAGAGGGTGCCCTCCTCGACGCTGTCGAAGGCGATCACCACGTCGTCGACCTCGATCCTCGGCTCCCAGCGCTCCAGCGCGACGCGCACCTCGCGGGCGATCCGCCCGGCGGTGGTGCTGTCGCCCGGGGCGAAGACGTACTCGTGGATGCCGCAGCCGAACTCGGGGCGCATCGGCCGCTCGCCGGGGGCGGTGCCGAGGATCAGCCGGATCGCCTCGGCGAGCTCCCGGTCGCGCTCGACCATGCCGATGCCGCCGGTGGCGTTGACCCGCAGCGGGAAGCCCCAGCCGCGGCCGATGAATCCGCCCGTCACAGGCCACCGCCGATCACGACGTCGAGGGCACCGGTGGTGACGGTGGCGCCGCAGGTCGTCTTGTCGCCCATGCGGGCCGCGGGCAGGCCGCCGATCAGCACCACCCCGCCGGTCACCGCCCCCGGCGAGGGCAGCACCAGGTTGCCGGGGCCCAGGGCCAGGTGCGGGGGCACGACGCAGGCGTGGACCGTGCCGACGACGGCGGCGGGGCGGCCGCCGATCAGCACGGTCGCCACCTTGAGGGCGCCCGGCGGCGGAGTGGTGAGGGCGCCGCCGTGGTCGGTGAGGTCGCCGGTCCGGGCTGCGGGGGGCATGTGCGGTCTCCGTTTCGGTGGGTGCGCCGCCGGTCGCGGGCACTCGTGCTACTGCCAGTTCTGGTGACGTCTCGTCAGTTGATCCGGACGACGGCCCCCCTGAGCACCGCCTGGGCGCCGCCGTCCACGGTGACGCCGGTGGTGCCGCGGACGGTGACGGAACCGCCGCGCACGTCCACCGTCCCGGTGCCCGCGTCCAGGGTGATGCCGGAGGGCGTGAGCCGGACCGTGCTGCCGCCCCCGCCCGCGAGGCCGTGGACGGTCAGCACGATCTCGCCGCGCTGCTGGTCGAGCCTGACCTCCAGCTTGCCGTCGCCGCTCGCCAGCCGGACTCCGGACCTGCCGCCCGGCACGTCCAGCAGCTCCATCCGGTGGCCCGAACGGGACACCACGGAGCGGCGGTTGACCTTGCCGGAGCCGCCGTCGACCAGCGGCACGTCGTGCGGGGACGGCTTGTCCACGCCGTTGTAGAGCCCGCCCAGCACGTACGGGCTGTCCAGGTCGCCCTGCTCGAAGCCGACCAGCACCTCGTCGTTGACCTCGGGGCTGACCACGCCGCCGCCCCCGGCTCCGCCCCACTGCACGGTGCGCACCCAGTCGGAGACGTAGGTGTCGTCCAGCCAGGGGAACTTCAGCTTCACCCAGCCGCGCTGGCCGCCGCCCGGCTCCCGGACGTCGGTGACGACGGCCACGGCCAGGCCGGGCATCCGCGGGCCGCGCGGCGGGGCGTTGCCGCCGCTGGTCAGCCCGGCCAGCGAGCGGTCGGGGGCCGTGCTGACCACCACGGTGGTGCGGTAGCCGCGGAACGGCTCCAGCAGGTGGCGCACCCCGGTGGCGGTGTAGCGGCCGGAGAAGGCGGCACCGACGTTGCCCAGCGCGACGGGGGTGCCCGCCCGCAGCCTCGGGTTGCCCTCGGCGACGACCTCCAGCTCGCCGAAGCCGGCCGCCACCGAGGCGGCCAGCGAGCGGGCCACCGAGGCGGTCTCGGCCTGGGTGCGGTACGGCGTGTCTGCGATGGTCAGCCGGGCCTGGCCGGGGAAGGCGGAGGCCGCCACCGAGGGGCTCATCCCCGGCTGGACGGCCCGGGACTCCACGGCGGGCTCGGTGGCGACCAGCGCGCTCTTGGTGGTGACGTTCCAGCCGCGCGCCTCGACGGTGTCCGCTCCGCCCGCGCCGGTCAGCACGCCGCGCAGCTCCAGCAGGTTGCGGCCGTACTCCAGCACCAGCGGGCTCTGCGGCGCGGGGGTCGAGGGGGCGGGTGCGCCGGAGGCCGGTTCGGGCCGGACGAACTCCAGCTTCCCGTCGTCGTCCACCCGCACCTGGGCGCCGCTCTCCTGCGCGAGGTACTGGAGGAACTCCCAGTCCGGGACGTTGGCCTGGGAGAGCTGCTGGTGGACGACCGGGAAGGAGTCGACCCGCCCGCAGCCCAGGCCGGCGCCGGCGGCGACCTGCCGGACGATGTCGGCGGTGGTCATGTTCCGGAAGGCCTTCACCCGGCGCCCGCGCATCAGCCGGTGGGTCACCGCGGAGGCGCGCACCACGGTGTACGAGCCGGTGGTGTCCACCTCCAGCTCCAGCGCCGTCACCTCGCCGGTGAACAGCCGTACCCGGGTGTTCCCCTGGACGGTGACCACGGACACCTTCAGCGGGGTGCCGATGGAGATCCCGGTGGCGGCGAGGAAGGTGTGGTCGGCGTCCCGGAAGGACAGCACCGCGGTGTCGGGCAGGCCGACGCTCTCCTCGATGTCGCAGGAGACCAGCTGGGTCACCCAGACCGGGGGCAGCGGGCCCGGCGCCTCGACGACGGGGTCCGCGGCGAAGGAACGGCCTCCCCTGGCCTCGGGCGTGGTCACGGCCGGCCTCCCGGGGTGCGTCCGGCCTGGGTGAGCTCCTCGATCCCCGGCACGATCAGGTCCGCGCCGGGGACCAGCGCCATCGGGTCGTCGATGTCGTTGGCCTCCGCGATGGTGCGCCAGGCGGTGGCGTCCCCGTACGCGCGCCAGGCGAGCAGCGGCAGGCTGTCCCCCGCGATCACCCGGTGGGTGCTGCGGGCCTCCGGCGAGCCGGAGGTCGGGTTCTGGCCGGCCGGGTCGACGCTGGCCTCGTCGATGGTGAGCGAGCAGACCGCCCGCAGCGGCTTCCCGTCGACGTCGAAGAGCGAGTAGGTGACCGACAGGCCGGTGAGCACCCCGTTGAACGAGGTGGTCTTCAGGGTGCCCCAGTCCAGCCGGATCCAGGGGCTGGCCGGCGTCTTGCGCGCCAGGCTCGTCGGGGTGGGCACACAGGCCGTCATCAGCTGCTCCACCGCCCGCTCCACCGAGTTGTCGTGGGTCGCGGTGGAGTCCAGGAACACGTCGAGGGAGAGCGAGCGCGGGCCGCTGCCGACGAACTCGGGCAGCGCGGACTCACCCGCCATCCGGGACGGGGTGCGCCGCCACTCGGTGGTCTTGCGCAGCACCAGGGTCGCCGGGTTGAACTGGAGCCGGAGCTGCGCGAGGGTGCCGCCGGGCTGGGCGCCAACCGTGGACGGGGGCTCCATGATGGTCAGTTGGGCCCGGGTGACGCTGGCGGGGACCGCTGGGGACATCCTGGTGCTCCTTCCGTCGGTCGGGTCTGGCGGGGGCTGTTCGGTCGGGGTCGGGTCGGTCGGGGTCGGTGGTGGCTCCGGTCCGGCCGGGGCCGGTCAGGAGGGCCGCAGGCCCGCGTGGGCGATCTCCAGGGTCTCGATCGCGGCCTGGGAGTTGGCGGGGTCGAAGGAGGGGCCCTCCCAGCGCACCGGGACGATCCCGAGCACCTGCCACCCGACGATCCGGCTCAGGTCCGGCCGCAGCGCCACGATCTCGCCGTCCTTCGGCTCGACCTTGCGGACGATCTCGGACAGCCAGCGGGCGATCTTGGTGGTGTCCGCGGTCACCGCCCGGGTCAGCGTGATGTTCGACCAGGTGATGCGGCCCGGCAGCTGCCAGGCGAAGCCGTTGTTGCCGCCCTCCGCGTACTGCTCGATCTCGACCTGGGCGCCGAGCCCGGAGCAGGTGGTGAACTCGCCCAGGTCGTTGCCGCCGATGGTCAGGCTGAAGAAGACACTGGTCGCGAAGATGGTGTCGGTCATGGCTGCTGCTCCTGCTCCCTGCTTCCGGTCACGTCGCTGCTGCGGGCCCGCTGTCGGCCGCTCCCGCCGGCTCAGCGGCGCATGTCGTACGGTCTGCCGCTGCGTTCCCGGCCCCGGCGCAGCTCGGTGCGCAGCAGCCGGCCGACCGGCTCGACCAGCCGCCGGGCCAGTTCGTCGAGGTCGGCGGGGTCGGCGTGCGGCTGGGCCGGTGGTGTGCCGGGCGCCTTCGCCGCGGGCTCCGCGGCGCGCTGCACCGTGGTGGGGGTGCGCGCGGGCACGGCGGTCAGCGGGATGCCGGTCAGGCCCGCCTGCTCGGCCACCCGCTGGAGCACCCGTGCCGTGCCGGGCCGGGCGGGGGCGGGCGCCGCGGGCGGGACGGACCGTACGGCGGGAGTGCCCGGGCCGGAGGGGCCGGAGAGGCCGGACGGGCCGGACCCGCTCGGGCCGGAAGGGCCGGAGTGCCCGGAGTGCCCGGAGTGGCCGGAGTGGCCGGAGTCGCCGGAGTGGCCGGACCCGGTCGGCAGGGACCACGACACGACCGGTACCGGACCGGTCGGCGGCGTGGGGGCCGACTGCGGCCCCGCCGGCCGGCCGGGCCCGGGCGGGGACGCAAGGGCGGGCGGCTGCGCCGGGGCGGGCTGCGGGGGCCTGGCGGGGGCGGGAAGGCGCTGGACCGCCGGGGTGCCCGACGGTGCCGATGACGCCCACGACGCCGGGGCGGCCGGGGCGGCCGGAGCCGTCACGGGCCGGAGCCGGACGACCGGCGGGCGCCCGGTGGCTGCCGGCGTGGCGGACACCGGGGCGCCCGGCGTCCGCACGGCGGCGGCGCGCGGCGGGGCCGCCGCACCGGCCCGACCGGGCGGAGCGGATGCCGCCTGGACGGCCGCGGCCGCGGTCGGAGCGGTGCCGCCGGACACCGGCGAGCCTCCGGGCGGCGACAGGTGGCCGGCGGGCCCCGGAGAGCGGCGGGCGAAGGCCCGTTGCACGGCGGCCACGACCCCGCGCGGACGCGGCGCGGCCGGGCTCCCGGGGGTCCGGCCGCCCCCGCCCCGGGCGTCCGACGGTCGCCGGTCCGGCGACGGGGACGGCGACGGCGACGGCGACGGCGACGGTGAACGCGGCGGAGCGGCAGCGCCCGACGACGCACCGGCCGACGGCGCCCTGTCCGGCTGGGACGGCAGTGCGTTGGGCCAGGCCGCGCGGACCACCGGGGGCGTCGGCGCCGCACCAGGGCCGGACGACACGGGCGCACCGGGCACGGACGGTGTGGACGGCGGAGGCACGGTGGCGAGGGCGACCGTCATCCGGCGGTCGCCGAGCAGCCCGCGCCGCGTGCCGACGAGTCCCACGGCCCGTTGCACGCCCAGTCCGCCCGAGGCCGGCCGGGAGGGGACGGTCACGACGGGCACCGGAGCGGTGCCGCCGCCGGGCGCGGCACCCGACGGGCGCGGCCCGGGAGCGATCGGCTGCGCACCGGCTCCCGGCTGCCGCTCCGGGCCGCTGCCAGCGTCGCTGCTGCCGCCGGACGGCGTTGCGGCGCGGAGCGGCAGGCGCCCGGCCGCCGGTCCGCGCCTGCGGCGCTCCGCACCCCGGGGGGCGTTGCTGCCGCCGGTGGCCGGGCCTGCCGGACGCCCGTCGTCGCTGCGCGGGGCCGGGGGCAGGGTCGGGGTCGGGGAGTCCGCCCCTGACGGCCCGTCGGCCGGGTGCCCGGCGGCCCGCTGAACGGGCAGCCCCGCACTGGCCGGCCATGGGGTGCCGGAAGCCGCGGCACCGCCCGCCGTCGGGGCGGTGATCCGCTGCACCGGCAGGCGCCCACCGAGCAGCGGCGCGGCGGCGCCGGCCGGGGCGGCCGTCGGCGGCAGCGCGGCGAGCGGCGCGCCCAGGCCCCCGCGCGTACGGGCGGCAGAGGGGGCCGGCCGGACCGGCGCCGACGGCGTCGCGGCCCCGGCAGGCCCCTGGGCGGAGGCCGGACCGGGCCGAGCCGCCGGGGCACCGTCCGGGCTGGTCGGTGACGAGGAGGGTGTGGCGGACGCTGCGGAGGCCGCGCGCGGCACGGAGCCGCCGTCCGCCACCGGTCCGCCGGCCCGGGCGGGCGCCGGACCGGGCCGAACGGGCGCACCACGGCCGGGAGTCGGCGAGGACGGCGCGCGCTGGACGGCCGCGGCGTCGGCGGGGCCGCGCCCGGGGCGGGGCGGTGCCGTCGGGCCGCTGCCCGGCTCTCCGGCCGTACGGGCACGGCGCCCCGGGGTGGCGGCGGCCCGGCCCGCTCCCCCGGACGGCCGTCCGGCCTCGGGCCCGCCCGGGCCCGCCACGGGAGCCCCGGCGTCGGCGGGGACCACGGGCAGGGCGGGCCCCGCCGGGGTGGCGGCGGCCCGGGGGCCGTCGCCGGCCAGGGGCGTGGCGCCGGCGGGCAGCGCGGTCAGCGGAGCGCCGAGCACCGGGCGGGCGGTTGCCGGGGCCGGGCCGGGCGTGGCGGCGCGCTGGACCACCCCTGCCGTCGGCCCGCTCCGCGCGGGCACGGAGGCGGAGGAGGCGGCGGGGGCAGCAGCGGGGGCGGCTGCCGCGGCCGGGCCGGGCGCCGCAAGGGCGGCGGCCTCGCCGCCCGGGGACGGGCGCTGCGCGGCGTCAGCCGGTTCCGCTGCCACCGCCGCTGCCGCCGACGGCGCCGTGTCGGTCCGCCGGAGGGCTGCCACCGGGCGCGCGGACAGCGACGTCGGGCGCCGCGCCACGACCAGCGGGGTGCCGACCGGGCGCGGGCGCACCGGACGGGCGACGGCCCGGGCCGCGACACCGTCCGGACGCGGGGAGCCGGTGACCGCCGCCGGAGTCGCGGCGGCCGGCACCGGCGGCTGCGCGGTCGCGGGCCGCGGAGCACCGGTCGTCGGCGCAACGGCCCGCGCCACAGCAGGTTCGGGCCCACCGGGCAGGGGCCCGGCGGGCGTGGTCGCAGCGCTCTCCGCCGGGCCGGTCGCCGCCGCGGCGGGCCCCGGCGCTCCGGTGCCGGCCCCCGCCGGCACCGCCCGTCGCCCGCCGCCGCCCGTACCCGCCGGGCGCGGCCCGGAGCGCACCGGGAGCCGCCGCAGCCGGACCGACCGCTGGACGGCGGGCGCGCCCGGGCCCGACCGGTCCTGCGCCACCGGCTCCTGCGCACCGCCGCCCTCCGCCGGGAGGACCGGAACCACCAGCTCGTCCCCGCCCGCGCGGCCCGGGGCCGGCACGCCCGGCCCCGCCACCGCCCGCAGGATGCCGGCCGGAGCGGTCGGGAGCACCGCGTGGCCCAGCGGCCCGCAGAGGGAGGGGTCCTGCCAGGAGGTCAGCCGGGACCGGAACGCCAGGCCGTCGCTGACCCCGCGGGCCGGCCCGCCCAGGGTCGGGACCAGCGGCGCCACGGCGCGCCAGCCCCCGGCCCCGGCGGCCGGGCGCCGCTGGACGGCCCCGCCCGCCCCGTGGGCATCGCCGGCGACACCGGCGCCACCGACGGCGGCGTCGGCACCACCGGTACCACCGGCAGCCGCGCCGCCCCGCCGACGGCCCATCCAGTCCCGAAGCCCCACCCGGCTCACCCGCCTTCGCTGATGCGGGTGTTGAGCCGGGCGATCTCCCTGACCCACTGCCCGCGCTCGCGGTGGGTCAGGTCGAGGATGTCCTCCCGCTGCCAGTGGAAGTGGTAGGCGATGTACGCGATCTCCTCGTACAGCCGAGCAGGCGCGTACGTCACGATTCCCCCAGGCGCCCACCGGCGAGGTCGACCTCGAAGGCGCCGTCGCAGTGCGGGCAGGTCACCGCGGCGCGCGTGTGGCCTTCGCTGTTGATCCGCTGGTAGAGGTCCTGGAGGAAGGCCACGTCGGTGGCGTACATCCGCTCGACGACGCCGGCGTGCACGTCGGTGATGTCGCCCAGCCTGGTGATCACGTGGCTGAGCAGCACCACGCTGAGGTACGCCGGGTTCTCCTTGACCCGCAGGTCGATCTGCGGCATCAGCTCGTCGCGGGCGGTGGCCAGGCGCATCGCGCCGTGCCGGTGCACGGTGCCCTCGTCGTCGACGTAGCCCAGCGGCAGCTCGAACTCGAACTCGGTGTGCGGCGCCCGTCCCCGGGGCTGCGCCGGTGCCGCGGCCGGGGCCTGCGGCAGCGGCGCGGTGTTCTGGGGGGCCGGAGCCCCTTCCAGCAGCTCGTCCAGGCCGATCTTGCGCCTCACTCGACCGAGATCTCCTCGAACACGATGGTCACGGTCTCGGTGGCGGCGCTGGACTCGCCGGCGCTGAGGGTCGGGCCCTCCCAGCGGCTGGCCCAGGCGTTGGTCAGCTGGATGCGCCGCAGGGTCGCACCGGTGGTGTCCTTGACCTCGATGGTGAGGTTCTGCCGCGCGGTGTTGATCGCCCCGTTGTTGAGGGTCTCCTTGATCCAGTCCGTGAACGCACCGCTCTTGTCCAGGCCGCGGGTGATGGTCACCTCGCCGGGGAGCCGGGCGCCGGGCTGCTTGCGGACGATCAGCTTGCCCTCTTGGGTCACCTGCTTGTACTCGACGACGTCCTGTTCGACCGTCAGGTTGGAGATCTCCTTGACGGACTCGACGTTGTAGCCGCCGAGTTGGACGCCGAAGATATGTGTGGAGAGCGGATCGCCTTCAGCCATGGGTTTCTGTCACCTTCCGATGCGAGGGGTGCCGAGGGGTGGTGCCGACCGGGCCGGTCACTCGTTGACGAGGCTCGTGCTGTCGGAGAACTGGGACAGCCGGAACACCACGAACTCCGCGGGCTTCACCGGCGCGACGCCGATCTCGCAGATCACCTGGCCGAGGTCGATGGACTCCGGCGGGTTGTTGTCGCGGTCGCACTTGACGTAGAAGGCCTCGGCCGCGGTCTGCCCGAACAGGGCCCCGCGCCGCCACTCCTCGGTGAGGAACGCGGTGATGTTCCGGCGGATGCTGGACCACAGCCGGTCGTCGTTGGGCTCGAAGACCACCCACTGGGTCCCCAGGAGGATGGACTCCTCCAGGTAGTTGAAGAGCCGGCGCACGTTCAGGTAGCGCCACGCCGGGTCGGAGGACAGGGTGCGGGCGCCCCAGATCCGGATGCCGCGCCCGGGGAAGGCCCGCACGCAGTTGACGCCGATCGGGTTCAGCAGGTCCTGCTCGCCCTTGCTCAGCCGCAGCTCCAGGTCCACCGCGCCGCGGATGACCTCGTTGGCGGGCGCCTTGTGCACGCCGCGCTCGGCGTCGCTGCGCGCCCACACCCCGGCGACGTGCCCGCTCGGCGGGACCAGCACGTTGCGGCCGCTCGCCGGGTCGAACACCTTGATCCACGGGTAGTAGAGCGCGGCGTAGCGGGAGTCGAAGCCCGCCTCCTCGTTGCGCCAGGTCCGCATCCGCTGGGCGTTCAGCCCGGGCGGCGGGTCCAGGACGGCGATCCGGTCGCCCATCTGCTCGCAGTGCGACATCACCGCCAGCTGGACGGTGCGCAGGCCCTCGTCGTCGATGTCGCCGCGCTGGTAGGCGCTCATCAGGTCGGGCACCGCGACCATGGTGATCTCGTCGATCGCCTCCAGGCCGCCGAAGCCGGTCCGGGCGGCGGCGTCGCCGACGTACTCGGCCGGGTCGAGCCGGCCGGTCGGCACCGGCGCGGGCGCCGCCGCGGCGGGCAGCACGTGGCTGCGGCGCTCGGGGCGGCTCGGCGCGGTGCCGGGCTGCTCGGCGACGGCGACCAGCTTGGACTCGCGCAGCTGGGTGACGACGTAGCCCTTGGTGCTCTTGCGGGTCGAGACGTCGTACGTCTCGGCGACCTCGGCGCCCCGGCGCACCAGCAGCCGGAACCGGTCGTCGGGGACGTTCTCCCCCTCCGGGTCGGCGACCTCGACGGAGACCTCGCCGCCCGCGCCGGGCAGCGCGGAGAACAGGAAGCCCGCGATCTCGACGGGCGGGGCCGCGGCGGCGACGGGGGCGGCGCCGGGCACCCGCCGCGCAGGATCGCCGACCCGCACGACGTAGGCGGAGCCGCCGCCGTTGGCGAAGAACCCGTAGACCGAGTGCGCCAGGTAGGTGCCCTCGGTGAACCCGCCGAACCGCTGGACGTACTGGTCCCAGTTGGTCACCAGCGTGGGCTCGTGGAACGGCCCGGTCTCGGCGAAGCCGACGAACGCGGCGACGGCCGTGCCGACCCCCTCGATCGGGCGGGCTCCGGACTGGACCTCCTCCACGTACACGCCCGGGGTGAGGTACGACGGCATACGCGCTCCTTCGGCTGGCCAACCATTTCGCCGGTCATTCGCCCCCGAGTCTGCTGCCCGGGCGGCACCCGGGGACATGTCCCCAGGTGCCGGACCGGGGGCAACGCCGCTGCCCCCGGCGGACACCCCGGTACGCCCACCGGTGCCCCGTCGTCCCAGGCGGCCCGGCCTTTCCGCGCGCCACCGGGCCCGCCCGGCCGTGCCTCCGCCCCCGGGCCGCTCAGCCGTGCGCGGTGTCCCCCAGGACGCCCAGCCACGGCCCGAACTCGCTCGCCAGCACCAGCCGGCCGAGCTTGCGGTACTCGCCGACGA
The DNA here is from genome assembly GCF_044391605.1 of Kitasatospora sp. NPDC018619. Classification (NCBI taxonomy): domain Bacteria; kingdom Bacillati; phylum Actinomycetota; class Actinomycetes; order Kitasatosporales; family Streptomycetaceae; genus Kitasatospora; species Kitasatospora sp. NPDC018619. The sequence continues at coordinate 197,124 of NZ_JBISAI010000005.1, forward strand.
CCGCCGCGACCAGCTGCGCCATGCCCAGCGGGGCACCCGCCCCGGCGGCCAGGTAGGCCGCGGAGACGGCGCAGGCCCGGATGGAGCCGCCGGAGAGCTCGAAGTTCCGGGCGCAGAAGTCCAGGTCGAGGTCGTCGCCGCGGGGCACCCGGGGGCCCAGGCAGCGGTCCCACAGCCGGCGCCGCTGGGCCGCGTCCGGCAGCGGGAACTCCGCGATGACGTCCAGCCGGCGGGTGAACGCCTCGTCGAGGTTGGCCCGCAGGTTGGACGTCAGCACCGCGATCCCGTCGAAGGACTCCATCCGCTGGAGCAGGTAGGCCGTCTCCACGTTGGCGTGCCGGTCGCGGGCGTCCTTGACCTCCGAGCGCTTGCCGAAGAGCGCGTCCGCCTCGTCGAACAGCAGGACGCCGTTCACCTGGGCGGCCTCGGTGAAGATGCGCTCCAGGTTCTTCTCCGTCTCGCCGATGTACTTGTCCACCACGGTGGCGAGGTCCACCACGTACAGCTCCATGCCGAGTTCGGCGGCGACCACCTCGGCCGACATCGTCTTGCCGGTGCCGGACTCCCCGGCGAACAGGGCGATCACCCCGTTGCCCCGGCCGCCGCCCGGGCGCATCCGCCAGTCGCCGAGCACCCGGTCGCGGTGCCTTGCCCGCAGCACGAGCTCGCGCAGCCGGCCCGCGGTGGGGGCGGGCAGCACCAGGTCGTCCCAGCCGACGGCCGGCTCGATCCGGCGGGCGAGCCGGGCCAGGCCCGCGGCGTTCTGCGCCCGCACCGCCGTGCGCAGGTCCTCGGCCCGCACCGGGCGGGCCTCGGCGGCCGCCGTACGGGCCGCCACCGAGGCGGCGCGCGCCAGCTGCTCGTGGTCCAGCCGGTAGGCGGCCACCGCCTCGGCCAGCTCCTCGCTCCACCCGTCGCCCGGCTCCCCGCCCCGCTCCGCGTCCAGTGCGCGGGCCCACTGCTCGGCCCGGCCCCGCGCGTCCGGCGGCGGGACGGTGACGACCACCGGGCTGCGCACCGCCCAGCCCGGGTCCCAGACCTGCGGGCCGTGCACCAGCAGCGGCAGGCCGTCGAGCGCCGCGCACAGCTCGCGCAGCAGCGCGGCCCGCTCGGGGCGGTCGGGCTCCAGCCGGTCCAGCGGTCCGAGCACCACGCCGCCCCCGCCCAGCCGCGCCTCGCGGGCGAGCACCCGGACGGCCTCCCGCGGGCGGGCGGCGAGCGCGCCGGCGTCGACCACCAGCGGCGGCGGGCCGTCGGCGGCCAGGGCGGCCACCGCGAGCGGGCCGGCGTGGCCGCTCCGGTCCAGCAGGTGGACGAGGCCGCCCGCCGCGGCCAGCGCGCGCAGCCGCCCGTCCGGCCGCGGGCGGCGCGGGTCGGGCCCGGCGCGGTGGGCCAGCCCGGCGAGCGCGCCGTCCGGTTCGTCGTCGCCGAGCAGGTGGGCCGTCACCCGGTCGGGGACGCGCAGGGTGCGGGAGAGCAGCGGGCGGTCCGGCTCGGTGACCTCCAGCAGGCCGCCGGCGACGAGCGGGGCCCGGGTGGAGAAGCGGAAGCGCCCGGCGCCGGCGGCGGGCAGTCCGCACAGGTCGAGGGCCAGGCCGACGGTCGCCCGGCGGCGGGTCAGGTCGTCGTTGAGGTAGCCGTAGAGCTGTTCGAAGCGCTGGTCGAGGTCGGGGGCGAGGGCCACCAGCAGCAGGTCGAGGTCGACCGGGAGCAGGCCGAAGGCGGCGCTGAGCCGCCCGAGCCGGGAGCCGGGCGGCGGGGCGGGCCCGTCGCCCGGGCCCGGGGCGTCCCGGTGCACGGCGGCGGAGGCGGCCAGGATGCGCTCCACCGCCTCCGGGCCGAGGTACTGGCCGCGGTAGGGGTCGTCCGGGTCCGGGTCCTCGGAGCGCCGCTCGCGCACCGCGGCGCGGACCCGCTGTTCGACCCGGTGCAGCCGCTCCCAGAGGTGGTCGGGCCCGGGCGGGGCGGCCGGGGCGGGCCCGGGCGCGGCGCCCTGCACCGCCCGGTCGAGGTCGGTGCTCATCGTGCCCTGCCCCGGGGCCTGCGGCCGGGCGGCAGCCCGCGCTCCCGGGGCGCGGCGAAGCCGTCCGCCCCCGGGTCGGGGGCGCCCTGGTAGCGCAGCCGGCGCCCCGGGGCGTCGGCGGGCGGCGGGCCCGCCGGGGCGGTGTCGCCGGCGCGCAGCACCAGCCCCTCGGTGACCGGCGGCCCGGCCGGGCTGCGTCCGCCGGGCAGCGGGGCGAGCACCCGGAGGTCGACGGAGGGCCGCAGCTCCCCACCGAGCGAGGACCAGACGTCGGGCAGCGAGGGCAGGCCGGTGTCGCGCCCCGCGATGTCCAGCGCGACGGTCAGTCCGAGCTCGGCGAGGCTGCCGGTGAGCAGCCGGGCGGGCAGCGTGTCGACGGCGGTCAGGCACTGGAGCACCTCGGCCAGCAGCCGGTGCTCGTCCTGCGGCCGGTTGGTCCAGGCGGTGACCAGGTAGGCCAGCTCGAACCAGCGGGGTGCCGGGCGGTGGCCGGTCACCAGGCCGTCCTCGTCGTACTCGGCGACGCTGCCGGCCTGGCGGCGGCCGGTGTCCTCGCGCAGCCCGTAGAGGTAGACGCTGACCGTGGGCGCGTTGCGCCGGGCCGCGAAGTCGCGGGTGGGCGCGTCGAAGACGACCTCGATGCCGCGCTCGGGCAGACCGGTCTCGGCGAGCAGCTGCCGCAGGGCCTCGTCGACTTCGTGGATCACCGCCGCTCCACCTCCCCGGGCGGGCCGATGCTGCCCTCGACGACGAGGAAGGGGCAGGTCACCGGGGAGAACCCGGGGCCCTCGGCGGTGATGGTGCGCGGGCCGGTCTCGTCCTTGGGGAGGATGAGCAGCTGGCCCGCGAAGGTGCCGTCGGCCTTGGGGTGGGTGGGCGCGGCCGCGGCGGTGATGCCGGGGTTCCAGGTGAAGCGGACGGGCACGCCGGGCGGGAAGTCCACGCCGCGCACCGAGGTGACGAAGCCGGGCTTGCCGATCGGCGGCACCGCGACGATGCGGGGCTGGAGGATGCGCAGCGGGGTGCTCGCCCGGTGCGGGCCCGGGGCGGCGTCGGTGCCGGTGGTGGTCAGCTCCGCCGTGACGGTGGTGTCCAGGGGGGCCACGGGCGAGAGCACCACCCGGATCACGGCGCTGCGGCCGGTGGCGAGGTCGCTCACCGTGCAGGTGCCGTTGCGGCAGCCGGGCGGCAGGGCTCCGGTGGGCACCCCGGCGGGCAGGCCGAGGGTCAGCCGCAGGCCGGTCGCGAGGGCCTGGCCGGTGTTGCGCACGGTGTAGCTGACGGTCACGCGGCCGCCGACGTAGCCGGGGCTCGGCTGGGCGTCGACCGCGACCGTGGGGCCGGCCTGCGGCGGCGGGGCCGGGGCGGGGGGCGGCGGCGGGGCCGGGGCGGGCGGGGGTGTGACGGTCGGGCCGGGCGTGGTCGGGGGCGCGGGTGTCGGGGTCGGCGTGGGCGAGGCGGTGGGGGTCGGGGTGGGGGTGGGCGTCGGGGTGGGTGTCGGGGTCGGCTCCAGCACCGGCAGGAAGGTGCGGGCGGAGTCGTCGTCGGGGAACGGGTCGACGACCGCCCCGGTGACGCTCCATCCGAAGTCCGGGTCGCCGGGGCTGGTGCCGATCAGGGTGGCCGTGATCCGGATCACCGCGCGCGGGGCCATGGTGCCGAGTTCGCAGCGCAGCGCCGCGGCGTCGCACGATCCGGTCGGGGTGGTCAGCCTGCCGAGCCGGGCGCCGGTGGGCACCGAGACGGTGAGGGCGGTGCCGGGCGAGGGCGCGGGCCCCTTGTTGGTGACGGTCACCGTGACGTCGGTGCTGCCGTCGACCGGGACGGCCGGCGCCCGCTCGGGCACGCTGACCGCGAGGTCGACGGACTGCTGGACGGCCGGCTCCTTCTGCCGGCCCGGCAGCCGCCAGTCGAGCTCGGTGAGGGCGGCGGTCGCGAAGTCGTAGACCTTGAGGCCCTCCGGGGAGCTCGGCGGCGCGGCCCGGCGGGAGGTCATCAGCAGCTGGGCGCCGTTCGCCGTCCAGGCGACGTCCCGGGGCTGGAACGGCCCGGTGGTGGGGCGTTCGGGCAGCGGCCGGGTGCAGGCGCCGGGGCCGAGCCCGGCGGGCACGATCACCGTGCAGTCGGCACCGCTCGGCGTGGTGACCACCACCCCGTCCTGCTGGTTGTTGCCGCCGTCACCGGCCTTGCGGTTGAAGGCGATCCGGCGGCCGTCGGGGGCGAAGGCGGGGCTGTCGTCGATGACGTCGCAGCTGCCCGGGCAGGCCGTCAGGCTGAGGTCGGTCTGCCGGGTGAGGTCCTCGGCGGCGGCGGTCCAGACGTGCAGGTTGCCGGCGTTGCCGTTGACGACGGCCGTCCGGGAGAAGGCGATCAGCTTGCCGTCGGGGGACCAGAACGGCTGGCCGTCGGAGGCGCCCTGCTGTCCGGCGGGCGGCTGGACGGTGCCGACGATCCGGCCGGTGGCCACCTCGGCGACGAGCACCCGCCCGGGGCGGGCCGGCTGCTGCCCGGTGGCCGGGGCGCTGCGGCTGAACACGATCAGCTTGCCGTCCGGGGAGACGGAGGGGTCGGTGTCCCGGTCGTTCGGGCCGCGCCCGGCGAGGTTCATCGGCTGCGGGTCGGCGCCGTCGCCGTCGGCGCGCCAGATCCGCTGGATCCGCCCGGCCGGGCCGTCCTCGTAGCGGGTCACCACGATCTGCCGGCCGTCGGGCGTGTAGGTCTGGCGCTCGAACCAGGGGTCGAAGCCGGGCCGCGGGTGGAACAGCGGGTCGGCGCCCGGGTCGGTGCTGGTGTTGCTGTCGGCGGCCGGGTCCTCGCGCAGGACGCTGATGCCGAGGTCGCGCGGGTCGGAGCCGTCGGGGCGCATGTCCTGCACGTCGGCGGTGTTGGCGCCCGCGGCGCTGGTCTGCTCGACGACGGGGCCGCCGCCCTGCTGGGGGCCCAGCCAGGTCGGCGAGGAGATCAGCCGGTTGGCCCGGTAGAGCACGCGGGGCGCCTCGCAGTTGCAGGTCAGCGCGTGGTAGAGGTTCACCACCGGGGGCCGGGACGGATCGGGCTGCGGGGTCGGGTCGTTGGGGTCGAGCAGGTCGGCGCTGAGGAAGAGCACCCCGGTGCCGTCGGCCGTCCAGGCGGCGGAGCCGGTCTTCCAGGTGGAGCCGGTGCCGGGGAAGAAGGCCTTGTCGCCGCCGACGGGCGAGGTGAGGACGAGGGTGCGGCCCTGGTCGCCCTGGTCCCAGGTGTAGACGATCTCGTTGCGGTGGGCGTCGTCGTTCACCGGGTTCCAGGTCGGGTCGAGCGCGTCCCCGTTGGTCACGTTGGTGACCTTCACCGGATCGCCGCCCTCGAACGGCCGCAGGTAGATCTGACGGTGCGACGGTTCGCCGTCGCAGGAGTACGCGATCCACCTGCCGTCCGGCGAGACGGTCGGGTGGGTCTCGTCGGCCGCGCCGCCGGTGATCCGGCGCAGGCCGCTGCCGTCCCGGTTGACCGCCCACAGGACGTGCTGGGGCTTGGCGCCGGGGCCGCGGTCCTCCAGCGCCTCGAAGACGACGCCCTTGCCGTCCGGGGCCAGCGCGGGGTGGGCGGTGTCCATGCCGGTGGTGAGCCGGCGCACCGCGCCGCTCGCGTCCCGCAGGTACACCTGGGGCAGCGGGCTGTCCCGCAGGCTGGTGAAGACCACGTCGTCGCCCCGGGCCGACGGGTCCCGGTCGAAGTGGACGGGGCCGGGCCCGAAGAGCGGGGAGCTGTCCATCGTGCCGGTCACCCGGCCGAGGCCGCGGTGGTCGGTGCCGGCGAACAGGATCCGCCCGGCCGCCGGGTCGACGGCGGCGGCCGGCGCGGCGGCGACCGGCCCGCCGGGGGCGGCTCCGGTCAGGCTCACCAGGGCCGCCGCGAACGCGAGCAGCACCGCGACGGCGGACCTGGCCGGCCGCCGGACGGAGCGGGGGGTGGCGGGGGCGCCGATCACGCTCGACCTCACAGGTTGCAGGGGCGGTCCCCCGCAGTCTCCCCGCCTGCTGCGCCGCGCGGGAGAGCCCGGGCACCCTCGGTGGGGGAAGCAACCGGTGTCCCCGGAGGGCAGGCGGGCCCGTCCCGCGCACCGGAAAACCGGGCGACGCCGGCGGGCGGCCCCGGGATACTGCTCGTCCATGGATGAGGTCGAGGTCGTCGTCGCCCATGCCGAGCGGGCGACCCTGCGGGTGGGTGACGTGTTCCTGAAGGTGGACGCCGACCAGGCGCGCATCGACGTCGAGGTCGAGGCGATGGCCCTGGCGCCGGTCCCGACCCCGCAGGTCCTGTGGCGCAAGCCGCCCGTGCTCGCGCTCGCCGCGGTTCCGGGGGCGCCGCTCGGGCGCCTCGGCGGGCCGTCGACCGCGGCGCCGGCGGCGTGGGCCGCGGCGGGCGCCGCCATCCGGCGGCTGCACGACGCACCGCTGCCGCCCCGGCCGGGCCGCGCCGGGCGGAGCAGCGCCGCGCTGACGGCGGAACTCGACGAGGAGTGCGCGCTGCTCGTGACGGACGGCGTCCTGCCCGCCGGACTGGTCGCCCGCAACCGCCGGGTCGCCGAGGCCGCGCTGCGGCCGTTCGCTCCGGCGTTCACGCACGGCGACCTCCAGATCGCCCACGTCTTCCTCGACGGCGAGGAGGTCACCGGCATCATCGACTGGTCCGAGGCGGGCCGGGGCGATCCGCTCTACGACCTCGCGACCTTCACCCTCGGCCACGAGGAGCACCTCGCCGACGTCGCCGCCGGCTACGGCGGTGCCGTCGACCTCGCCGTGATCCACGCGTGGTGGTCGCTGCGCAGCCTGCTGGCGGTGCGCTGGCTGATCGGGCACGGCTTCGACCCCTTCGCCCCGGGCTGCGAGGTCGACGTGCTGAGAGCCCGGATGTGACGCGCCCGGGGGCCGTCGGAGCGGCGCCTCAGTCGAACCGGATGTGCCTGGCCCCGGTCCAGGTGCGGCGCAGGCGGCCGCGGAGCGCGCCGTCGGTGTTCGGCGCGAGCGTCAGCCCCGAGGAGGCGGCGATGCGGTCGGCGACCTGGGCGACGGTGAGCCGGTCGGTCCACACGTGCTGGGCGAACTCCTCCCCGCGCAGCCGCTCCAGGCAGAGGTCGAGCTTCGACACGGCGAAGCTCTCCCGGCGCAGCGGGGCGTCCTTCCCGGCCACGAACCGCAGCACGTGCCCGAACCCGCGCTCGCGCAGCCGCTCCAGCACCGTCCCGCGCTCGGCCAGCAGGGTGAAGTGGCGGACGTCGTGGCCGTGTTCGCGCAGCCGGCCGACGGTCTCGCGGAAGTACCCGGGCTCGATCACCGTCATCGGCGCGATCACCACCCCGTCGTGCCCGGCGAGCACCCGGTCCAGCACCTCGACCACGCCCTGCCGCCAGGCGGGGAGGTCCTGGAAGTCCCCGCGCAGCGACGCCGGCATCATCCGGTGCAGGCCGAACCCCACGTGCTCCGGGTCGCAGACGACACTGCCGGGCAGGCGCCACCGGAGCTCGTGGGCGGTCTGGGTCTTGCCCGCGCCGAACGGGCCGTTGATCCACAGGAGCATGCCCCGAGCGTAGTGGCCGGCCGGCGGCCGCCTTCACCCCGCTCCCACCCGAGCGGTGGCCCCCCCCCGCCCCGGGGGGGGCCCGCCGTGGGGGAGATGTGGCCGCGGCGCCGCGCGGAGCCCCCCGCGGGGGGGCGGGTGCGCCGTGCCCGGCGGGGGGTGTGCTCGTGCAGCACGTTCTTCACCGTGCGCTCGGAGTACGAGGTCTTGGCGGCGATCTCGCTGGTGTCGAAGCCCTCCGCCACCAGCTTCAGCATCTCCGCCTCGCGGGCCGTCAGGGTGGACAGCGTCAGACCGCGCCCGTCCAGCATGGTGCGCTGGAGGATCCCGATCCGGTCGAGCAGTTCGCCGAGCAGGTCACCGGGCATCACGCCCTCGCCGTTCGCCAGCGCGGTGATCAGGTGCACCAGCCGGTCCTGGTCGGCCTCCGAGCGGCGCAGCACGGCGGCGACGCCGTTCTCCACGATGGTCTGGAGACCGCCGGCCTCGAAGTGCCCGACCACCAGGCCTATCCGGCCCGACGTCGCCAGCCGTAGCCGGCGCAGGTGCTCGGTCACGGTGTCGGTCAGGGCGTCGACGACCAGCAGGGAGACCTCCGCCCGCCCGGCCTCGCTCTCGTTCAGGAGCTCCACCTCGGGCCGCTGGCGCAGCTGTTGGACGACACCGGTCTGCAGGATGAGGTCCTCCGCGTACACCGCCACCCGTACCTGGGTCCGCCTGCCGCGCTGTTCGGGCACGCGCAGGGCGGCGGTGCCGCCGCTCTGCTGCGTCGGCACGGACCGGCGGGTGACGGCTTCCTCACGGGTTGTATCGGTCGACGTCATCGAACTACTCCATTTCTCCAAGAGCCTGCGAGGGTACGGCCGGTCGCCGCAGGGGCGGCGTCGGCCGGGGGCTTGGGGCGGGATCGCGTGGAGCCGGGGCCGGACCCGCGACGGCGCCGGGCGGGGTCTCCGGAGGGCCGTACGGGCAAACGGGTGTGGCCCCCAGCTTGCCCGTACGGCCCTCGCCCGCGGCGCGATACGGCCCTACCGTCACGCTATGACCACATCCGCCGAACTCGGCCTGCCAGCACTCACGGTGGCCCCCGGTGGCGTGGCCACCGCGACCCTGACGGTTCGCAACGACCTCGACATCGTCGAGGCCTACACCTTCGAGGTGGTCGGCGACTGCGCCGCGTGGACGACGGTCGAGCCGGCGCGGGTCTCGCTCTACCCGGGGACGTCCGAGACGGTGACGGTCCGGCTGGCCCCGCCGCGCTCCCCCGCCACCCGGGCCGGCGAGTTCCCGCTCGGCATCCGGGTGCTGCCGGTCGAGCGCCCCGACCTGGTGACGGTGCCGGAGACGACCGTCACGGTGACGCCGTTCCACGAGCTCCAGGCCGCGCTGGCCCCGCGCCGCCGCCGCGGCTGGCTGCGCGGACGCTACCGCGCCTCGGTGCGCAACCTCGGCAACGCCCCCACCGAGGTGGCGTTCACCCCCGCACAGGCGGGCGAGGACCTGCGGTTCGGGATCACCCCGGAGAAGCTGCGGCTGGAGCCCGGCGAGTCCGGTGAGGTGCGGGTGCAGGCGCGCGCCCGCAAGCTGATCTGGTTCGGCAAGCCGGCGAGTTGGCCGTTCGAGGTGACGGTGGGCCCGCAGGAGCGGGAGGACGGCAAGGAGAAGGAGGGGGACAAGGACCGGCCCAAGGCCGCGGAGACCGCCGCGACGCCCCTCCAGAAGCCGCTGCTGGAGGGCGAGTTCCTCCAGCTGCCGATCTTCCCGACCTGGCTGCTCGCCCTGCTGGCGGCGCTGATCGCGCTGCTGCTGGCCTGGTTCGCCCTGGTCCGCCCGGCGGTGCGCAGCTCCGCGAAGCAGGCCGCCGAGAAGGCCGTCGCCCAGCAGAACGCCACCCCGGTCGCAGCCGCGGCCACGCCGGGCGGCGAGCAGCCGGGCTTGCCCGGCACTGCGAGCACCCCTGGCGGCCAGGCCAAGCCGGGCGCCGGGAAGCCGGGCACCGGCCCGGGCAGCCAGGGCGGCCCCGGTGCGGGGCCCGCGGTGCCGGGCACCGGGCAGCAGTTCTCCGAGACGATCGACGTGCAGACGCAGAGCGGTGCCGCCGGGACGGGCAGCTATCCGGTGCCGCACGGGAAGGTCCTGGACATCACGGACATCGTGGTCGCCAACTTCCAGGGCGACCAGGGTGTGGTGACCATCACGGCCGGGAACAAGACGATCACCACGATCGCCCTGGAGACCTTCCGCAACCAGGACTACCACTGGGTGACTCCCATCCAGGTCCCGGAGGACCAGGCCGTGACGGCGAACGTGACCTGCGAGGCGCCGGGGACCCCGGCCTCCGGCAAGCAGGCGGCCACGTGCCACGAACTCCTCAATGTCAGCGGGACCTTGAGCGACATCCGGTCGGGGAACTGACCGTCTCCGGCCCGTTCGTCCCCGGATCCCCCCGCCTCCCGCACCTCCCCTCACGTCTCGTGACCATGTCAACACCCGACGGACACTGTTGCATCATGCACCCGTACGAACAAAGTCGACCCGCCCGCGCCTTCCCCGGTCTGTCCTCCGGGGGCAAGCGGACCGGCCGCCGGGGGCAACCCGGCTTGCCCCGGTAACGCCGAACGCCGGCCCCGCCCTGGTGAAGGGCGGGGCCGGCGTCCGTGGTGACGCCTCCTCGGCTGACGACGCGTCGGCCGACGGCGGATCAGAACCAGTGCAGGCAGTGCGGGGCGCGCTCGGCGCGGAACAGGGTGTCGGCCAGGGCGGCCGCACCCGGTCGGTGGGCCCGGACGTGCCCGGCGCGGACGAGGGTGCTCGGGGCGGTGCCGCCGAGGTAGACCGCGCCCAGGTCCCGGATGTCCAGGGACAGGTCGGGCTCGCGGTCCGTCGGGACGCACACGGCCGTGCCGCCCCGGACGGTCAGCAGGTACCGGTGGTGCTCCCCGAGGAACGGGTCGTCGACGTCCAGGACGAGCTCGCCGTCGGCGAACCAGCCGCGCGCCGTCAGCGCCCCCGGGACGTCCAGCAGCCGCACCCAGAGCCAGTCGGTGTGGTCGCTCCACGCGCCCGCGTTGTAGTCCGCGAGCTGCCAGCGCAGCGGGTGGTCCGGCGCGTGGTGGCGGAACACGACCTCGTCGACCAGGTCGTGGCCGAGCACGAATTGGGCCAGGTCGGTGTACGCGGCGTCGTCGAGGGCGACGGTCTCGTCCACGCGCAGGGTGTCCCCGTCCGTCCGGTAGCAGGCGTACCCGTCCGGGGTGCCCTCGGCGTCCCGGTGGACGGCGACGTAACGCGGCGTCGGGGCGACCGGGGGCTGCCCCGCGCCCAGCTCCCACCAGCGGCGCGGGCGGGACAGCGCGCCGGGCTGGCGGCGGCGGTAGCGGTCGTAGACCTCCTCCAGAAGCGCGCCGCAGTCGGCCCGCCGGAGCAGTTCGACCGAGCCGCCCGGGGCCGCTCCGGCCGCCCGGGGAGCGGTGAGGACGGCCCGGCGGCGCGGCACCGTCAGCCGCTGGGTGTACGTCGCCGGACCGTAGCCGAACCGGCCGTAGATCCCGGCCTCGGAGGCCAGCAGCACCGACACGGCCTCGCCCCGGGTCCGCAGGTCGGTCAGCTGGCGCCGCATCATCGCGGTCAGCACGCCCCGGCGCCGGTGGCTGGGCAGCACGCCGACGGCCGTGACCCCGGAGGTCGGGACGACGGCCGCGCCGGGCAGGGTGAGTTCGAAGGTGTAGGCGCCCGCGGTGCCGACCGGCCGCCCCTCGGCCGTCACGGCGAGCAGGTTGCGGTCCATCTCGACGGCTGCCCACCAGACCCCCCGGCCGTCGTCCGCGGCCGGGGTGTCCGGGAAGCGGCCCAGCGCGGCGTGGAAGGTGTCGACGAAGGCGCCGAGGTCCTGGTCGGTGGTGGAACGGATCTCCATACGGTGCTGGTGCCTCCCCGAAGCGGCGGTGCCGTCCCGTGCGGCGCCACCGGCAGTGCACCCTTCGCGGTGCTGCGTGGTCAACCGAATTACCGGCGGCTCCGGCCTTGCCGCCGGCCCCCGACCGGCGACCGGCGACATACGGCCGGTGTGAGCGGCTCCACAGTGGAAAGGCGCAGGGGAAAGGCGCGTCTCCGGGCCCGGTCGGCCGGGCCCGGCACCCACGGGAGGACAGCATGAACGGAACACCGGACGGACGGCCGCTGCACGACATGGGCGGCGCGATCGGCCCCGCGGACACCGCCGGATCGGACACAGCCGGGGCGCGGAGGCCCGACGCGGAGACGGCCGAGCAGCCGGAGGAGGCGTCGGAGCGCCGCCCGTCGCCGATCGGCCCGGGCGGAACGCCCAACGTGTCGGGGAGCGACGAGCAGCAGCCGGAGATCGCCGAGGGTCCGGTCCCCGGAGTCCAGCCCGACGAGGAGGACGCGGGCCCGGCAGACCGTCCGGCGGGCGACGTGGACCCGCCCGAGGGCCCCGCGCAGAGCACCGGCGCCGGGTCGCCGCGGCCCTCGGAGGCGGTGGAACCGCTGGAACCGCTGCCGGAGCCCGAGCCGGGCGGGCACGACCCCGGCGCCGCACCGGAGGACGAGGGCATCCCCGACCTCCAGGACGGCTCCCCCGCCGCCGCGTGGTCGCAGGACCCGCAGGTCCAGTCCGTCCCCGGGGACACGCCGGTGGCCGCCGAGTCCTACGGCACCACCGGGGCGGAGCAGGCCGAGGGCGAGTCGCTCGACGCCCGGCTCGCGCAGGAGGAGCCGGAGACCGACGAGCGGACGGCCGCCGCGGGCCCGCCCGAGCAGGCCGCCGGACGCCTCGACCCGCCCGACCCGCACAGCGACCTGCGAGCCGGTGCCCCCGGCGACGACGCCGGCCTGTCCGCCGAGGAGGAGGCGGTGCGGATCCGCTCCGACGGCGGAGCGGATCCCGGGGGCGCCGGAACGGACCCGGACGGACGGCGGACCCGGCAGCCCGACGAGGAGCCCGGCATCGAGGCACCGGAGTCCGTCGAGGGGGCCACCGGGGACGAGGACGCCGAGGGCGACCGGCCGCCGCGGCCCTGACCCCGCGACCCCGCCCGCCCGGGTGGGTGGCTTGTCCCGCGGCGGAGCGGGCACACGCCAGGCGGTCAGCGAGTCGACGAGGAAGGAGTGCCGCCATGGCCGATCCGGTGAAGTCGTCCGAGTCCGCACGGGAGGTGGAACCGGGGGTGATCGCCACCGACGTGCCCGCCCGCCTGGACAGGCTGCCCTGGTCGTCCTGGCACTGGCGGATCGTCATCGGGCTGGGCACGGTGTGGATCCTGGACGGCCTGGAGGTGACGATCGTCGGCAACATGGCCGGCCGGCTCGCCCAGGACGGCAGCGGCATCGCCATCAGCACCGCCCAGGTCACCACCGTCGCCGCGGCCCTCTACGTCGCGGGCGCCTGCGCGGGCGCGCTGTTCTTCGGCTGGCTGACCGACCGTCTGGGCCGCAAGAAGCTCTTCATGCTCACGCTGGCGGTCTACCTCGCCGCCACCGCCGTCACCGCGCTCTCCTGGACCGCCTGGTTCTTCTTCCTCTGCCGCTTCCTGACCGGGTTCGGCATCGGCGGCGAGTACGCGGCGATCAACTCCGCCGTCGACGAGCTGATCCCCGCCCGGGTGCGCGGCCGGATCGACCTGATCATCAACGGCAGCTTCTGGGTCGGCGCGGCCCTCGGCGCCTTCGCCTCGATCGCCCTGCTGAACACCTCGCTCCTGGCCACCGACGTCGGCTGGCGCCTCGCCTTCGGCATCGGTGTCGCGCTCGGCCTGGTCATCCTGCTGGTCCGCCGCCACGTGCCGGAGAGCCCGCGCTGGCTGTTCACCCACGGGCGGGCCCGGGAGGCCGAGGAGATCGTGGCGGAGGCCGAGGCGGCGGTGGAACGACAGACCGGCCGGAAGCTGCCGCCCGTCGAGGAGGAGCCCATCCTCATCCGCGAGCGCGCACCGCTGGGCTTCCTGACGATCGCCCGCACCGTGGTCGGCCAGTACCCCAGGCGCACCACGCTCGGGCTCGCGCTCTTCATCGGCCAGGCCTTCCTGTACAACGCGGTGACCTTCGGCTACGCCACCATCCTCACCACGTTCTTCGACGTCCCCGAGGGCGACACCGGCTACTATTTCGCCGTGATCGCCGTCGGCAACTTCCTCGGCCCCCTGCTGCTCGGCCACCTCTTCGACACCGTCGGCCGCAAGCCGATGATCGCCGGCTGCTACATCGGCTCCGGTGTGCTGCTGTTCGGCACCGCCGTCCTCTTCCAGCGCGGCTCCCTCTCCGCCGACACCCTGACCGCCTGCTGGACGGCCGTGCTGTTCCTCGCCTCGGCCGGGGCCAGCGCGGCGTACCTGACCGTCTCCGAGATCTTCCCGCTGGAGACCCGCGCCCTGTGCATCGCGTTCTTCTACGCCGTCGGGACCGCCGTCGGCGGGATCAGCGGCCCGCTGCTCTTCAACGGCCTGGTCGGCAGCGGCAAGGTCTCGGACACGACCCTCGCCTTCTGCATCGGCGCCGCACTCATGACGGCCGCGGGCGTCGTCGAGTCCGTCATCGGCGTCAAGGCCGAACGGCGCAGCCTGGAATCGCTGGCCACCCCGCTCAGCGCCGTCCGGGCCGGGGGCTGAGCCCACCGGCCGGTGCGGGGGCCGGGGGGGGGGCCCCCCGCCCCCCCCGGGCCCCCCCCCCCCCGGGGGGGGGGGGGGGGGGCCCGGCCCGCGGGGGGGGGGGGGCGGCCCCCGGAAACCCCAAGGCT
>NZ_JBISAI010000005.1:211463-299905 GCF_044391605.1 Kitasatospora sp. NPDC018619
GGCCCCCCCGGCCGCGGGCGGTTGTTTTCTGGGGTGGCCCCCCGCGCGGCGGGGGGGGGGGGGGGGCCCCCCCCCCGGGGGGGGGGGGGGGGGGGGGGGGGCCGCCCCGCCCCCCCCGCGGCCCCGCGCACTACATTGAGGCGGAGAGGGGCGCCGATCCCGGAGCGGGGTGGCCGATGCACTCGATCACCGACTGGCTGAGCGGCCTGTCCGGCCCGGTCGGGTACGCGGTGGTCGCGGGCCTGGTGTTCGTCGAGGACGCCCTGTTCTTCAGCTTCGTCGTCCCCGGCGAGACCGCGGCCGTGCTCGGCGGCTTCCTCGCCCAGCAGGGCAGGATCTCGCTCGGCTGGCTCGTCCTGTTCGTGGTCTGCGCGGCCGTCCTCGGCGACACCGCCGGCTACGAGATCGGCCGCCACATCGGCCCGAAGATCCTCGACACCCGCCCGATGCGACGCCACGCGCACCGGGTCGGGCAGGCCCAGGAGCTGATCCGCCGGCGCGGGCCGGCCGCCGTCTTCTTCGGGCGCTTCGTCGCCTTCTTCCGCGCCATGGTGCCCACCCTGGCCGGGATGTCCCGGATGCGCTACCGCCGGTTCCTCGTGTTCAACGCCCTCGGCGGCCTCCTCTGGGGCGTCGGGTTCACCCTGCTCGGCTACTTCGCCGGGGCCGCCTACACGCGGGTCGAGGGCACCGTCGGGCGGGTCCTCGCCCTCGTGATCGGCGGGGGCGTGGTCATCGCCCTGGCCGTCTGGTACCTGCGCCGCCGCCACCGGTCCTCCACGGCCGGTACCGCGGCCGGGGGCGGCCGGGAGCCGGCGGACGACCGGGAGCCCGGGGAGGACCGGGGCGGGCGGCCCTGAGCCGTGCCCCGGCCTCGGACGCGTCCGGCGGCGCGGCTCCCGGCCCCGGGTTACGGTCGGGGGGCCGAGCGCCGGCCCGACCGGCGCCGGGCGGGCCCGGAACGCCGGATGCCGCCCGCCCGGTTCGAAACCGGCATCCGGGGCAACCGTCCGGTGTCCCAACCGTCGAAGCGCAGGACCGGAAAGGGGTACGAGCCCATGAGCACATCCGACGAGCAGGGATCGCAGCCGGACGAGCCGACGCGGGAGCGGTCGGCCGAGGAGCGCTCCATCACGGCGCCGACTCCGCGCGACGTCCGGGCGAAGGCCGGGGGCGCGGTCGGCGCCCGTGAGCGCTCGGCCGAGGAGCGCTCCATCACCGCGCCCACCCCGGCCGACGTCCGGCGCAAGGCGGAGCCGGACGAGGGCGAGGAGCCCGAGCCGCCCGCGGCCGACTCCGTGGCGCCGTGAGGCTCCCGGCGCTCACGCGCTGACCCCGGAGCCCCGCCCCGGCGTACGGTCGCCGGGGCGGGGCTCCGGGGTCAGGGGCCGGGGCGCGGCCGGTCCGGGCGCCGCCGCCGGGCTCCTCAGCTCCGGTTCTCCGCCTGGAACATCCAGCTGTGCTTCTCGAGTGCGGCCGTGAGACCGATCAGCAGGTCCTGGCTGACCGGATCGGCCGGCCCGGTCTCCTCGATGCGCGCCCGCAGGCGCTCGATCACCGCGGCGAACGCCGTCACCAGGTACTCGACGACCGTCCTGTCCGCCGTCCAGCCCTCGGGGAAGGGGGGCAGGCTGCTGCTGGCGGCCACCGTGCCGGCCCTCCCGTCCGGGGCGACCCCGACGGCCGCCGCGCGCTCGGCCACCTGGTCCGCGAAGTCCCGTGCCGTGGCCACCACCTCGTCGAGCTGGAGGTGGACGGAGCGGAACCGCGGGCCGTAGAGGTTCCAGTGCGCCTGCTTCGCGACCAGGGAGAGGTCCAGTAGATCGACCAGGGTGCCCTGGAGGGCGGTCCCGACCGTCTTGCGGTCGCCTTCCGGCAGCGGGCTGCTGATGACGATTCCCATCGTTGACATCCTTCCGGTTCGGGGGCGCGTCGACGTGGCCCCGCACGGGCGGTAAAGGCCCCGGCCCGGCCCTCGGTGCGTGCCCGGCGCCGGTGGCCGGGCACGGGGCCCGGCCACCGGGGCACGGACGGACGACCGACCGGGCAACGGGGTCGTCCCGCGACTGCCCGGTCCCACGGGACGGAAACCACCCGGCCGGCGGATCCGGTCCGGTGACCGGCCAGCGCGGGCAGTGAGGAATGCGCCCCGGGCGGGCGGGTAACCGAGCGCTGCCGCCACCGGCCGACCGGGCCGGGGCCCACCGGTGCCACGCCAGAACGGGAGTCCACAGCATGACCGTCGCCACCTCCTGGTCCACCGCCGTCACCCTGCCCGAAGGCCCGTTCCCCGACGTCGCCGTGGAGGCGCAGCTGCGGTTCGACAGCGCGTCGCCCTACGCCGTCTGCCTGGCCTTCCCCCTGCTCGGCGAGGACGACCGGGCGCACTGGGTCTTCGCGCGCGAGCTGCTGGACCGCGGGCTCCACGGCCCGGCCGGCTGCGGGGACGTGACCGTCGCCCCCGGGCCGGAGGGCCGGGTGCTGGTCACCCTGCGCTCCCCGAGCGCGCGGGCCGTGATCAGCATCCCCGGGGAGGTGGTGGCGGCCTTCCTGCTGGACTCCTACCGGCTGGTACCGGCCGGCTCCGAGTCCGAGCACCTGGACCTCGACGCCGCCCTCGCGCGGCTGCTCGCCTGAGCGGGCGAGGGGCATGCCCCCGGGCCGGTGGGGTAGGCGGGTCTCACGCGGCGCCCCGGCCCCGGACCTCCCCCCGGGGCCGGGCCCGCCGTCGGAACAGCGGACGGACCACGAGGAGAGGAACGGACCATGACCAACCCACCGCCTGCAGCCACGGCCGACGGGCCTTCCCTGATCGCCGTCGCCGTGCCCGCCCTGGCCATCGCCGTGCTGCTGATCGGCGCGTTCGCCTGGGGCAGCCGCTACCTGAACCGCCGACGGCCGGGGCCGGCCAGGGGTGCCCCGGCGGCCCGCGCCGACTCCTGGCACACTCCCGACGGCGACGGTCCGCGCCCTCCGGGGCGCGAGCCCACCGACCGCGAGGAGGGCCGGGATCCGGACCGCCGGGCCCCCCGCGCCGGGGCGCACCGCCGGTCCCCGTGACGGGCCGCGTCCGCCGTCACCAGCGGGCGTGCACCCGGGCCCGGATCCGCCGGTCGTACAGCTCCCGCACGGCGGCCAGGGTGGCCGGCGGCAGCGGCGGCAGCCCGCCGGCGGCCGCGTTGGCCCGGACCTGTGCCACGTTGCGGGCACCGGGGATCACCATCGTGACGCCCGGCTGCCGGGCCACCCAGCGCAACGCCGTCTGCGCCGCGCTCGCGCCCCCGGGTGCGAGCGCGGCGAACTCCGCCGCCGCCTCGACGCCCGTCGCGTAGTCCACCCCGGAGAAGGTCTCCTTCTGGTCGAAGGACTCGCCGTGGCGGTTGAAGGTGCGGTGGTCGTCCGGCCCGAAGACGGTGTTCGCGTCGTAGCGGCCCGACAGCAGCCCGGAGGCCAGCGGCACCCGGGCGAGGATCCCCACCCCGGCCGCCTCGGCGGCGGGCAGCACCCGCTCCAGCGGCTTGAGGCGGAACGCGTTCAGGATGATCTGGACGCTCGCGACGTCGGGGCGGGCGATCGCGGTCAGCGCCTCGGCGCAGGTCTCCACGCTCACCCCGTAGGCGGCGATCCGGCCCTCGTCCACCAGGGTGTCCAGGGCGTCGAACACCTCGTCCGTGGCGTAGACGGGCGTCGGCGGGCAGTGCAGCTGGGCCAGGTCGCGCCGCTCCACGCCCAGGTTGTCCCGTGAACGGTCGGCCCACGCGCGGAAGTCGGCCAGGTTGTCGTGCTCGGGCCGCTGCTCGGCCCGGCGGCCGAACTTGGTGGCGACGAACACCCCGGCGTCCGGGCGGTCCTTCAGGAAGCGGCCGATCAGCCGCTCGCTGCGGCCGTCGCCGTAGACGTCGGCGGTGTCGAAGAGGGCGACGCCGGCGTCCACCGAGGCGTCCAGCACGGCCAGCGCCTCCTCCTCCCGGACGTCCCCCCAGTCCGCGCCGAGCTGCCAGGTGCCGAGTCCGACGATCGAGACGGGGCGCCTGCCGTCGGCGCCCGTAGCCGCTGGGCCGTTCGGGCGAACGCGCGTCGCGGCCGGCTCGGCCGATCCGGTAGGACTGTCCGGACCCCGACGGCACCACCTGCGAGGCGCCCCCGTGACCGTATCGATCGCGCTGTTCACCCAGGACCTGCGGCTGCACGACAACCCCGTGCTGCACGCCGCCCGGTCCGCGGCCGAGCGGGTCGTCCCGCTGTTCGTCCTGGACCCGGCCGTCGAGGAAGCCGGGTTCGCCGCGCCCAACCGGCAGGCCTTCCTGGCCGACTGCCTGGCCGACCTGGACGCCGCACTGCGCCGGGCCGGCTCCCGGCTGGTCGTGCGCCGCGGCGAGCCCGCCGAGCAGGCCGCCCGGGCCGCCGCCGAGGCCGAGGCCGCCGTCGGCGCCGGGACCGGTACCGCCACCGTGCACGTCGCCGCCGGTGTCAGCGCCTTCGCGCAGCGGCGGGAGGCCCGGCTGCGCGCCCTGTTCGGCGAGCGGCTGCACGTCCACGACGCCTCGCTGACGGTCCTCCCGGCGGGCCGGATCACCCCGGCCGGGCGGGACCACTACGCGGTCTTCACCCCGTACCACCGCGCCTGGCAGCAGGCGCCCCGCCGCACCGTGCTGGGCGCACCGCGGGCGGTCGACACCCCGGACGGCATCGGCGGCGAGGAGCTGCCGCGCACCCGGCCGCTGTCGCCCGCGCTGCCGCCGGGGGGCGAGAGCGCGGCCAGGCGGCGGTGGCGGCGCTGGGACCTCGACGCGTACGCCGGGGTGCACGACGACCTCGCCGCGGACGCCACCTCCCGGCTCTCCCCGTACCTGCACTTCGGCTGCCTGTCCCCCACCGAACTCGTCGAGCGCGCCCTGCGGCACGGCGGCGAGGGCGCGCAGGCCTTCGTCCGGCAGCTCGCCTGGCGCGACTTCCACTACCAGGTGCTGGCCGCCCGCCCGGACGCCGCCCACCGCGACTACCGGGCCCGGGAGGACCGCTGGCACCGGGACGAGCGCGAGGCCGAGGCCTGGCGGCGCGGCCGCACCGGCTATCCGATCGTCGACGCCGGGATGCGCCAGCTCGCCGAGGAGGGCTGGATGCACAACCGGGCCAGGCTGGTGACGGCCGGCTTCCTCGCCAAGTCCCTGTACCTGGACTGGCGGATCGGCGCCGCCCACTTCCTCGCCCTGCTGGTGGACGGCGACGTCGCCAACAACCAGCTCAACTGGCAGTGGGTCGCCGGCACCGGCACCGACACCCGCCCCAACCGGGTGCTCAACCCGCTGCGCCAGGCCGACCGCTACGACCCGGACGGGGCGTACGTGCGCCGCTGGGTGCCCGAACTCGCGCACCTGCCCGGCCCGTCCGTGCACCGTCCCTGGCTGCTCGACCCCGCTCCCGACTACCCGGCGCCGATCCTCGCCCCGGACGCCCTCACCGAGCGGTTCCGGCGGGGGCGCGGCCTGGACTGAGCCCGGCCGTGGTACCCGGGTACCACGCGTGCGGCGAGGACGGGCCCCGGGTACCGCGGAACGCCGCGCCGCCGCACCTAGCGTGGAACCCACCGGCAGCCGGGACGGCCCGGCCCACGAGCCCGAGGACGAGGACGAGCGATGATCGAGGCGCACCAGCTGACGAAGCGGTACGGGGAGAAGACCGCCGTCGACCGGCTGGACTTCACGGTCCGGCCGGGGACGGTCACCGGCTTCCTCGGGCCCAACGGCGCGGGCAAGTCCACCACCATGCGGATGATCGTCGGACTGGACGCGCCGACCGCCGGCTCGGTGCGCGTCAACGGCCGCCGCTACGCCGAGCACGCCGCGCCCCTCCGGGAGGTCGGCGCACTGCTGGAGGCGCGGTCGGTCCACCCCGGCCGCTCGGCGTTCAACCACCTGATGGCCCAGGCCCACACCCACGGCATCCCCCGCCGCCGCGTCGAGGAGGTCATCGAGCTGACCGGCCTGCGGTCGGTGGCGCGCAAGCGGGCCGGGGCGTTCTCGCTCGGCATGGGCCAGCGGCTGGGCATCGCGGCCGCCCTGCTGGGCGACCCGGCGACGGTGATGCTGGACGAACCGGTCAACGGCCTCGACCCCGAGGGCGTGCTGTGGATCCGCAACCTCCTCACCTCGCTCGCCGCCGAGGGGCGCACCGTCTTCGTCTCCTCCCACCTGATGAGCGAGGTCGCCCTCGTCGCCGACCACCTGATCATCGTCGGGCGGGGCCGGCTGCTGGCCGACACCACCGTGCAGGACCTCGTCCGCCAGGCCGGCGGCAACGCCGTCACGGTGGCCAGCGCCGACCCGGCCCGGCTGCGCTCCCTGCTGGCCGGCCCCGGTGTGGAGATCACCGGGCGCTCCGGTTCCGAGGAGCTGCTGGTCACCGGCCGCACCGCCCGGGAGATCGGGCTGACCGCCGCCGCCCACGGCATCGCCCTGTTCGAGCTCGCCACCCGCACGGTCTCCCTGGAGGAGGCCTTCATGGACCTGACCCGGGACGCCGTGGAGTACCACGGCACGACCAACGCCGCCGCCGGCACGCCCGCCACCGCGGGCGCCGCCACCGCCGGCACCGCCACCGATGCCCCGAGGAGCGCGGCATGAGCACCCTCGCCCCGAACCCCACCGCCACGCCCGCCGGCCGCGGCGGCCCCGCGCGCCCCGTCCACAAGGTCACCGGTGCACGCGTGCTGCGCTCGGAGTGGGCCAAGCTGTGGTCCCTGCGCTCCACCTGGATCACCCTCGGCCTGGCCCTGCTGTTCCTGGTCGCGTTCGGCCTGATCGCCGCCGTCCAGTTCAAGTCCAGGCTCGACTCCGGCCGGCACCTGGACCGCGACTTCGCCGACGCCAGCGCGCTGAGCCTGTCCCTGTTCGGCACCAACTTCGCCCAGCTCGCGCTCGGTGTGCTCGGCGTGCTGACCGCCGCGGGCGAGTACCCGACCGGCATGATCCGCTCGACCCTGGCCGCCGTGCCCCGGCGGCTGCCCGTCCTGTGGTCCAAGGCGGCGGTGTTCGGCGTGATCGCCCTGCTGCTCGGCACCGCCGGCGCGTTCGTCGCCTTCCTCGTCGACAGCGGCATCCTGGCCGGCACCCGCGTGGCGATGGACCTCTCCAGCGCCGGGGCCGTGCGCGGCCTGCTGGGCGCGGGCCTCTACCTGGCGCTCGTCGGCGTGATCGGCGTCGCCCTGGGGGCGCTGCTGCGCTCCGTGGCCGGCGGCATCTCGGTGCTGGTGGCCACGCTGATGCTGGTCCCCGGCCTGGTCTCGCTGCTGCCCACGGCCTGGCAGGACCACATCAGCCCCTACCTGCCCAGCCATGCGGGCGAGGCGATGTTCGCCCTGCACCACGACGCGGGCACGCTGTCGCCCGGCGTGGGGCTCGCGGTCTTCCTGCTGTGGACGGTGCTCGCCCTGGCGGGCGCAGCGGTGCGGCTGGTGCGCAGCGACGTCTGACAGACTCCGGTGCGGTGCCCGGCCCGCCGGGTGCCGCACACCCTCCCCGTCTCCCCGATCGACAGGTGACGCCCGTGAGCCGCCTCGACACCCGGGCGCCGGGGCGGCCCGGAACGCCGTCCGGCGCCGACCCGTCCTCCGGTACCGGCCCTTCGGGGGCCGACCCGTTCTCCGCGCACCCGGCGTTCGCGCGGCTGGCCGGCCTGGGCCAGCGGGTCCGGCAGGCCGACCGGGCCCACCCGTGGGTCCTGGACGCCGCGGTGGTCCTCGCGGTCCTCCTGCTGTTCTGCCTGCCGGACCTGCTCCACCCCGAGGTCGACCACGACCGCGAGCACCGGATCCACTTCACCCGGCTGCCGCCGGCCGCCATGCTCGCCGTGCAGGCCGGGCTCGTGCTGCCCCTGCTGTGGCGCCGCCGGCGCCCGACGGCGGCGTTCGCGGCGATCATGACCGTCTTCGTCGTCCAGTGGTCGCTGGGCGCCGCGCTGCGCGCCGACGCCGCGCTGCTCGTCGCGCTCTACAGCCTGGCCCTGCACGGGCGCCTGCGGCACCTGGCGTGGGCGTGCGCGGCGATGGCCGCGGCGACGTCCCTGGTCGCCGCGGAGGTGTCCGCCGACCTGCCCGTCGGCGACGCGCTGTTCTTCCTGTTCAGCGCCGCGACGGCGGCCGTCGCCCTGGGCATCGCGGTACGGGTGCGGCGTGCCCAGCTCGCCGGGCTGCGCGAGCGTGCGGCCCGCCTGGAGATCGAGCGCGACCAGCGCAGCCGGCTGGCCGCCGTCACCGAGCGCACCCGGGTGGCCCGGGAGATGCACGACATCATCGGCCACAACCTGTCCGTCATCGTCACCCTCGCCGACGGCGGCGCGTACGCGGCTCAGGCCTCCCCCGAGCGCGGGCGCGAGGCACTGCTGCTGATCGGCGACACCAGCCGCCAGGCGCTCGGCGAACTGCGTCGGATGCTCGGCGTCCTGCGCGACCAGGGCGAGGAGGCCGCCGAGTTCACCCCGCAGCCGGGCATCGCCGACCTCGACGGGCTGTGCGACCGCATCCGGGCGGCCGGGCCCCAGGTGGTGTACACCGCCGCCGGGGACCTGGCGGGCCTGGACCGCGGCGTCCAGCTGATGGCCTACCGGATCGTCCAGGAGTCGCTCACCAACAGCCTGCGGCACGCCGGCCCCGCCACCCGGGCCCGGGTCACCCTGACCTGCGGGGACGCCCGGCTGCGGGTGCGCGTGCAGGACAGCGGCCCGCCCGGGGGCACCGCCGCGCCCGGGCGGCCGGCCCGCGAGGGCCACGGCCTCGCCGGGATACGGGAGCGCGCGGCCCTGTACGGCGGCACCGTCACCGCGGGGCCGGGCCCCGGGGCAGGATGGACCGTGGAGGCCGTGCTCGACCTCACCCCCGACCCGACAGGCGACCCGACGTGACCACCCTGCTGATCGTGGACGACCAGCCGTTGCAGCGCTACGGCTTCCGCATGCTGCTGGAGAGCCAGCCCGACACCGAGGTCGTCGGCGAGGCCGCGCACGGCGCCGAGGCCGTCCGGCTCACCGCCGACCTGCGCCCCGACGTCGTGCTGATGGACATCCGGATGCCCGGCATGGACGGCATCGAGGCCACCCGCCGGATCGTCGCCTCCGGCGGCCGCTCCCGCATCCTCGTGCTGACCACCTTCGACCTCGACGAGTACGCCCACTCCGCCCTGCGGGCCGGCGCCAGCGGCTTCCTCCTCAAGGACGCCCGCCCCGAGGAGCTGCTCTCCGGGATCCGCGCGGTGGCGGGCGGCGACGCCGTCGTGGCCCCGGCGATCACCCGGCGCCTGCTCGACGCGTACGCCCACCACCTGCCGGCCCGCCCGGCGGGCGCCGCCCCGGCCGAGGACGCCCGGCTGAGCGCCCTCACCGAGCGCGAGCACGAGATCCTGGTGGCCGTCGCCCGCGGCTGGAGCAACAGCGAGATCGCCCGCCGGCTGGTCCTCGCGGAGTCGACGGTCAAGACCCACGTCAGCCGGGTGATGGCCAAGATCGGCGCCCGCGACCGCGTCCAGGCGGTGATCTTCGCCTACGACCACGGGCTGGCCCGGCCCAACCCGCCGCTCTGAGACCACGGAGGCGGCACGGACAGCCGCCGAACGCGAGAGGCCGACCGCACATCGAAGCCCTCCGGCTGCTCCCGGGCGATCCCCCTGGCCGGGCGGCCGCGACCTGGATCCACGTCGCGATCGGAGACCCGCACTTCCGAGGACGACCCCGACTCCCTCGTGTTCCTGCGGGCCCGTGCGGACCTGAAACACTCCGGCGGCGCGGGCTCCTGACGGCTCGTCGTCGGCGAGTCGCCGGGGCCGGCGCAGGCCGCACCCGGCGAGCAACCAGGCATCACCAGCCCCGCCCCCGCCTCAGCGGTTCCGACCCCGGAGGACAGCGCCCAGGGCGAGCCACCCGACGGCGAGCAGCCAGCCGCCCACGACGTCCAGCGGCCAGTGCACGCCCAGGTAGATCCGGCTGAGGCCGATCACGACGGCGAACAGCACCGCGCCGACGGCGGCCGGGCGGGCCGCCGAGGGGCGCGCACGGGCGACAGCCAGCGCGAACAGGCCCGCGCACAGGGCCCCGGTGAAGGCGTGGCCGGAGGGGAAGGCGAAGCCGTCGGGGGCGAACGCCCAGTCCGCCACGGGGGGCCGGGGACGGCCGAAGGCGTGCATCAGCCCCTGCCGCACCAGCTGCCCCAGGGCCAGCCACAGCACGGGCAGGAGCAGCACGACCGCAGCCCCGCCGCGGGTCGGCGGGCGCGCGGCGCGGGCGGCGATGACGCCCGCGGCCAGCGCGAGGAGGTAGGGGAAGGCGCCGGTGCCGAGGGAGGTCACGGCCATCGCCACCGTACGGGCGGCCGACGGCCGGTGGGCGACGGCCCAGTCGATCGCGGCCCGCTCGAAGCCGAACGGCCGCCAGCCGTGGACGGCGACCACCGCCGCGAGCACGGCGAAGCAGAGCCAGCAGGCGGCGAGCACCGGCAGCCACCGCCGCCCCGTCGTGTGGTCAGTCACCAACCCGGCCCTCCGGTCCGTCCCCGGGCCACCGGACCCGCAGCCCCGCGCGGCCAGCGTAGCGAGCCCGGCCCGGGCCCGGCACGGCGACGCGGCCCCGGCGGGCCGCCGCAGTCCGCGCCCCCGGTACGGGCTCACTGCCCGTCGGCCACCGCCCGGTACCGGACCACGCCCGCGAGCCCGCCGCCGCTGCGGCGACGCACGAGCGCGGCGGAGCTCAGCCCACCCGGTGGCCGCAGCGGAAGAGCGGCGCCTCGGTGTCGAACGGCACGTCCTCGCGGGAGGCAGCCACGGCGGCGTCGGAGGCGGGCAGGTCGAACGGGAGGGTCGCCGTCATCGGGGCGCGGCCGAGCGCGGCGTCCAGCACCACCTCGTCCGCGGCGCCGAACTCGCCGATCAGCAGGGCCGCGTGCGGGGCGAGCGGGGTGAGCACGGCGGGCCGTTCCAGCTGGGCGGCGAAGACCGTGGGGACGGCGGCCGCCAGCGCGGTGAGCCGGTCGGCCTCGGCCGGGTCGAACTCCAGGGAGCCGCCGTGGAAGTGCTGTTCCAGCAGGCCCTCGCGCCGCTCGTACGGGGTGGCGAGCCGGACGACGGCCAGGTCGGCCTCGCCCGGGTGGTCCACGACGGTGCCGTACCCGGCCGCGACGGCCGGGTCGACGCCCTCGACGTACAGCCGGGCGGCCGGGCGCGGCGCGCCGGACAGGTGGACCACCGAGCGGCGCTGGGCCTCGCGGCCGAGCGCCCGGCCCTCCGGGGAGCCGACCAGGTCGGCGGCGGCCCGCGGGTCGACGTACGGGTCGTCGAACAGGCCGAGGCGGAACTTGTCCCGCAGGATGCGGCGGGCCGAGGCGTCGAGCCGGGCCTCGGTGACCGCACCGGACCGCACGGCGCCGAGGATCAGCTCCGGGTCGGTCTCGCCGCCGAGCTGGTCGGCGCCCGCGTCCAGGGTGAGCACGACCTGCTCGGCGACCGTCAGCTCCTCGACGCCCCAGTGCCGGGGCGGCAGGGTGCCCACACCGGGCACGCTCATGCCGGTGAGGGCGTTGAAGTCGGTGCAGACCACGCCGTCGAAACCGTAGCGCCCGCGCAGCAGGCCGGTGACGACGTCCCGGTTGAAGGTGGCTCCGACCTCGGCGAGGCCGCTGCCGGAGGGGATCGCGTAGGCGGGCATGATCTGCGCGGTGCCCGCGGCGAAGGCGGCCTCGAAGGGGCGCAGGTGGGTCTCGAACTCGCCGCCGGGGTAGGCCAGTCGGCGCCCGGCGGCGAAGTGCGAGTCCTCGCCGCCGGCCTGCGGGCCGCCGCCGGGGAAGTGCTTGGTCATGCAGGCGACGCTGTCCGGGCCGATCCGCTCGCCCTGGAGGCCCTCGACGTAGGCGGTGATCATGCGCGAGGCGCGCTCCGGGTCCTCCCCGAAGGTGCCGCTGATCCGGGCCCAGCGCGGCTCGGTGGCGAGGTCCGCCATCGGGTGGAGGGCGACCCGGATGCCCACGGCGCGCAGCTCGCGGCGGATCAGGTCGGCGTAGCGGCGCACCAGGTCGGCGTCGTCGGTGGCGGCGAGGCCGATCGGCTCGGGGCCGGTGCTGAAGCCGCCGCCGGTGAACGCGGTGGCGGGGTTGGCGGTGAAGCCGTGCCGCGGGTCGGAGGAGAGGGTGACGGGGATGCCCAGCCGGCCGGCCGCGGCGAGGTCCTGGACGTGGTTGTTCCAGGCGGCCATCGCGCGCGGGTCCGGGACGGCCATCATGGCGAAGTGGGTGAGGCCGCGTTCGGTGATCAGGTGCGCGCCGGAGGGGAACGGCGGGTGCTCGCCGGGGAGCATCCGGCCGTGCAGCATCAGCGCGGCCTTCTCCTCCACCGTCATCCGGCCGAGCAGGTCCTCGACCCGCTCCTCGACGGGCAGCCGCGGGTCCTCGTAGGGCTCCATGGTGCCGTTGTGGTTGAGGTCGCGGAACGGGGTGCCGTCGGTGTGGTGCAGCAGGGCCGTCGTCATGCCGTCACCCCGGCGGCCCCGGTGCGGGCGGCGCCCGGCGCGGCGGCCGGTGCGGCGGCCTTGGCCCGGAAGGCCTCCACGGTCCCGGGGGTGACCCCGCAGGCGGCCAGGAGGCCGGCGGCGTCGCCGTACGTGCCGTGGACCAGGGCGAGGAAGCCGGTCATCGCCCCGGCGGGGGCCTCCAGCAGCGGGGCGGGGACGACCATGCGGCCGGCCTCGACCTCGTTCAGGGCGGCGCGGTTGCGGTCGGCGAGTCCGGCCCAGATCTGCTGGATCGCCTCGTTGGTGCGGGCGTAGTCGGTGACGATCTCCTCGGCGGGCACCCCGAGCAGTTCCAGCAGCAGCGCGGTGAGCAGCCCGGTGCGGTCCTTGCCGGCGGCGCAGTGCACCAGCACCCCGCCGGGGCGGGCGGCGGCCTCGACGGCGGCCGCGACGGCCTGCGGCGCGGACTCGGCCATCAGCAGGTAGAAGGCGCCGAGGTCCTCGGCGGTGGTCATGGTCCGCATGGCCCGCGCGAGTTCGTCGTTGCTCGGATCGATCCGGGCGGCGACGACGGTGAGGCCGGCCGCCTCGACGGCGGCCCAGTCCTCGGGGCTGCTCTCGGCCTCGCCGCGCAGGTCGACGACGGTGGTGATGCCGTGCGCGCGCAGCTGGGCGACGGTGGCCCCGTCGGCGCGGGGGAAGGGCTGGGCGGAGCGGAACAGCGCACCGGGGCGGATCCACCGGCCCTCGGGGTCGGTGAGCGTGGCGGGGTCGCGGAAGTTGACCAGGGACATGCGGGGGCCTTTCGGGAAGTGCGAAGGGTGTGCGGGTGCGCGCGGCGGACCGCGCACGGGGGCAGGTGGGCGTGCGGTGCCGTCCGGACGGCCTGCGGCGCGTCCGGGAGGGGGGGTCGGTCGTCGGTCAGTCGGCGGTGCCGAGCACGTCCCGGTAGGCCCTGACCCAGTCGGCCAGCGTGCCGGTGTCCTGGCCGATCAGGACGTGGCGCCGCACCATGCCGCCGAACAGCGCGCCGAACGCCGCCGGGCGCAGGTCGGTGGCCGGATCGGTGCCGAGCCGTTCGGCCGCGACCGTGACGGTGCCTTCGGTGAAGGCGTCGATGACGACCAGGGCGTAGTTGTGCACCGAGTGGACGTCGAGCAGGCCGCGGCGCAGCCGGCGGCGGCGCTCGGTGTGCTCGACGGGCTCCTCCAGCCGGCCGCCGGTGGCGGTCACGGCGTGTTCGAGTGCGGCCCAGAGCGGGAGCTCGGCGGGGGCGGCGGCGAAGGCGTCGAGCACGACGTGGCCGAAGTCCCAGCCGAACAGCAGGGCCTCCTTGGCCGGGTAGTAGCGGAAGAAGGTGCGGTGGGCGACGTCGGCGCGGCGGCAGATCTGGTCCACGGTGGTGCGCTCGTAGCCCTGCTCCTCGAAGAGGTCGAGCGCCGCGGTGCGGATGCTGTCGCGGGTGCGCGCCTTCTTGCGGTCGCGCATGCCCGGCTCCGCCACGGTGTCCGTCCCCTGCATCGTTCTTCCGTTTCCTCTCGGTGGGTTGAGTGGGCGTGGGCCACCGCCGAGGGGGCCGCTGGCAGTACCGAATCACGACCGGCCGGGCTCGCTCAAGGCGGGCGCCGACTCTTCCGATCGTCGTCATCCGGAATTTGCATAACTGCCTTTTGGCAGTACTGCCACTTCCGGAATGGTGTGGGGCGTCGGCGGCCGACCTCCCCCGGGCCGCCCCCCATTCCCCCGAACCGAGGAACCATGAAGCGCCACTACCTCCTGGCATCGGCGGCCCTGAGCGCCGCGCTCTCCCTCACCGCCTGCTCCGCCTCCGACGACGCGCTGACCGGCGGTGGCGCCGCCGCCGGGAACACCGCCGGCGCGGCGGGCGACGGACCGGCGGTGGACGGCGGCACCCTCAGGATCGGCCTGGACCGGCCGTTCGCCAAGCTCGACCCCGCCGACGGCACCCTGACCTCGATGCCGCTGATGGTCCTCGCCAACGCCCTGTACGACCCGCTGATGGTCAACGGCGACAACGGCAGCGTGCAGCCCTACCTCGCGCGGTCCTTCGCCTCCAACCCGGACGCCACCGTCTGGACCCTCGACCTGCGCGAGGGCGTCACCTTCAGCGACGGCAAGCCGCTGGACGCCCGGGCCGTCGCCGACCACGTGGCCCGGCTCGCCAAGCCGGAGAGCAAGTGCGCCTGCGCCACCGACGCGGCCACCATCGCCACCACCGCCGTCACCGGACCGACCACCGTCTCCTTCACCCTCAGGGCGCCCGACGCGGCCTTCCCGAACCTGTTCACCCGCGCCCTCGGCTACGTCTCCGAGGCCCCGGCCGGCGACTCCCCCGCCGTCGGCTCCGGCCCGTACACCGTGGAGAGCGTGCAGCCCGGAGTCTCCGTCACGCTGACCCGCAACCCGGCGTACTGGGGCGCCAGGGGCCACGCCGACAAGCTCGTCTACCGGGTGCTGCCCGACACCGACAGCCGCTACCAGTCTCTGCGCTCCGGCGACACCGACCTGATCTGGGCCGAGACGCCCGGCCAGCTCAAGCAGGCCGCCGCCGACGGGCTGCGCACCGCCACCGGGCCCGGCGCCACCAGCACCGTCCTGTTCAACACCAAGGCGGCGCCCTTCGACGACGTGCGGGTCCGCCAGGCGGTGCGCTACGCGATCGACCGCGAGGCCCTGGAGAAGGTCGTCTACCTCGGCCAGGGCTCCGTCGCCAACGGCCCGATCGGCTCCCGCTCCCCGTACCACACCGCCGCCGGCCACCCGCCCCGCGACGTGGCCAGGGCCCGCGCCCTGCTCGCCGAGGCCGGCCACCCCGACCTCGCGTTCGACTACCTCGTCGACAGCCGCCCCGAGGGCCAGCAGCGCGCCACCGTGCTCCAGCAGATGCTCGGCGAGGCCGGGATCAGGATGACCGTCAAGCCGCTCGACAGCGCGAGCCTGGGCACGGCGATGTTCCAGCGCAAGTTCCAGGTGATGGACTTCGTCACCAGCCTGTTCGGCGACACCGACACCGCGCTCGGCAGCCTCTACCTCCCCGACTCGCCCTTGAACTTCACGAGTTGGTCCGATCCCGAGGCCGGAAAGGCGATCGCCGAGGGCCGCGCCTCCACCGACGCCGCCCAGCGGTCGGCCGCCTACGACCGGGCCGCCCGGCGGGTCGTCGACGAGGTGCCGATGGCCTTCCTCACCGAGAACAGCACCGGCTTCCTCGCCGCCGCCAAGGTCGGCGGCCTGCCCGACCTGTCCAGGCGCACCGTCGTCAACGTCTCCCCCGCCACCCTGTGGGTGAAGCGGTGACCCCCGGCGTCCGGACCTTCCTGCGCTACGGCGGGCAGGTCGGCCGGGCCGCGGCCGTGCTGCTGCTGGTCGCCCTCGCCGCCCTCGCCCTGCCCCACCTGATGCCCGGCTCGCCCGCGGTCGCCGCCCTCGGCCCCACCGCCACCCCCGAGCAGATCTCCGCGTACGAGGCCGGGCTCGGCCTGGACCGCAACGTCTTCGCCGCCACCTGGCAGTGGATCGCCGACGCCCTGCACGGCGACCTCGGCCACTCGCTGTCCAGCGGCGCCGCCGTCACCACCGAGCTGGCCGACCGCATCCCCGTGACCCTCGAACTGTTCCTCGCCGCCCAGCTGGTGGCGCTCTGCATCGCCGTGCCCGTCGCCCTGCTGTCCGCCTGGCGGCCCGGCGGCACCTTCGACAGGATCGCCACCGCCGGCACCTTCGGCTGGCTCGCCGTCCCGGGCTTCGCCCTCGGCCTGCTGCTGGTCTGGGTCGCCGCCGTCCAGCTGCGCCTGCTGCCCGCCACCGGCTGGACCCCGTTCACCGAGGACCCGGCCGAGAACCTGCGCCACCTGGTGCTGCCCGCGCTCACCCTCGGCCTCACCGAGGCCGCCGTCTTCACCCGCACCCTGCGCGGGCAGCTGCTCGACACCCTCGACCAGCCGTACATCGCCGCCGCCCGCAGCCGCGGCATGGGCACCACCCGGCTGTTGCTGCGCCGCGCCCTGCGGCCCTCCAGCCTGCCGCTGGTGACGCTGCTCGGGATCGGCATCGGCACCTCGCTCGGCGGCTCGGTGCTGGTCGAGTCGCTGTTCGCGGTGCCCGGCGTCGGCAGCCTGGCCTCCGCCGCCATCGCCGGCCGGGACTTCCCGGTCGTCCAGGCCGTGGTGGTGGTCAGCGCCGTCGGCGTGGTCGCGGCCACCTTCGCGGTCGACCTGCTGTACCGCACGATCGACCCGAGGATCGCCCATGAGCACCGCTGAGACCACCGCCGAGACCACTGCCGAGACGGCCGCCGTGGCCGCCCCGGCCGCCCCGGCCGCCGAGGCGGCACGCACCGCCCGCCGCCGCCCGCCCGTCGGCGTGCTCGCCGCCGCGGCCTGGCTGGCCGTCCTCGCCCTCGCCGCCCTGCTGCTGCCGCTGCTGCCCGGCTTCGACCCGCTGCACGGCGACTTCGCCCACCCCTCCGCCGCCCCCGGCCCCGGCCACTGGCTGGGCACCGACGGCTCCGGGCGCGACGTCCTGCAACGCACCGTCGCCGGCGCCCGCGCCTCCTTCACCGTCGCCGCCCTGACCATCCTGGTCGGGCTGCTCGGCGGCGGCACCCTCGGCCTCGCCGCCGGCTGGTTCCGCGGCCCGGTCGACAGGGCGATCGGTTTCGTGATCGACCTGCTGATGTCCGTGCCCAGCCTGATCCTGGTGATGATCACGGTCTCGCTGCGCGGGCCCGGCCTCACCGTGATCGGCACGCTGATCGGCCTGTTCACCGTCCCGCACTTCACCCGGGTGGTGCGCGCCGTCGTGCTCTCGCTCGCCGAGCGCGGCTTCGTCCAGGCCGCCCGGATGATCGGCACCGCCCCGCTGCGCGTGCTGCGCCGCGAGATCGTCCCGCACGTCGCCCCGGCCGCCGTCACCTTCGCCTTCACCGCCACCACGGCCGCCATCGTCGCCGAGGGCTCGCTCAGCTTCCTCGGCTTCGGGCTGCGCCCGCCGGAGCCCTCCTGGGGCGGCATCATCGCCGAGGGCCGCACCGTCCTCGGCAGCGCCCCGTGGATCTCGCTGGCGCCCGCGGCGGTGCTCTGCCTGACCGTCCTCGCCCTCAACTACCTCGGGGAGCACCTGCGTTCGGGCGCTCCCGCCGCCGCGAAGCCCGGCACCACGAAGGGAGCGCGCGGATGACCTCCGCCCCCGTCCTCGACGTCCGCTCGCTGGACACCGTCCTGCACACCCCCGACGGGCGGACGCTGCACGTCCTGCACGGCGTCAGCCTCACCGTCGCGGCCGGCGAGTGCCTCGGCGTGGTCGGCGAGTCCGGCTCCGGCAAGTCCGTGCTCGCCCGTACCGTCCTCGGCGTCGGGGCCCGTACCACCAGGAGCGTCGCCACCGGCGAGGTCCGGCTGAACGGCGAGGACCTGCTCACCGCCACCCCCGCCCGCCGCGCCGAGCTGCTCGGCACCGGCATCGCCATGGTCCACCAGGACCCGATGACCTCGCTCAACCCGGTGGTCCGGATCGCCGACCAGGTCACCGAGGCGATCACCAACCGCCGCCGCCTGTCCCGGCGCGAACGGCTGCGCACCGCCGCCGACCTGCTCGCCGCCGTCGACGTTCCCGACCCGGCCCGGCGCGCCCGCGCCCACCCGCACGAGCTCTCCGGCGGCCTGCGCCAGCGGGTCGGCATCGCCGCCGCCCTGGCCGGCGAGCCCGCCCTGCTGCTCGCCGACGAACCGACCACCGCCCTCGACGTCACCGTCCAGCGCACCGTCCTCGACCTGCTCGACCAGCACCGGCTCGACCGCGGCCTCGCCACCCTGCTGATCACCCACGACATCGGCCTGCTGTACGGACGGGCCCGGCGCATCGCCGTGATGTACGGCGGCCGGATCGTCGAGACCGGGCCCACCGAGGCCGTCACCGCCCGCCCCCGGCACCCGTACACCGCGGCCCTGCTGCGCTCCGTCCCGCGGGTCACCGGCCCGCTGCGGCGCACCCTGCCCGCCATCCCCGGCTCGCCGCCCGACCTCGGCCGGCCCGCCGCCGGCTGCCCCTTCGCCCCGCGCTGCGAGCGGGCCACGCAGCTGTGCACCACGGCCCGGCCGCCGAGGCACACCGACGCGGACGGCCACACCGCCGACTGCCACTTCCCGCTCAGCGCGGCCGACACCACCGCCCCCGAGGAACCGGAGCCCGCGGCATGACCACCGCCCCCGAAGCCGCCCCCGCCCCGACGGCCGTCCTGGAGGCCACCGGGCTCGGCGTCGTCCACCGCACCCGCTCCGGCCCGCTGCACGCCGTCAGCGGCGTCGACCTGGCGCTGTACCCGCGCCGCACCCTGGCCCTGGTCGGCGAGTCCGGCTCCGGCAAGAGCAGCATCGCCAAGGCCCTGCTGCGGCTGCCCCCGCCCACCACCGGCACCGTCACCCTCGACGGCACCGACCTCGCCGCGCTCTCCCCGCGCGCGCTGCGGGCCGTCCGGCCCCGCCTCCAGATGGTCTTCCAGGACCCGCTCTCCTCCCTCAACCCGCGCCGCCGGGTCCGCGACCTCGTCGCCGAGCCGCTCGACGCCCACCCCGACCCGGCCCGCGACCGCGAGCAGACCGTCGCCCGGCAGCTGGAGGCCGTCGGCCTGCCGCCCGCCCTGTTCGGCGACCGCCGGCCCCACCAGCTCTCCGGCGGGCAGGCCCAGCGCGTCGCCATCGCCCGGGCGCTGGCCGCCGGGCCGCGCGTGCTGATCGCCGACGAGGCGGTCTCCGCGCTCGACGTCTCGGCCCAGGCGACCGTGCTCAACCTGCTGCGCGGGCTCACCGAGGAGCGCGGCCTGGCCGGTCTGTTCATCTCCCACGACCTCGGCGTGGTCCGGGCGGTGAGCGACGAGGTCGCGGTCCTCCAGCTCGGCCGGATCTGCGAGCGCGGCCCCACCGAGGCGGTGCTCGCCGCCCCCGCCCACCCGTACACCGCCGCCCTGCTGGCCGCCGTCCCCGAACCCGGCCGCCCGCTGCGCGACACCGGCCTGCTCCCCGCCGACCCGCCCTCCCCGCTCGCCCCGCCCAGCGGCTGCCGCTTCCGCACCCGCTGCCCGCTCGCGGACGCCCGCTGCGCGACCGAGGAACCGGCGGCACGGCTGATCGCCCCCGGCCGTACGGTGGCCTGCCACCGGCCGCTGGTCGGCGCCGCCGGCCGGGCCTGACCCGTCGGGCACGCCGAGGGGCCCGGCCGGGATGACGACCCGGCCGGGCCCCTGCGCTCCCCCGCGCCCGGGCGGGCGCACCGCTCAGGCGGCCGAGGGAACCGGGTCGCTGGTGAACAGGGCGCGCCGCTCGTCCTCCGTCAGCCCGCCCCAGACACCGTACGGCTCCCGCGCGGCGAGCGCGTGCCGGCGGCACTCCACCCGCAGCTCGCAGCCGGCGCAGACCGCCTTCGCCGCCTCCTCGCGCGCCCGGGCGGCAGCCGCGGGCTCGTCCGCGGCGGGACGGGCGAAGACGGGGCTGTCGGCGGTGGCGCAGGCTCCGCCGGGCGCGCGCTTCCAGCGGCGCTCCGGTGCTTCGCTCAGGCGGGAGAGGTCGGCCACGGCGGGGTCCTTCCGGTCGGGGTGGTCGGTCGCCTCCCCCGTCTAACCCCGTCCCGCCCGTTCATGCCTCGCTGGGCCCTCCGGGGCCGCTCGTTGGTGCCATCGGACGAACTGCGGCCGGTACGGGTGGAGAACGGCCCGTACCGGGCACCCGCGGGAGCATGGTGCAGATCGGATACACGATGATGACCGAGCAGCGGGGCCCGCGCGGCCTCGTCTCCGACCTGGTGCTCGCCGAACGCGCGGGCTTCGACTTCTCGGTGGTGTCGGACCACTTCTTCCCCTGGCTGGACGAGCAGGGCCACGCCCCGTACGCCTGGGCGGTCCTGGGAGCGGCGGCGCAGGCCACCTCCCGGATCCCGCTGATGACCTACGTGACCTGCCCGACCTTCCGCTACCACCCCGTGGTCGTGGCGCAGAAGGCCGCGACCCTCCAACTGCTCTCCGAGGGCCGGTTCCGGCTGGGGCTGGGCAGCGGGGAGAACCTCAACGAGCACGTGGTCGGCCGGGGCTGGCCGGCCGCGTCGGTGCGCCTGGAGATGTTCGCCGAGGCGGTGGAGATCATCCGGGCGCTGTTCGCGGGCGGGTACGTGACCCGGCACGGCAAGCACTTCGACGTGGTCGGCGCCCGGCTGTGGGACCTCCCGGAGCAGCCGCCGCCGATCGGCATGGCGGTGTCCGGGCCGGCCTCCTGCGCCCTCGCGGGGCGGCTCGCCGACCTGGCCATCGCCGTCGAGCCGGACGCCGGGCTGCTCTCGGACTTCGCCGGCCACGGCGGCGCCGGGAAGCCCGCGGTGGGCCAGCTGCCGGTGTGCTGGGACCGCGACCGCGACGAGGCCGTCCGCCGGGCCCACGAGCAGTTCCGCTGGTTCGGCGGCGGCTGGAAGGTCAACGCCGAGCTCCCGGGGACGGCGGGCTTCGCCGCCGCGAGCCGGTTCGTCCGGCCCGAGGACGTCGCCGAGGCCATCCCGTGCGGCGACCGGGTCGAGGACTTCGTCGAGGCCGTCCGCCCGTTCGCCGACGCCGGGTTCGACGAGGTCGCCCTCGTCCAGGTGGGCGGGGACAGCCAGCCCGCCTTCCTGCGGTGGGCGGAGGAGACCCTGCTGCCGGCTCTGCGGGCCGCGTTCTGACGGCTCGGAAGCGGCCGGGCATGCACCGGCGATCCGGGGGCAGAAGAGGGGCACACCACTACCGAGGAGGTCGAAACCATGGGTCCGCTCCTGCTGGTCCTTCTGCTCGCTCTCATCCTGTTCGGTGCCGGGTTCGCCCTGAAGGTGCTCTGGTGGGCAGCGGTCATCGTGTTCGTCGTGTGGCTGCTCGGCTTCGTCGCACGGGGCACGACGACGGCCGGTGGGCGAGGCCGCTGGTACCGCTGGTAGTCCGCCGCGGAACCAACCGCGCAGCGCCGGGGGGGGGCCCCCCCGGGGGCCCCCCCCGCCGCCGTGCGCACTCACGGGAACCGCCGCACACCGCTGAGGCCGACGGCCGGGGGAGAGCCGTCGCCTCGTTCGCGGCATGCGGACGGGACGGCGCGCCGGGGCGGCTGGGGAGTCGGCCGGCCCCGGCCGCCGTGCGGACCGCGCCGGGTGCTACGCCAGGCTGAGCGTCACGTTGATGCAGACGCCCACCACCACGATGGCGAGCAACACCCAGGGCCACAGCGGACGTTCTTTTTGGGGTCGCCATCCAGACATAGCATTTCCTGTTCGCCTGAGGGGTGGAGGGGAAGGTCAGCGGCGGCCGGTCGCCCGCCGCTCTTCGAGGCTAGCCCGCCGGAGCGGCCCTGACAGTCGGGTTCCCTGCCGTCCCGGGGTGCAGTTCTCTGCACCCCGCGGCCCGGCCGCCGTCCCGGCGCCGGCGGTCCCGGACGCCCGTACGACGGCTCGTCCGAACTCCTCGAACACGATTCGACCAGGGCTATTCGGTCACTGTGAAAAGACGTAGCGAGGCCCGGCGGGGTGATCTTAAATCATGGAGGGTGCTCAGGGTGACGGGGAGTTCCCCCGGGCATTCCGACAAGTCGGCGTGCCGGTTTCCGCGCAGCGGTTCCGACACTCATTTCCACAGATCACCGTTGTCGCCGAGGCGAATACTGGACGACCGCGCCGGCGGTAATGGGGAAGGCCTTACAGGTGGTCACAAAAACTGGAGAGACCCGCCGCATTTCCGTGTTCGACACGACGCTCCGCGACGGCGAGCAGGCGCCCGGAAACGCCATGACGGCGGAGCAGAAGCTCGACGTGGCGCTGGCGATCGAGAGCCTGGGCGTCGACGTCATCGAGACCGGCTTCCCGGCGGCCTCGCCGACGGACTTCAAGGCGACCCGGATGATGTCCGACCAGCTGCGGAAGGAGACCAGGCTCGCCTCGTTCTGCCGGTCGGTACCCAAGGACGTCGAGATCGCGGTCGAGGCGGGCGGCACCGAGCGGCATCAGATCCAGCTCCTGGTCACCGGCAGCGACCTGCACCTGGAGCACAAGCGCGGCATCACCCGCGAGCAGGCGTACTCCGAGGTCCGCGAGGCCATCAAGACGGCGAAGGAGCTCGGCGTCACCGACATCTCGGTCGGCGTCGAGGACGCCAGCCGCGGTGAGCACGACCTGCTGCGCGGCTACTGCGAGATCGTCATGGAGTCGGGAGCCACGACGATCGCCCTGGGCGAGACCTCCGGCTGCATGGTGCCGGCCGAGTTCGCCGACCTCACCCACACGGTGCGCCAGTGGATCCCGGACGAGACCGTGCTCTCCGTCCACTGCCACGACGACTTCGGCCTCGCCGTCGCCAACACCCTCGCCGGCCTCGAAGCCGGTGCCGACGAGATGCAGGTGACGCTCGGCGGCATCGGCGAGCGCGCGGGCAACGCCGCCCTGGAGGAGCTCGCCGCCGTCCTGCTGTACAAGGCCGGGCACTACGGCTTCACCACCACGATCAGAACCGAGCGGCTGTACGCGGCCTACCAGGTGCTGGCCCGGGCGATCTCGATGGAGACCCCGCGCAACAAGTCCATCTTCGGCCAGTACTCCTTCGCCACCCAGGCCGGGATCCACCAGGCCGGCATGCTCGCGCGCCCGGAGACCTACGAGTACCTGGAGCCCGCCCGGGTCGGCCGGGAGCGCTCGATGCTCGTCGGCCGCCACTCCGGCCGCGTCATCCTGGCGCACCTGCTGGAGCAGCTCGCCGTGCCCGCCACCCCGGAGCTCCTGGACGAGCTCTACCAGGAGTACATCGCCAGCCGCACCGGCGGTGAATGCGACGAGCTGCACGTCGTGCGCGCTAGCCTGGCCGAGCGGTTCTCCGTCCAGTCGATCGGGACCCCCGCGTGATGACCGAGGCCCCCGTCACCCTCGCCGAGAAGCTGTGGGACGCGCACGTCGTGCACCGGTCCGACGGCGAGCCCGACCTGCTCTACATCGACCTGCACCTGACCCACGAGGCGACCTCCCCGCAGGCGTTCGACGGCCTGCGGCTGACCGGCCGCACCGTGCGGCGCCCGGAGCTGACGGTCGCGCTGGAGGACCACAACGTCCCGACCGACTCGACGGTCGTCGAGGACCCGGTCAGCCGCCTCCAGATCGACACCCTGCGGCGCAACTGCGAGACCTACGGGGTCGAGCTCTACCAGCTCGGCCACCGCCGCCAGGGCATCGTGCACGTGGTGGGTCCGCAGCTGGGGCTCGTGCAGCCCGGCATGGCGATCGTCTGCGGCGACAGCCACACCTCCACCCACGGCGCCTTCGGGGCGCTGGCCTTCGGCATCGGCACCAGCGACGTCGAGCACGTGCTGGCCACCCAGTGCCTGGCCATCGGCCGGCCCAGGACGATGGCGGTGGAGTTCACCGGTGACCTGCCGGAGGGCGTGGGCGCCAAGGACCTGGTCCTCGCCCTGATCGCCCGCATCGGGGCCAACGGCGCGCAGGGCCACATCATCGAGTACCGCGGCGCGGCCGTCCGGGGGCTGTCCATGGAAGCCCGCATGACGCTGTGCAACATGAGTATCGAGGCGGGCGCCCGGGCCGGTCTCGTCGCCCCCGACGAGACCACCTTCGACTACCTCCAGGGCCGCCCGCACGCGCCGAGCGGCGCCGACTGGGACGCCGCCGTGGCCCACTGGCGGACCCTGCGCACCGACGAGGGCGCCACGTTCGACAAGACCGTCGAACTGGACGTGTCCGGGCTGTCGCCGCTGGTGACCTGGGGCACCAACCCCAGCCAGGCGGTGCCGCTGAGCGCGCGGGTGCCGGCCCCGGAGTCCTTCACCGACCAGGCCGAACGGGCCGCGGCCGAACGGGCGCTGGAGTACATGGCCCTGGAGCCGGGCACCGCGCTGCGCGACGTCCCGATCGACGTGGTCTTCCTCGGCTCCTGCACCAACGGCCGGATCGAGGACCTGCGGGCCGCCGCCGGGGTGTTGCGCGGCCGTACGGTCGCGGACTCCACCCGGCTGCTCGTCGTGCCCGGTTCCGTCCAGGTGCGCGAACAGGCCGAACAGGAGGGCCTGGACAAGGTGTTCCTCGACGCCGGCGCCGAGTGGCGGCTGCCCGGCTGCTCGATGTGCCTCGGCATGAACACCGACCGGCTCACCGGGCCCCAGCGATCCGCTTCCACCTCCAACCGCAACTACGAGGGCCGACAGGGCGCCACCGCCCGTACCCATCTGGTGTCGCCGGTGGTCGCCGCCGCGACCGCGGTGGTCGGGCGGCTGTCGGCCCCCGCCGACCTGGAATGAGAGAGGCCATGCAACCCCTGATCACGCATACCGGGCGGGCGGTGGCGCTGCGTCGCGACGACGTCGACACCGACCAGATCGTCCCCGCCGAGTACTGCAAGCGCGTCGTCAAGAGCGGCTACGAGGACGCCCTGTTCGCCCGCTGGCGCCAGGAGCCCGACTTCGTCCTGAACCGCCCGGAGCACACCGGAGCGACCGTCCTGCTGGCCGGCCGCAACTTCGGCATCGGCAGCTCGCGGGAGCACGCGGTGTGGGCTCTGAAGGACGGCGGCTTCGTCGCGGTCGTCGCCTCCGGCTTCGGCGACATCTTCCGGCGCAACGCCATGAACAACGGCCTGATCCCGGTCGACCAACCGGTGGAGGTGGTCGAGGAGCTGATGGCCGAGGCCGAGCGCGACCCGGCCTTCACCGTCACCGTCGACCTCCAGGAGCTGAAGCTCCGGACGGGTGACCGCGGCTGGGACTTCGAGGCCGAGCAGCGGGCCCGGGAACTGCTGCTGCAGGGCCTGGACACGATCGAGCTGACCCTACGGCGCGGCGAGCTGATCGAGGCGTACGAGCGGAACCGTCCGTCCTGGCTCCCGACCGTCCCCCGGGGGTCGGGAGCCGAGTTCGCGGAGTTCGCCGTGGAGGGAGCACGGTGACCTCGTCCCACCCCCGCACCACCCCGACCAGCCGTCCGCTGGGGGCCGAGCGCGTGCGCCGGCTCCCCGGCGGCGGCCTGGTCGGGCTGCTCAAGGCGGCCGGCGGCGACGTGGTAAACCTCGCCGCCGGCACCCCCGGGTGGCCCGCCACCCCGCCCGAGCTGATCAAACACGTCGTGAACGCGCTCCACGAGGGCGTGAACCAGTACGAGAACCCGGACGGGAACGCGCTGCTGCGCGAGTGGATCGCGTGCTCCCTGCCGGGCCGGCCCGACCCGGCCACCGAGCTGACGGTCACCGCCGGCGCCAGCGAGGCGCTCGCGGTGGCCCTGCTGGCCTGCGTCGACCC
Source organism: Kitasatospora sp. NPDC018619 (assembly GCF_044391605.1). Classification (NCBI taxonomy): domain Bacteria; kingdom Bacillati; phylum Actinomycetota; class Actinomycetes; order Kitasatosporales; family Streptomycetaceae; genus Kitasatospora; species Kitasatospora sp. NPDC018619. Next base: position 237,254 of record NZ_JBISAI010000005.1, read on the forward strand.
CGGCGACGAGGTCATCGTCCTGGAGCCCTTCTACGAGAACTTCCTCAGCGCCATCGCGCTGGCCGGCGGGGTGCCGCGGTTCGTGCCGGCCGAGGGCCCGGACTGGGCCCCCGACCCGGCCGCGCTCACCGTCGCCTTCGGCCCGCGCACCCGGGCGATCGTCCTCAACAGCCCGGCCAACCCGACCGGCCGGCTGCTGACCGACGAGGAATGGGACCTGATCGCCGACCAGTGCGCCAGGTGGGACGTCGTCGCCGTCTCCGACGAGGTCTACGCACCGTACGTCTACGACGGCGCCCGGCACCGCTCGGCCGCCGAGGTGCCCGGGCTGGCCGAGCGGAGCATCGTGCTCGGCAGCTTCTCCAAGAGCCACGCCGTCAGCGGCTGGCGCCTGGGGTACCTGCGGGCCGCCGAGCCGTGGACGCGGCTGCTGCGCCAGGTGCACATCGCCACCACCGGCGGGGCCGCGTCGCCGCTGCAGCACGCCATGGCGCACGGTGGGCCGGCCCTGCACGACGGCTGGGACCCGGCCGAGTCGATGCGGACGATGCGCGACCACGCCGTCCGGGCACTCACCGAAGCGGGCTTCAGCTGCTCCGCGCCCCGGGGCGGCATCTACGTGATGGCCGGGATCGCCGGCCTCACCGACGAACCCAGCCCGCGGTTCGCCCGCGAGCTGGCCGAGCGGGCCGGGGTGCTGGTGGCCCCGGCCACCCCGTTCTTCGCCGATCCGCGACACGGCGACCCTTACGTGCGGGTGGCCTTCAACCGATCCGAGGCGACCCTCCTCGAAGCCCACCGCCGCCTGGCCGACCCTAGGAGGATCCCGTGCAGAAAATCATCGTGATACCCGGTGACGGCATAGGCCCCGAAGTGACCGAGGAGGCCCTCACCACGCTCCAGGCCCTCGGCGCGGACCTGGAGTTCACCGTCCTCGACCGGATCAACGCCGACCGCTGGCTCCGGGAGGGCGTGGCCCTGACCGACGACGAGCTGGAGCTGGTCCGCGACACCGGCACGGTGCTGTTCGGCGCCGTCGGCGACCCGCGGGTGACCAGCACCGACTACGCCCGCGGGGTGCTGCTCAGGCTCCGCACGGAGCTGGACCTGTTCGTCAACTACCGCCCGGCGGTCCTGCTGGACGACCGGCTCAGCCCCTTGCGCGACGAGTCCCGCCGCGGCATCGACTGCGTGGTGGTGCGCGAGAACACCGAGGGCCTCTACAGCGGCGTCGGCGGCATCCTGCGGGGCGGCACGCCCGACGAGGTCGCCGTCGACCAGGAGATGAGCACCTACCTGGGGGTCTCGCGGGTCGTCGAGTACGCCTACGGCATCGCCCGCCGGTCGGTGTGCGTGGTGGACAAGTCCAACGCGGTGCCGTTCGGCGGCCGGCTGTGGCAGCGGGTGCGGCGGGAGGCCGCGGCGCGCCACCCCGAGCTGGAGTCGTCCCACCTGTACGTGGACGCCGCGGCGATGAAGCTCGTCAACGACCCGACGTCCTTCGACGTGATCGTCGCCAACAACTCCTACGGCGACATCCTCAGCGACCTGACCGCCGAGCTCGCCGGGGGGCTCGGCACCGCCGCCTCGGCGAACATCAACCCGCTGACCGGCGTCGGCCTGTACGAGCCGGTGCACGGCAGCGCGCCCGACATCGTCGGCAAGGGGCTCGCCAACCCCGCGGGCGCCGTGCTGAGCGCCGCGCTGATGCTGCGCGACCGGGGGCTGAAGAGCGAGGCCCAGGCGCTGGAGCAGGCGGTGCGCCGGACCATCGCCGAGTACCGCTGCACACCCGACCTCGGCGGCACCTTGACGACACGTCAGGCCGGCGAGGCCATCCGGGCGGCGCTGGTCTGACCCCGGCGGCACGCTGCCGGGCGGCGTGCCGAACGGGCAGCCCGTCGCCCCTCCCCAACGGACCGAAGGATCCGGCAGGAGCCGGACAACAGGAGGAGCACGTTCCCATGACCTCAGCGATCACCCTGGAAACGGAGCGCCGGCTCGGCGGGCTGGTCTGCGGGGTGTCCAGCCCGGGCCGCCACGCGCTGACCGAACTCGGCGTCCAGCACGGTCCGTTCATCCGCGAACGGGTCGTCGAGCACGGCGCCGCGCTGCTGAGCGGATACGACTGGGCCGACTGGAACGACCTGGACGCGTTCGTCAAGCACGTCGTCGGCTCGCCGCTGGACTACACCGAGCGCTCCTCGCCGCGCACCGAGCTCCACCCCGGCGTGTTCACGGCGACGGACCATCCGCCGACCGAGGAGATCTTCCTCCACACCGAGCAGTCCTACAACCTCACCGTGCCGCGCTACCTGTTCTTCTTCTGCCGGCAGGGCGCCCCCGTCGGCGGGGCGAACCGGCTCGCCGACTGCCGGGCCATCCACGACGCGCTGCCGCGCGAGGTCGTCGAGCGGTTCGACCGGGAGGGCTACCTGCTGGTGCGCAACTTCCTGCCGGGGCTGGGCCTGACCTGGCAGCAGGCGTTCGGCACCGAGGACCCGGACCAGGTGCGGCGCTACTGCGCGGACAACGGCATCGAGGTGGAGTGGCTGGCCGAGGACCACGTCCAGACCCGGCAGGTGCGCTGGGCGGTGGCCACCCACCCGGAGACCGGCGCGAAGACGTGGTTCAACCACATGACGTTCTTCCACTCCAGCTCGCTGGACCGGGACCTGGCCGAGCTGCTGCTGGAGGAGTACGGGCCCCGCAGCATCCCGACCAACACCTTCCACGCCGACGGCACGGAGATCACCCCGGAGGTCATCGAGGCGCTGCACGCCGGCTACCGGGACCACCAGCTCGACGTGACCTGCCGGACCGGTGACGTGCTGATCGTGGACAACCTGAGCGTGGCCCACGGCCGGGCCCCGTTCGTGCCGCCCCGCGAGCTGTTCGTGAGCATGGCCGACGCGCTGTCCTGGTCCGAGCTGCGCCCGGTGGAGCGGACCGCGCTGCCCGGTCGCCCCGCGGGACACTCGGGGTGAGGGAGCGGACCGAGCCGGCGGCGGCGCGGTCCGACGGGCGGGCGGAGGAGACGACGCCCGCCCGTCCGCTGGGCCGCAACCGCGAGTACAACCTGCTGTGGAGCAGCAACGTGCTCTCCCAGCTGGGCTCCCAGGCGACGTTGTTCGCCTACCCGCTGCTGGTGATCGCGATGACCGGCTCGGTCTTCCAGGCCTCGCTGGTGGAGTTCGCGGTCGCCGCCTCCCGGATGCTGGCGGGGCTGCCGGCCGGCGCGGTGGCGGACCGGTTGCCGCGCAAGCGGGTGCTGCTGGCCTCCGAGGCCGCGCGGGCCCTGGCCCTGGGGGTGCTGGCCGTCGCCATCGCCGCCGGGCGGGCGCCGCTCTCCCTGATCCTGGCCGTGGCCGTGGTCGAGGGCGTGGCCACCGCGTTGTTCAGCGCCGCCGACCAGGCCCTGCTGCCGATGGTCGTGCCGAGGGAGCAGCTGCCCTCGGCGGTGGCCCGCAACACCGCGCGCTACTACGTCGCCACGATCACCGGACCGGGCCTCGGCGGGGTGCTGTACAACGCGGTGCGGGTGCTCCCGTTCGCGGCCCAGGCGGTGGCCTCGCTGGGCGCGTTCCTCACCCTGCTGTTCCTACGGGCCCCCGAACCGCGGCGGCAGATCGGTGCCGCCGGTTCCGGGGGCCTGCTGCACGACACCCTGACCGGCCTGCGCTGGTTGTGCGGCCACCGTCTGGTGCGGGTCACCGTGGGGCTCACCATGGGCTTCAACGCGGTCTTCAGCGGACTCCTGCTGGTGGCCATCGGCATGGCGCAGCAGGCCGGGGCCGGGGGACAGGTCGGGGCGATCGGGATGCTGATGGGCGCGGGCGGCGTCCTGGGCGCGCTCGCCGCGCCCCGGCTGCGGCTGCGGCTGACGCCGTACTCCGCGCTGACGCTGTTGAGCTGGGGGGCGAGCGTCCTGGTGCCGCTGCTGGCGGTGCTTCCGGCCGGGTACGCGTACGGGGCGGTGCTCGGCTGCGTGGCCTTCCTCGCGCCGACCGCGACGGCGATCATCGCCACGCACCAGATGACGACCACGCCGGACGAGATGCGCGGTCGGCTGGCCGGGGCGATCGGAGTGAGCCTCGGGGCGGCCTCCGCCGTGGGCGCGCTCGCGGGCGGGGCGCTGCTGGAGTTCTCCGGGGCGATGACCACGGTGCTCTCCGCCACGGCGGTCCTGGTGCTGCTGGCCCTGGTGGCCAGTTTCAGCGGCGCGATCCGCGCGCTGCCCGGGCCCGGTGCCCCGGCGGAGGCGCCGGAAGCGGCGCAGACGGCGCAAGCGGCGCAGTGAACGGCCGGGCCCGTGCCACGGGCCCGGCCGTTCCCGTTCCCGTCGGCGTCCGGCTCACTCGCCCTGGGCCGCTATGGAGTTGAGGTACGTGAGCACGGCGCGGACCCTGCGGTGGCCGCCGTCCGCGGCCGGCAGCCCGAGCTTCACGAAGATGTTCCCGATGTGCTTGTTCACGGACGTCTCGGCGATGAACAGCAGCTTGGCGATGTCGCCGTTGCCGTGCCCCTCGGCCATCAGCGAGAGCACCTCGCGTTCGCGCGAACTGAGCGCGTCCAGCGGATCGTTGCGCACCCGGCGCACCATCAGCTGGGAGATCACCTCCGGATCCATGGCGACCCCGCCGCCCGCGACCCGGTCCAGTGCCTGGAGGAACTCCTCCACCCGCCCGACCCGGTCCTTGAGCAGGTACCCCACGCCGGAGGCGCCGTGGACCAGCAACTGGGCGGCGTAGGCGTGTTCGACGTACTGGGACAGCACCAGCACCGGCAGGTCGGGCAGCTCCTCCCGGGCGGTCACCGCGCCGCGCAGCCCCTCGTCCCGGTAGGTCGGCGGCAGCCGGACGTCCAGCACGGCGATGTCCGGGCGGTGTTCGAGGAGCGTGGGCAGCAGGCTGTCCCCGTCCTCCACCGTCGCGCAGACCTCGTGGCCCACGCTGGTCAGCAGCAGTGACAGGCCCTCCCGCAGCAGGGCGTTGTCCTCGGCGATCACGATCCGCACGGAAGCTCCACTCGAAGTACTGTCGGTCCACCGGGCGGGCTGTGCAGCTCGGTGACGCCGTCGAACGCGGCGACGCGGCGCTTGATGCCGCTGATCCCGCTGCCGGGGCCGGTCCTCGCCCCGCCCTTGCCGTTGTCCCACACGGCGATGTGAATCCTGCTCTCGGTGGTGCGCAGCTGCACCTCGCTGGCGTCGGCCCCGCTGTGCTTGGCGACGTTCGTCAGCGCCTCGGAGATGACGAAGTAGGCCGCGGCCTCCACGGCGGCGGGCGCCCTGGGCCCCTTGGTGCCGTACTCGAGGTCCAGCTTGGTGGGGATCTGGCAGGCCGCCACCAGGGAGCGGGCGGCTTCGGCCAGGCCGTGGTCGACCAGCACCGGCGGATAGATGGACCGGACCGCGACCCGCAGCGACTGCACCGCCTGGTCGGTCAAGTCACGCGCCTGGTCGATCATTTCGGGCAGCTTCTCGGGATTGTCCTTGAGCACCTGCTTCATCACGGCCAGCCGCAGCGAGACCGACACCAGTCCGGCCTGCGCTCCGTCGTGCAGGTCCCGTTCGATGCGGCGCAGTTCGGCGGCGTGGGCCTCCAGCGCCTCGGCCCGGGTGATGGTCAACTCCTCGATGCGCTTGGCCAGTGAGGTCCGGCGCTTGCGGGGCTTGAGCAGGGCCCGGGTCATCCGGGCGTGCAACTGGGCGTACCAGGGCAGCAGATGGGCGGCGATCACGCCGTAGGCCAGGCCCGCGAAGGAGGCCCCCAGGGCCGCGCCCCACGAGTCGATGTTCCAGACGATCAGCTCCGCGGGCCTGGGCACCACCTGCCACCACAGCGGGATGGTCAGCCAGCTGGCCGTCCCCGCGCACAGCCCTACGGCCAGCGCGACACCGATCGTGCCCAGCACGGCGTGGGCGAACAGCCACAACAGGTCCGTGTAAGTGGCCTTGTCGGTGAGCATCACCTGGGCGCGGACCAGGACCTTCCCGCCGGACTCGCGGTAGGAGGACGGGATCTCGCAGCCCAGCAGCTCCCCGGCGCGCCGGCGGTGGGCGTCGGCCACCCGCCGTAGCCGGGCGAGGCAGAGCGGTAACAGCACCAGCCCGGGGCCCACCAGGCTCAGCACGAACACGGCGAGGAGGGCGTAGAAGCCGAGGAAGGCCACCAGCGCGGTGCCGCCGGCGGTCATGAGGTACCTCAGGGCGGGGACGAAGCGCTCGACGAACTCCTGCCGTACGGCCGCCGGGGCCGCAGTACGGCGGACCGGCCGCTGAGGATCGTCGTCCATCGTCGCCAAAGCCCCCAACCACCCGTTTTCGCCCACGCTATCACTGAGCGATGATGACCATGCGTCATCACCCGAACAGGGGGGCAGAAAGCTGCACCTTTCGGACTCCAGTAAACGTCATGGTTCCGACGGGTCCGACGCCCTAGCGTGAGTGCGGTACGGCGTGATCGGTGCGGGAAGGGAGACGTGCGGTGGCGCACGGCGAGGTCACTAGGCAGCAGTTCGGCGGCACGCATCCTGGTGCTGAGCCCGGGGCCGGCGAGCCCCAGAGCCGCTGGGCGGTGGAGCTGCGTTCGGTCAGCAAGAGGTACGGCCGGGACGCGGGGGAGGTCTACGCGCTGCGCGATCTCACCATCAACTTCGAGCGCGGGTCGTTCACCGCGGTGATGGGCCCGTCGGGCGCCGGCAAGAGCACCTTCCTGCACTGTGCGGCCGGTCTGGACCGGCCGACCGAGGGCTCGGTGTGGCTGGGCGGGACGGACCTGGCGACGCTGGACGAGGCGCAGCTGACGATGCTGCGCCGGGAGCGGGTCGGGTTCATCTTCCAGGCATACAACCTGCTGGGGTCGTTGACGGTGGCGGAGAACATCACGCTGCCGCTGATGCTCGCCGGGCGGGTGGCCGAGCGGGACTGGCTGGAGGAGGTGGCCCGGCGCGTCGGGCTGTCCGACCGCCTGCAGCACCGGCCGGCGCAGCTGTCCGGCGGGCAGCAGCAGCGGGTGGCGGTCGCCCGGGCGCTGATCACCAGGCCCGAGGTGATCTTCGCCGACGAGCCCACCGGCGCGCTCGACAGCCGTACCGGCCGCCAGGTGCTCGCCCTGTTGCGGGAGATCGTGGACCGGGACGGCAACACCGTCGTCATGGTGACCCACGACCCGGTCGCCGCCTCCTACGCGCAGCGCGTGGTGTTCCTGCGGGACGGCGCCTTCGCGGAGGTGATGGAAGCTCCGACCCCCGACCGGGTGGCCGCGCGCATGACCCGCCTCGAGGAGTGGTAGCAGGTGGAGTTCAAGCTCGTCCTGATGACCTTGCGGGAGCGCAAGGCAGGACTCGTCGGGGCGTTCATCGCCCTGGTCGGGGCGTCGATGCTGATCACCGCGTTCGGCGTCCTGCTGCAGTCGGGCCTCGGTTCGGGGGTGGCCGCCCAGCGCTACGCCGGGGCCCCGGTGGTGGTCGGCGGCAAGCAGTCCTTCAAGGTCACCGACGGCAAGACCAAGTCGAAGCCGCTGCTCCAGCCCGCGCCGCTGAACAGCGACGCGGTCGACAAGGTGGCCTCCGTCGAGGGCGTCCAGCGGGCGGTGCCGGACGTCAGCTTCCCCGCCGAGGTGGTGGACGGGCACGGCGGGTTGGACGACGGCGGCGGTGAGCAGCCGTCGGCCGGCCACAACTGGTCCAGCTCCGTGCTGGGCCCCTTCGCGCTGGACAAGGGGCGGGCGCCGGAGCGCGCCGGCGAGGTGGTGCTGGACGCGCGGCTCGCCGCGCGGGTGAAGGCCTCGCCCGGGCAGAAGGTGCGGCTGGCGACCACCCAGGAGGCCCGGGAGTACACCGTCACCGGCCTGGCCTCGCTGAAGGGCCAGGGCGCGCCGCTGCGCTCGGCGGCGCTGTTCTTCAGCGACGGCGAGGCGACCACGCTCTACGGCCACCCCGGCAGGATCGACGCGGTCGGGGTGCTGGTCGCTCCGGGCGCCGACCCGGACAAGGTGGCGGACCGGATCGACAAGAAGCTGGCCGGGTCGGGCGCCGACACCTACCTGGGCGAGGACCGCAGCCAGGTGGAGTTCCACGACGTGGCCTCCGCCCAGTCCAACCTGGTCGAGCTGGCGGGCTCGCTGGGTGCGACGGTCGTGCTGATCGCGATGATCGTCGTGGCCAGCACCCTCGCCCTCAACGTGCACCAGCGCCGCCGGGAGCTGGCCCTGCTGCGGGCCGTCGCGGCCACTCCGCGCCAGATCTACAAGATGATGGCGGCCGAGGTCCTGATCATCTCCCTGGTGGCGTCGGTGATCGGGTGCCTGCCGGGCATCCTGGTGGCCAAGGTGCTGATGGGCGCGCTGAGCGTGATCGGCATGGTCCCCGACGACTTCGCGTTCTCCGCCGGCCCGATCCCCTGTTTCGTCGCCGTCGTCGCGTCGGTGATCGCCGCCGAGGTGGCCGCGGTCGGGGTGGCCCGCAAGGCGGTGGCGATCAAGCCGGTGGAGGCCATGGGCGAGGCCCAGATCGAACCGGCGAAGCTGGGCCGGGGCCGCGCCTTCTTCGGTGTGCTGCTGTTCCTGCTGGGCGTCGGGGCGTCGCTGCTGCCGCTGTTCTTCGGCAGCGTCTTCGCGGTGGCCGGTGCGGGCACCGGCGGGCTCGTCATGATCATCGCGGTGCTGATGCTGGCGCCGCCGGTGGTGAGCGCGGCCAGCCGGCTGATGGCCGGGCCGGTCCGTCGGCGCACCGGCCCGCACGGCTACCTGGCGGTGGCCAACACCCGGGCCAACGCCCGCCGGCTGGCGGCCGGCATCGGGCCGCTCACCCTGGCGATCGGCTTCGCCCTGGTGCAGCTGTGCATCCCGACGACGACCTCGGCGGCGGCCGCGGACCAGGCCGAGGAGGGCATCGTGGCCGAGTACACCCTGCAGGGCGGGCCCGGCGGCCCGCCGATCGGGGTGGTCAAGGAGGCCGCGGCGGTCCCCGGGGTCGCCGCGGCCACGGGAGTGATCCGGGTCCAGGTGCACGGCTCCCGGAAGGTCATCGACTCCCCGGAGATCTTCAAGTACCAGGCGCAGGGGGTCACCCCCGACGGGGTGGCGAAGACGATGGACCTGGGCGTCACGGAGGGCAGCCTGGAGAACCTGCGCGGCGACGTGGCGGCCATCAGCGGCAGCGCGGCCGCCACGCTCGGCGCGCACGTGGGCGACCGGGTGCGGCTGAACCTCCCGGACGGGGCCGAGATCAAGCCCACGGTGGTCGCGGTCTACGACCGGGGCCTCGGCTTCGGCGACGTGACGCTCCCCCAGGAGACGGTGCTGGCGCACAGCACCCGGCAGCTGGAGGACGCGGTGTTCGTCAAGACCGCTCCGGGTGCCGACAAGGGGCAGGTCACCAAGGCGCTGCGCGGGCTGGCCGGCCGGTACCCGGGCCTCAAGGTCCTGGACCAGGGCGGGCTCTCGGCGGCGCAGCAGGAGCAGGCCACGTCGTCGGTGCTGACCAGCGCGCTGCCGCTGGCACTGGTCTTCGGCTACCTCGCGATCTCGGTAGCCAACACGCTCGTCCTGGCGACCCTGGGCCGGGTGCGGGAGTTCTCGCTGTTGCGGCTGGTGGGCGCACCGCGGGACCAGGTGGTGCGGATGATGCGGGTGGAGGCCGGGATGGTGGTGGCCATCGCGGTGGTGGTCGGCACCGTGGTACCGCTGCTGCCGTTGGTCACGGTGAGCCTGGGGCTGACCGGCTCGCCGGTGCCGCACTTCCCCGTGCTGCTGTACCTGGGGATCGTCGCGGTGACCGCGCTCATCGGGCTCGGCGCGATCCTGGTGCCCACCAAGCTCGCGCTGCGGACCCGTCCGGTGGAGGGCATCGGTTTGCGCGAATAGCCGCCCGCCGGCCCGGTCACGGCCCGTGGCGCGTCCGTCCGGACGCGCCACGGGCTTTTCCCGTGTGATCGGCCCCACACGAATCTCCTCTTCCCGGCTCCCTTCCGGTGTGCGGCCTCGGTGACCGCAGAATGCCAACCAGCGTTTTTCACAGTTGACTTAAGGACGCTGACCGGCGGAAAACCCCCGTGCTAGCCTTCAGGGAAACAAGTCGATCTTTCCGAGTCTCGGACCATGGCATCCCGTGGAATTCGCGGGCTTTTCAGGCTGTCTGCTGCCGTCACGAGAAGCAGAGTGGAGGGGGTTCCTGGTGTCGTCGGGACTTGTCGCCGAATTCCATCGAATGGCTGCCGAATTCGGCGTGCCGCACGCCCAGCTCGCGCTGCTCGACGACACGGGATTGCGGACGGCCCACGTCGGCGGGCCGGAGGCGGCCGCACTGCGCTTTCCCTTCGCCTCCGTCACCAAGCTGTTCACCGCCACCCTGGCGATGCAGCTGGTGGCCGACGGCGACCTCGACCTGGACTCCGAACTGGGCCGGTACGGCGAGGAGTTCGCGGCCGCGCCGAACGGCCTGGGGGCGTCGGTGACCCTGCGCCACCTGCTGAGCCACACCAGCGGCCTGATCGGCGACCTGGACGGCGACGAGTGGACGCCGCGCGGCTTCACGGCCGCCGCCGGCAAGCCGGACCTGCTCTTCCCCCCGGGCAGCGCCTTCTCCTACTCCAACGCGGGCTTCGCGCTCGTCGGCCGGCTGATCGAGTCCGTGACCGGCTCGACCTGGCGCGAGGCCGTGGACACCTTCCTGCTCCACCCGCTCGGCATCACCCCCGCCCACCTGCCCGGGCCGGGGCAGAGCGCCTCCGGCCCGTCCGTGGCCGTCGGCCACGCCGTCACCGCGACGGGCGCCGTGCCGGTGGAGGTCCTGGTCCCCGCGGCCCTGGCACCGGCGGCGGCGCTGGCCGGCACCGCCGAGGACCTGGTGGCCTTCGCCCGGCTGCACCTCGCGGTGCGCGACGGCGCGCACGACGCGCTGCTCGACGAGGAGGGCGTCGCGGCGATGCGGAGCCCCGCACCGGGCGCCGAGCCGTACGGACTCGCCGACGGCTTCGGCCTGGGCTGGGCCCGGTACGGCGACCCGGACCGGCCGTGGCTCGGCCTGGACGCGATGGGCGGCGGCACCACCTGCAACCTGCGGATCCAGCCGGCGGACGGCACCGTGCTGGCCCTGGTCACCGACTCCACGGCGGGCCTCGCCCTGTGGCGCGAGCTCACCGACGCATTGCGCGCCCGGGGCCGGGACGTCGGCTCGCCCCCGTCCGGGCGGTTGCGGCCCGGCCCGGCCGCCGCGCCCGGCGGACCGGCCCTGACCGGCTCCTGGGCCAACGGCACCATGGTGTACCGCGTCACCGGCGGCGCCGGCGGGCCGCTCCACCTCGACGACGACACCGGGGCGCGCTACCGGCTCGACCTCGACGACCGGGGCCGCTTCTCGGCCCACCGGGTCGATCTCCCGGAAGCCCCGTACGCCGGCCGGTTCCTGCCGCACCCGATCCCCGGGAACGGCCCGCTCCTGCAGTTCGCCGGACGCGTGCTGCGCCGTGACCTGCCGTACGCGGAATGAACCGGGAACTCCTCCGTGAACAGCTCCTGAAATTCTTTGGTCAATGCTGCCTCCCTTCTCGCGCGACTTATTCGGTGGAGTATGGAAGTGACAGGAACGAACAGCACCCGGCGCCATAATCCGGAATCCGACGCCGTGCCCGGCGGATTGTCCCCCGTCCAGCTGCGGCTGTGGTTCTTGAACCGGCTCCAGGAATCCGGTGCCGGAGAGACGCTCGCCCGCGCCACGCGGCTCGTCGGCGCCCTCGACCAGACCGCGCTCAGAGACGCGCTGGCAGACCTGCTGGCCCGTCACGACCTCCTGCGCACCGTCCACGGCGAGCAGGACGGCCGCTGCCGGCCGGAGCTGCGCCCCGCGCGGGAGCCGTTCGCCGCCCTGGCGGTGCGCCCCGCCGACCCGGACGGGCTGGACCGGGAGCTGGCGGAGGCGGTGGCCCGCCCCTTCGACCTGACCCGGGACGTTCCGCTGCGCGCCGAGGTGTTCCGGCTCGCCCCCGACGAGCACGTCCTGTTGCTGGTCCTGCACCGCATCGCCGGGGACGAGGCGTCCTGGCGGCCCCTGCTGGACGACCTGGCGGACGCCTACGCCGCCCGCACCCGCGGCGGGCGCCCCGCCGAGGACCGGCCGGTGCAGTACGCCCGGCCGGCGGCCCGGCAGGCCGAGGCGCTCGGCACCGCCGAACGGCCGTCCCCGACCACCACGACCGAACTGGAGTTCTGGCGCGGGGCCCTGGCCGGCGCGCCCGAACAGCTCCAGCTGCCGGCGGACCGCCCGCGCCCGGCCGTCGCCGACTACCGCAGCGCCCGACTGCGCCTGCGCCTGGACGCCGACGGCCACCGGGCCGTCGAGGACCTGGCCGCCCGCACCGGCACCGACTCCTTCGCCGTCCTGCACGCCGCGTTCGCCGCCGTGCTCCGCCGCTTCGGCGCGGGCGACGACCTGCCGCTGGGCACCACGCTCAGTGCCCGCGGGCCGGACGAGGCGGCCGTGGTCGGCCCGTTGGAGAACACCGTGGTGCTGCGCACCGCCGTGCCGGACGGCGGGAGCTTCACCGACCTGGTGCGCGCCTGCGCGGCCACGGCCGCCGCCGCCCGCGCCCACGGCGCGCTGCCCTTCCCGTGGCTGGTCGACGCGGTGCGCCCGGACCGGGCGCTGAACCGGCACCCGCTGTGCCAGGTCGTCCTCGACCTCGCCCGCCCGGCGCCGGCCCCGGACGCCTTCGGCGACCTCGCCGCGCGGCCCCAGGACGTGCCCGCCACCAGCTCGCCGTACGACCTCCACGTGCGGGTGGTGCCGGAGCACCGGGACGGCGCCCCGCAGGGCCTGGACATCCTGGTCGAGTACAGCCGCGAGCTGTTCGAGGAGCCGACCGCGCGCCGCCTCGCCGAGGCCTTCCCCCGGCTGCTGGCCGCGGCCGTCGCCGCCCCCGAGCGGGCGCTCGACAGCTTCGAGGTCGTGGACGACGCCGAGCGGGAGCGGGTGCTGACCGAGTGGAACGCCACCGCCCGGCCGGTGCCGGACCGCACGGTCGCCGACCTCTTCGAGGAACGGGCGCGCGCCTGCCCGCAGGCGCCGGCCGTGGTGCACGGGGGCCGGACCACCAGCTACGCGGAGCTGGACGCCCGCGCCAACCGGATCGCCCGGGCACTGGCCGACCGGGGCGCCGCCCCGGGCGCCTTCGTCGCCCTCGCACTGCCCCGCGGCACCGACCTGGTGGCCACCCTGATCGCGGTCGCCAAGACCGGCGCGGCGTACGTGCCCATCGACCCGCAGTACCCGGCCGAGCGCATCGCCCACGTGCTGTCCGACACCGCGCCCGTCGCCGTCGTCACCGACCGCGCCGCCGCAGGACGGCTCAGCGGCGACCCGGCCCGCCTGCTCCTCCTGGACGAGCCGGACACGGCGGCCGAACTCGCCGCGCTGCCGGACACCCCGCCGGTCGAGGCGGCGCGCCGCACCCTGCCGGGCGTCGACCAGGCCGCGTACGTCATCCACACCTCCGGCTCCACCGGCCGGCCCAAGGGCGTGGTCGTCGGCCGGCGGGCCCTGGCCAACTTCCTGTCCACCATGGCCGAACTGCTACCGCTCGGCCCCGCCGACGTGTGGACGGCCGTCACCACCATCGCCTTCGACATCGCCGCCCTGGAGCTGTACCTGCCGCTGGTCCGCGGCGCCACCGTGGTGCTCGCCGACCGGGAGACCGCCCGCGACCCGCGGGCCCTGGCCGAGCTGATCACCGGCACCGGCACCACCGTCGTGCAGGCCACCCCCAGCCTGTGGCAGGCGCTGTGCGAGCAGCAGCCCGAGGCCGTGCGCGGACTGCGGATGGCCGTCGGGGGCGAGGCGCTGCCCGCCGCCCTCGCGCGGAGGATGCGGGAGCTGGGCACCGAGGTCGTCAACCTCTACGGCCCGACGGAGACCACCATCTGGTCCACCGCCGCCCGGCTCGACGACCGCCCCGGCGCGCCGACCATCGGCCGGCCCGTCGCCAACACCCGGGTCCACGTCCTGGACGCGGCGCTGCGGCCGGTGCCGGTCGGCGTGGCCGGCGACCTGTACATCGGCGGGGCCGGCGTCGCCCACGGCTACCTGGGCCGTCCCGGCCTCACCGCGGAGCGCTTCGTCGCGGACCCCTTCGCCGCCGAGCCGGGCGCGCGCCTGTACCGCACCGGTGACGTGGCACGCTGGGGCGCCGACGGCAACCTGGAGTTCCTCGGCCGCGGTGACCACCAGGTCAAGGTGCGTGGCTTCCGGATCGAACTCGGCGAGATCGAGGCGGTCCTGGAGCGGCACGCCGACGTGGCCCAGGCCGTCGTGGTGGCCAAGGAGCTCCGCCCCGGCGACGTACGGCTGGTGGCCTACACCGTCGCGGCCGCCGGCCGGCAGCCCGACCCGGCCCGGCTGCGCGAGCACCTGGCGTCCGCGCTGCCCGACTACATGGTCCCGGCCGCGGTCGTCCCGCTGACGGAGCTGCCACTGACCCCCAACGGCAAGGCCGACCGGGCCGCGCTGCCGGTGCCCGCGCTCGGCCCGAGCACGGCCCGGCGCGCACCCCGGGTCGCCCGGGAGGAGCAGCTGCACGCGCTGTTCTGCGAGGTGCTGGGAGTCGACGGGATCGGCATCGACGACAGCTTCTTCGACCTCGGCGGGCACTCCCTGCTCGCCACCCGGCTGGTCAGCCGGATCCGGGCCGCGCTGGACGACGAGGTGTCCGTCCGCACCCTCTTCGAGGCCCCGACCGTGGCCGCCCTCGCCCAGCGGCTCGGCGGATCCGGCTCCGGCACCGGCCCGGTGCGCACGGCCGACCTCGGTGGGCCGCTGCCGCTGTCGTACGGACAGCAGCGGCTCTGGTTCCTGCACGAGTACGAGCCGGGCGGCATCGAGTACAACTCGCCCCTGGCCCTGCGGCTGACCGGCGAGCTGGACGCCGCGAGCGCCGAGGAGGCCCTGCGGGGGCTGGTGGCCCGCCACGAGGCGCTGCGCACCACCTTCGACGTCGTCGACGGCCGGGCGAGCCAGCGGGTGCACGACGCCGTGCCGGTGCCGGTGCGGCACCTGGACCTGTCCGCGCTCCCGGCCGCCGAGCGCGACCGGGAGCTGGACGCCCTGCTGCGCGAGCACGCCGCCCGCCCCTTCGACCTGCGCCGCGGGCCGCTGCTGAGGGTGGTGCTGGTACGGCTGTCCGAGCGGGAGCACCTGCTGCTGCTGGACATGCACCACATCGTCACCGACGGCTGGTCCAAGGACGTGTTGGCGCGGGAGTTCTGCGCCCTGTACGAGCAGGCCGCGACCGGCGAACCGGCGGGCCTGGCACCGCTGCCCGTGCGGTACGCGGACTACGCGGTGTGGCAGCGGGCCGAGGAGGAGCGGCGCAGCGGCGCCGGGCCGCGCGAGGACCTGGCGTACTGGCGGCGCCAGTTGGCCGGCGTCGGCCCGCTGGAGCTGCCGACCGACCGGCCCCGCCCGCCGGTCCGCACCACGGCGGGCGACCAGCACGTGTTCACCGTTCCCGCCGAACTCTCCGATCGGCTCGCCGAGTTGTGCCGGGAGCAGCCCACCACGCTGTTCGGCACCCTGGTGGCGGCCGTCCAGCTGCTGCTGTCCCGCTACGCCCGCCAGCGGGACGTGACGGTCGGCACGATCGTCTCCGGCCGCGACCGGGTCGAACTGGAGAACGTGCTGGGCTACTTCGTCAACACCCTCGTCCTGCGCGGCGAGGTCCGTCCGGAGGCGACGGTCGGGGAGTTCCTGGCCCGGACCCGGCGCACCGTGCTGGAAGCCCTGACCCACCAGGAGCTGCCCTTCGACCGGCTGGTCGAGGAACTGCAGCCGGAGCGGGACCCGGGCCGCACCCCGCTGTTCCAGGCGGGGGTGACGCTCAAGCGGGTGCAGGCCGTCGAATCGCGCGGGCTGCGGGCCGAGGAGGTCCGCCTGCCCAGGATCACCGCGATGTTCGACCTGGGCTTCGAGTTCGAGGAACGGGACGGCGAGCTGTCCTGCAGGCTGGAGTACAACACCGACCTGTTCGACCGCACCACCGCCGAGCGGATGGCCGAGCACACGCTGGTGCTGCTGGAGGGGCTCTCCTCCGGTGCGCACCGCACGCTGGGCGAGCTGCCGCTGATGACGGAGGAGGAGCGGAAGCTGGTCACCGAGCGGTGGAGCGGCCCCGCCGCCCCGCCCGCCGGGCGCGACCACCCGAGCGTGCCCGCGATGCTGGCCGAGCAGGTCCGGCTGCGCCCGGGAGCGACCGCCGTGGTGTCCGCCGACCGCACCCTCACCTTCGAGGAACTGCACGCGTGGGCCGACTCGCTCGCCCACCGCCTGGTGCGGTGGGGGGTCCGCCCGGGCAGCGTCGTCGCCGTGCGCACCCGCCGCGGGCCGGAGATGACCGTCGGCCAGCTGGCCGTCCTCAAGGCGGGCGCCGCCGCCCTGCCGCTGGACCCGGCGGTCCCGGCGGACCGGGCCGACTACATCCTGCGCGACGCCGCCGTGCGCGTCGTCGTCACCCAGCGGGAGCTCGCCGACGGCCCGGTTCCCGAGGACGGCCTGGTGCTGTACGTCGAGGACGACGACGGCCAGGACGCGGGCGGACCGCCCGAGGTCCGCACCGGCCGCGGCGACCTGGCGTACGTGTTCTACACCTCGGGCTCCACGGGCCGGCCCAAGGGCGTGCAGATCGAGCACGGCAACGTGCTGAACCTGATGCGGTGGTACCACGAGTACTACCGGGTGCAGCCGGAGGACCGGGCCTCGCAACTGGTCGCGCCGGGCTTCGACCCGACCCTGCTGGAGCAGTGGGCCAACCTCTCCGCCGGGGCCGGCCTGTGGTTCGTCCCCGACGAGGCGCTCGACGACCCGTACCTGCTCACCGAGTGGATCGTGGCCAACCGGATCACGCTCGCCGTCGTCCCGGCGCCGCGGCTGGAGTCCGTGCTGGACCAGCCCGGCGTCTACCGGGGCGCGCTGCGCTACATGCTCACCGGCGCGGACGTGGTCCGCCGCCGGCTGCCCGCGGACGCCCCGTTCACGCTGGTCAACCACTACGGCCCGACCGAGACCACGGTGCTGACCACGGCGGCCGTCCTGTGCGAGCGCGGGGACGCCAGTGACGAGCGGCTGCCGTCCATCGGCTCGGCCATCGCCGGGACCCGCACCTACGTGCTCGACGAGCACCAGCGCCCGGTTCCGGTCGGCGTGCCCGGCGAACTGTACGTCGGCGGCCTGGGCGTCGCCCGGGGCTACCTCAACCGGCCGGAGCTCACCGCCGAGCGCTTCGTCCACGCCCCGTTCGCGCCGCAGGAGCGGCTGTACCGCACGGGCGACCTCGTGCGCTGGCTGCCCGACGGCGAACTGGACTTCATGGGACGCCTGGACAACCAGGTCAAGGTCCGCGGCTACCGCATCGAACTGGGCGAGGTGGAGACCGCCCTGCTGCGGCTGCCCGGCGTGGCCAAGGCCGCGGTGGTGGCCGAGACCGGCGGCTCCGGGTCGGCGGTGCTGACCGGGTACGTCGTGCCGGACGGCGCCGGCGAACCCGACCCGGAGCAGCTGAGGGAGAAGCTCGCCGCCGACCTGCCCGAGTACATGGTCCCGGCGCACCTGCTCGTCCTGGCGGCCTTCCCGGAGACCACCAGCGGCAAGATCGACCGCAATGCCCTGCCCAGGCCCTCCGCCAGGTCCGGGTACCGGCGCGCGTACACCCCGCCCCGCAACGCGGTGGAACGGGCGCTGACCGCCGTATGGGAGGAGGTCCTCGGCGCCGAGCGGATCGGCGTCCTGGACGACCTGGCCGCCCTGGGCGCCAGCTCCGTCCTCACCCTGCTGACCGTCTCCCGCATCCGCGAGGTCTTCGGCGTCACCGTCTCGGTGCGCGAGGTCTTCACCGCACGGAACGTCGCCGACCTGGCCGGCGTGGTCCGCGCCAAGGCCCGCGCCCAGCTGCGCCGGCCGGAGCCGGACGCCGCCACCCGCACCAGCGCACGAGGGGAATGACATGTACGACCAGACCGCCGGTGCACCCGAGCCGGACGACTTCGACCTCATGGACGACGCCGCCCTCGACGCGCTGCTGGAGCAGCGGCTGAACGACCGGGCAGGGGCGGCGCAGGAGCGGGCCGACACCCTCCGGCCCGTCGACGACGACCTGCCCGCCCCGCTCTCCTTCGGCCAGGAGCGGCTGTGGTTCCTCGACCGCTACGAGTCCGGCGGCATCGAGTACAACTCGGCCGTCGGGCTGCACCTGCGCGGCGAGCTGGACACGGCGGCCCTGACCACCGCGCTCGGCCGGCTCGTCGAGCGCCACGAGCCGCTGCGCACCACCTTCGCCGTCGTCGACGGCCGGCCGCGGCAGGTGGTGCGCCCCGCCGCCCCGGTCGACCTCGACGTGCGGGACCTGACGGACCTGCCCGAGCCGGACCGGTCGGCGCGGGCGGACGAACTGCTGCGGGCCGAACTGGGCCGCCCGTTCGACCTCGTCGAGGGGCCGCTGCTGCGGGCCGTGCTGCTGCGCCTGGGCGCCGCCGAGCACACCCTGCTGGTCAACATGCACCACATCGCCGCCGACGGCTGGTCGAAGGGCGTGTTCGCCCGCGAGCTGGGCGTGTTCTACGCGAACGCGGCGGAAGGCCGGGACGGGGGGCTGCCGCCGCTGCCGACGCGCTACCGCGACTACGCCGCCTGGCAGCGCGAGCAGCTGACCGACGACCGGCTGGAGTCCGAACTGACCTACTGGAAGGGGGTCCTGGCGGACGTCGAGCCGCTGGAGCTGCCCACCGACCGGCCCCGGCCCGCCGTTCGCACCACCAACGGGGCGCTGGCGCGGTTCCGCGTCCCGGCCGAGGTCGGCCGGGCCCTGTCCGACCTCGGGCAGCGGCACGACGGCACGCTGTTCTCGGTGCTGGTGGCCGCCACCCAGGTGCTGCTGGCGCGCTACTCCCGACAGCGGGACATCGCGGTCGGAACCGTGTCCATGGGCCGGGAGCGCAGCGAACTGGAGCCGCTGGTCGGCTTCTTCGTCAACACCCTGGTGCTGCGTTCGGAGGTGGACGCCGACCTGCCCTTCACCGAGTTCCTGGGCCGGGTCACCGACACCGTGTGGGACGCCCTGGCCCACCAGGACCTGCCCTTCGACCGGCTGGTCGACGCGCTGCGCATCGAGCGGGACCCGAGCCGCACCCCGCTGGTGCAGGCCGCGGTCGTGCTGCAGAACACCCCCGCGGGGGAGGTGGCGCTGCCCGGCCTGGAGGTGACGGAGTTCCGGCCGCCGTCGGTGTCCTCGATCTTCGACCTGACGCTGGAGTTCGCCGAGACCGCCTCCGGGGAGCTGACCGGCACCGTCGAGTACAACACCGACCTGTTCGACGCCGGGACGATGGCCCGCTTCACCGGGCACCTCGGCGAACTCCTCGCGGGCATCGCGGCCGACCCGACCCGCCCGGTCGGGGACCTCCCGCTGCTGACCGCCGAGGAGGAGCACCTCCTCGGCCGCGAGTGGGGAGACAACCGGAGCCCGTACCCGGCCGACGCCACCGTGCACGGCCTGGTCGCCGACCGGGCCCGGCGCGGCCCCGACGCCGTCGCCGTCGACGGCCCGGCCGGCCGGCTCTCCTACCGCGAGTTGGAGGAGCGCGCCAACCGGCTCGCCCGCCACCTCGTCGCCCGCGGCGCCGAGCCCGGCGGGTACGTCGCGGTCTGCCTGCCGCGCGGCGCCGACTTCTACGTGGCGCTGCTGGCCGTGCTCAAGGCGGGCTGCGCCTACGTGCCGCTGGACCCGGACCACCCGGCCGAGCGGCTGGCGCACATCCTGGACGACACCCGGGCGCCGCTGTGCCTCACCGACCGCGACCTCGCCGGCCGGCTGCCCGCCGGCCGTACCCGCGCCGTCCTGCTGGACGAGGAGGCCGAGGCGATCGCCGCCCTCCCGCAGGACGACCCCGCGGTGGCGGTCGGCCCCGGCGACGCGGCGTACGTGCTGTACACCTCCGGCTCCACCGGCACGCCGAAGGGCGTCGTCGTCGAGCACCGCTCGATCGTCCGCCTGGTCAGCGGCAACGACTACGCTCCGCTGCACCCGGACGACGTGGTGGCCCAGGCCGCGGACGTCGCCTTCGACGCCGCGACCTTCGAGATCTGGGGCGCCCTGACCGCCGGCGCGCGGATCGTCCCGGTGGACCGCGAGACCCTGCTGGACGCCCGGGCGCTGACCGCGGCGATCGAGCGGCTGGGCATCACCACCATGTGGCTGACCGCCGGGCTGTTCGACCAGGTGGCGGCCGTCGACCCGGCTGCCTTCGGCAGGCTGCGCAACCTGCTGTTCGGCGGGGACGCCGTCAACCCGCGCCGGGTGGCCCAGGTCCTCGCGGCCGCGCCGCCGCAGCGCCTGGTCAACGGCTACGGCCCCACCGAGACCACCACCTTCGCGACCTGGCACCACGTCGTCGAGGGCGACGGGACCACCCCCGTCCCGATCGGCCGGCCCATCGCCAACACCTCGGTGCACGTCCTGGACGAGCGCCGCTCGCGGGTCCCGGTCGGCGTCCCCGGAGAGCTGTACATCGGCGGGCCGGGCGTGGCCCGGGGCTACCTCAACCTGCCCGAGCTGACCGAGGAGCGGTTCTGCGCCGACCCGTACTCCGAGAGCCCGGAGGCCCGCCTCTACCGCACCGGTGACCTGGTGCGCTGGCGCTCCGACGGCACCCTGGAGTTCCTGGGCCGCACCGACCACCAGGTCAAGGTGCGCGGCTACCGCATCGAACCGGGCGAGATCGAGTCCGTCCTCGAACAGCATCCGGCGGTCTCCGCCGCCGTGGTGACGGTCCGCCAGGACGGCGGCCGCAAACAACTCGTCGGCTACGTGCGGCAGTCCGCCGACGGTCAGGTCGACCCGGCGGGGCTGCGCGCCTTCGCCGAGTCCCGGCTTCCCGGCTACCTGGTGCCCTCCGCCCTCGTCGTCCTCGCCGAGTTCCCGCTCACCGCCAGCGGCAAGCTGGACCGACGCGCCCTGCCCGCGCCCACCGAACAGCACACCCCCGGCGCCGACTTCACCGCCCCGGTCGGCGAGGCCGAGCAGGCCCTGGCCCGGGTGTGGGCCGAGGTGCTCGGCATCGAGCGGGTGGGCACCCGCGACAACTTCTTCGACCTCGGCGGCGACTCCATCCTCAGCATCCAGGTCGTCGCCAAGGCCCGGCAGGTCGGATGGGAACTGACCTCCAAGGACGTCTTCGCCCGGCAGACGGTGGCGGAGCTGGCGCGGGCGGCCGTGCCGGTCACCGCCGCGGTCGACACCGAGCCGGTCACCGGGGAGGCACCGCTCACCCCCGTGCAGCGCTGGTTTTTCGCCCATCACACCCGCGCCCTGCACCACTTCAACCAGTCGGTGCTGCTCACCCTCGCCCCGGGCACCGACGAGCAGGCGCTGGCGGAGGCGCTGCGCGCTGTGGTCGCGCACCATGACGCGCTGCGGATGCGCTTCCCGGACCGGGGTGCCGCACTGCGCCAGGTCAACCTGCCGGTGGGGGAGGGGATCGCCCTGGAGCGGGTCGACCTCGGCCACCTGGCGGCCGGGGAGCGGCGCGACGCCGAGGTCGCGCTGGCCGAGCAGGCCCAGGCCGGCCTGGACATCGAGGACGGACCGCTGCTGCGTGCCGTGCTGTTCACCGGCGCGCCGGACGAGCCGTCCCGGCTGTTCCTGACCGTCCACCACCTGGTCGTCGACGGGGTGTCCTGGCGGATCCTGCTGGAGGACCTGGAGCGGGCGGTCTCCCAGGCGGCGGCAGGCCGGCCGGTGGACCTGGGTGCCAAGACCACCTCCTTCCTCGACTGGGCCCGCCGACTGGCCGAGCACGTCGCGGCCGGCGGGTTCGACGCCGAGGCGGACCACTGGCGGAAGGTGGCCGCACTGCCGGCCGCCGCACTGCCGGTCGACCACGACGGCGAGAACACCATGGCGGCGGTGCGCGAAGTGCGCGCCGCACTGGACGCCGAGGCCACCGACGCCCTGCTGCGGCGGGTCCCGGCGGTCTACCGAACCCAGGTCAACGACATCCTGCTCGCCGCGCTCGGCCGGACCCTGTGCCGGTGGACCGGCGAGGAGCAGGTGGTGGTCGACCTGGAGGGGCACGGCCGCGAGGAGATCCTCGACGGGGTCGACGTCTCGCGGACCACGGGCTGGTTCACCTCGATCTTCCCCGTCCTGCTGACCGCCCCGCACGGGGCGGGCGCGGGCGACCTGATCAAGTCGGTCAAGGAGGGCCTGCGGGCCGTCCCGCAGCGCGGCATCGGCTACGGCGGGCTGCGCCACCTCGCCGACGGCCCGTCCGCGCTGCCCGAGTGCGCCCCCGCCGTCAGCTTCAACTACCTGGGGCAGTGGCAGGACGTCGCCGACCACGGCCTGTACACGGCCGTCGAGTTCGACTTCGGCCGGGACCACAGCCCGCTGGAGGTGCGCCCGCACCTGCTCGACATCGTCGGTGAAGTGCGCGGCGGCCGCCTGGAGTTCACCCTCCACTACGCGAGCGACGTGCACGACGAGGCGACCGTCCGGGCCCTGGCCGACGGGCTGGTCGACGCGGTGCGCGCACTGATCGGCCACTGCCTGCGGCCCGGTGTCGGCGGCGCCACCCCGTCCGACTTCCCGCTGGCCGGCCTCGACCAGGCCACCGTGGACCGCCTGGTCGGATCCGGCGACGGGGTCGAGGACGTCTACCCGCTCACGCCCATGCAGAGCGGCATGCTCTTCCACGCCCTCACCGAACCCGACGGCGCCTACCTCGACCACGTCTCCTTCCTGCTGGAGGGCGCCGGCGACACCGGTGCGCTCGGCACGGCCTGGCAGCGGGTGGTCGAGGCGACACCGGCCCTGCGCACCCAGCTGGTGTGGGAGGGCGTCGACCGCCCCCTGCAGGTCGTCCGCTCCGACCTCCGTGCGGACATCCGGACGCTGGACTGGCGCGGCCACGACGCGGCGGAACGGGCCCGCCTGCTCGCGGAGTTGACGGCGCAGGAGCGGAGGGACGGGCTGGACCTGGCGGCCGGCCCGCTGAGCCGTGTGGTGCTGGCCCGGGAGGCCGACGACGCCACCCGGGTGGTGTGGACCTTCCACCACGTCGTCCTCGACGGCTGGAGCATCTCCCGGATCCTCGGCGACCTCTTCGCCCACTACCGGGCGCTCGTCGACGGCACGGCGGTGCCGGAGGGGGCCGTCCGGGCCCGGCCTCCGTTCCGCGACTACGTCCAGTGGCTCGCCGGCCAGGACGCCGCCGCGGCCGAGGCGCACTGGCGCCGGGTGCTGGCCGGGCTGACCTCGCCCACCCCGCTCCCCTACGACCGCCGCCCCGCCCCGGGCCACCAGTCCGAGGCGGCCGACCGGATCCGGGTGGAGCTCGCGCCGGAGGACTGCGCCGCGCTGTCCCAGCGCGCCCGCGGCCACCGGCTCACCCTCAACACCATGGTGCAGGGCGCCTGGG
Source organism: Kitasatospora sp. NPDC018619 (assembly GCF_044391605.1). Taxonomy (NCBI): domain Bacteria; kingdom Bacillati; phylum Actinomycetota; class Actinomycetes; order Kitasatosporales; family Streptomycetaceae; genus Kitasatospora; species Kitasatospora sp. NPDC018619. Next base: position 260,713 of record NZ_JBISAI010000005.1, read on the forward strand.
CGCTGCTGCTGTCCCGCTACAGCGGCGAGGAGGACGTCTGCTTCGGCTCGACCGTCGCGGGGCGCCCTGCCGACCTGCCCGGCGTGGCGGACATGGTCGGCAACTTCCTGAACACCATCCCGGTGCGCACCCGGGTGGCCAAGGGCCAGGACGTGCTGGCCTGGCTGCGGCAGCTCCAGGACGAGCAGGTCGAGGCCCGCGGCTACGAGTACCTGCCGCTGACCCGGGTGCAGTCAGCCTCGGAACTCCCGCGCGGCACCCGGCTCTTCGACAGCATCGTGGTCTTCGAGAACTACCCGGGCAACGGGCGCGCCGCGGCCGAGCACGGACTGGCCGTCACCGGCGTCACCGCGGTGGACACCACCAGCTACCCGCTGGACCTGACCGCCTACCTCGACGGAGACCGGCTCGCCCTCCAACTCGCCTACGACGCAGCCCTGTTCGACGGCGATCGGGTGGCGCGGATGGCCGAGCACCTGGCCGAGCTGCTGCGTGGCATGGCCCACGGGGCTGACCGGACCGTGGCGGAGCTGCCCATGCTCCCCGATCGGGAACGGGAGCTGCTGCTCGGCGAGTTGAGCGGATCGACGTTGCCCTTCGACCGCGACAGCTGCCTGCACGAGCTGATCGCCCGGCAGGCCCGGCGCGTCCCGGACAACGACGCGGTGGTCTTCGGCGGGGCCTCGCTGAGCTACGCCGAACTGGACGAGATGGCCGACCGGCTGGCCCAGGAGCTGGCCGCGCGCGGCGTGGGCGCCGGCTCGGTGGTCGCGATCTGCGTGGAGCGCGGGCTGCACATGGTCGTCGCCCTGCTGGGCGTGCTCAAGGCCGGCGGCGCCTACCTGCCGCTGGACCCGGCCCACCCCGCCGACCGGCTGGAGTACGTCCTGGCCGACAGCGCCGCCGCGCTGGTGATCACCCAGTCCGCGGTGGCCGGCCGGATCCCCGGCGAGGTGCCGCTGCTGCGACTGGACGAGGAGTGGTCGCGGATCGCCCGGCTCCCCGCCCTGACCCCGGACTCCGGCGTCACCCCCGGCCACCCCGCCTACCTCATCTACACCTCCGGCTCCACCGGGCGGCCCAAGGGCGTCCTGGTCGAGCACCGCAGTGTGGCGTTCGCCGCCGAGTCCTGGAAGCGGGTCTACCGGACCGGGGAGGAGCCGCCTGCCCGCCAGCTCAACGTCGCCAGCATGTCCTTCGACGTGTTCGTCTCCGACCTGGCGCACGTGCTCTGCCACGGCGGCGCGCTGGTCATCGCGCCCGCCGAGGCCACCACCGAGCCCGGGCAGCTGCTGGACCTGATGCACAGCGCCCGCGTCACCCACCTGGAGACCGTCCCCTCACTGGCCAACGCGCTGGTCGAGGAGGCCGAGCGGCGCGGCACCGGACTGCCGCCGCTGCGCTTCCTGGCCGTCGGCTCCGACAACTGGCGCACCCAGGACTGCCGCCGGCTGCTGGCGCAGACGGCCGAGGGCACCGTCGTCCTCAACTCCTACGGCGTCACCGAGGCCACCGTCGAGTCCTGCGCGTACGTCGTGCACGCGGACCGGCTGCCGGACGGCCCCGGCGTACCGGTCGGTCGGGCGATCCCCGGCGTGCGCACCTACGTCCTCGACGAGGCGGGCCGGCCGGTGCCGGCCGGAGTGGTGGGCGAGCTGTACCTGGGCGGCCCCGGCGTGGCCCGGGGCTACCTGAACCGGCCCGAGCTGACCGAGGAACGGTTCCTGCCCGACCCCTTCTCGACCGAGCCCGGAGCCCGGCTGTACCGCACCGGGGACATGGTCCGGCGCCGGGCCGACGGCGACATCGAGTTCGCCGGCCGGGCCGACGACCAGGTCAAGATCAGGGGCTTCCGGATCGAACTGGCCGAGGTCGAGGCCGCCCTGCGGCGCCACCCCGCGGTGGCCGACGCGGTGGTCGCCGCGCGCACCGACGACGGCACCCCGGCCCGGCTGGTCGGCTACGTCGTGACCGCGGCGGGACACCCGTTCCCCGCCGCGGAGCTGCGCGCCCACCTGGAGGGCGTGCTGCCGCGCTACATGGTGCCCGCGGTGCTCGTCGAATTGGCCGCACTGCCGCTGAACAGCAACGGCAAGGTCGACCGCCGCGCCCTGCCCGCCCCGGCTCCGGAGGCGGCGCGCGGCAGCGGGCACGTGGCACCGCGCAACCCCGTGGAGGAGGCCCTCGCCGAGGTCTGGGCCCAAGTCCTCCGGGTCGACCGGGTCGGGGTCGAGGACAACTTCTTCGACCTCGGCGGCGACTCCATCCTGAGCATCCAAGTCGTGACCCGAGCACGGCAGAAGGGGATCACATTGTCTTCCAAGGACCTGTTCGCCCACCAGACGGTCGCCGAGCTGGCGTTCGCGACGACCGCCGCCGACCCGGCCGGGAAGACCGTCGAGACCCGGCGCACCGAGCCGGTGGTGGGCCGGGTGCCGCTGACCCCGATCCAGCGCACCTTCTTCGACCGCCACCGGGCCGCGCCCCACCACTCCACCATGTCGGTGCTCGTCACCCTCTCCGGGGCGCCGGACACCGCCGCGCTGCGCCGCGCCCTGGACGCCCTGCTCGACCACCACGACCAGCTGCGCGCCCGCTACACCAGCGCGTACGGGCGGTGGCAGCAGGAGGTGACCGCTCCGGGCGCCGGCTGGCCGCTGGAGGAGGTCGACCTGGCCGGGCACGACGCGCCCGAGGAGGAGATGCACCGGGCCGCGACCCGCGCCCAGGCCGGTTTCGACCTCGCCGCCGGCCGCCCGGTCGCCGCGGTGCTCTTCCACCCCGGCGAGGGGCGCGACCACCAGCTCTTCCTGACCGCCCACCACCTCGTCGTGGACGCGGTGTCCTGGCAGGTGCTGCTCACCGACCTGGAGACCGCCTACGCGCAGGCCGCGGCGGGTCGGACGGTCGACCTGGGCGAGCGCACCACGTCCTTCCGCGACTGGGCGCTGCGGCTGTCCGAGCACACCGCGGCGGGCGGCTTCGACGGCGAGCTCGACCACTGGGTGGCCACCGGCCGCCGGGCCGAGGCGGCCCTGCCGGTCGACCGCCCGGGCGAGGCGACGATCGCCTCGGCGGCCGAGGTACGGGTGACCGTCGGCGAGGAGGACACCCGGGCGCTGCTGCACGACGTCCCGGCGACCTACCGCACCCAGGTCAACGACGTCCTGCTCACCGCGCTCGGCACCGCGCTGGCCGACTGGACCGGCCGCGCGAGCGTGCTGTTCGACCTGGAGGGCCACGGCCGCGAGGACCTCTTCGACGACGTCGACACCAGCCGCACGGCCGGCTGGTTCACCAGCGCCTTCCCGGTGGCCCTCACCCCGTCCGGCGCGGACTGGGGCGAGCGGCTGAAGCAGGTCAAGGAGCAGCTGCGCGCCGTACCGGGGCGCGGCATCGGCTACGGCGCGCTGCGCCACCTGAGCCCGGCCGGCTCGCCGGCCGAGATCCTCGCCGAGGCCCCGTCGGCGCAGGTGTGCTTCAACTACCTGGGCCAGGAGGACGAGCCGACCGCCGACGGCGGACTCGTCCGCGGCGCCCGGCTGGGCTTCGGCACGGAGCAGGCGCCCGAGGAGACCCTGGAGTACCTCCTGGACGTCGTCGCCCAGGTCAGGGCCGGCCGGCTGGAGATCAGCCTGTACCACTCCTCGGCCGTGCACGACACCGCGACCGTCGAGCGGTTCGGCGAGCGGCTGGTCGCCGCCCTGCGCGGCATCGTCGCGCACTGCGCCGAGGCCGGGACGGGCGGCGCCACGCCCTCGGACTTCCCGCTGGCCAAGGTGGACCAGACGACGCTGGACCAGCTCACCGAGCACGGCGGCCGCATCGACGACCTCTACCCGCTGACGCCCATGCAGGGCGGGCTGCTGTTCCACAGCCTCAGCGAGCCCGGCGAGGGCATCTACCTGGGCCACCTGTCGTTCGTCCTGGACGGCGTCGACGACCTGAACGCGCTGGCCGAGGCCTGGCAGCTGCTCACCGACCGCAACGCGATCCTTCGCACCGCCGCCGTCTGGGAGAACGTGGACGACCCGCTGCAGGTGGTGTACCACGACGTCCGGATGCCGGTGCAGGTCCTGGACTGGACCGGCCTCACCGAGGCCGAGCGGGCCGAGAGCTTCGAGCTGCTCCTCGACGAGGAGCGGGCGCGCCCCATGGACCTCACGGTCGCGCCGCTGTCCCGGGTCGTCCTGATCGCCGAGACCGAGCGCAGCGTGCGCACCCTCTGGACCTCGCACCACGTGCTGCTGGACGGCTGGAGCAGCGCGGACCTGCTGGCCGAGCTGCTGGAGCACTACCTGCGGGTGCGCGGCCTCAAGGACGGCCCGCTGCCGGCCCGCCGGCCCTTCCGGGACTACGTGGCCTGGCTGGACCGGCAGGACCCGAGGGCAGCCGAGCGGCACTGGCGCGGCGTCCTGGAGGGCCACACCGACCCAACCCCGCTGCCGGTCGACCACGACCTGCCGGGCACCGAGTGGACCGGGTCGCGGGCGCGGGTCTCCTTCCAGTTCGAGCAGGAGACCTCCGACCTGCTCGCCGAGCTGGTCAAGCGCCACCGGCTCACCGTCAACACGCTCGCGCAGGGCGCCTGGGCGCTGCTGCTGTCCCGCTACTCGGGGCGCACCGACGTGTGCTTCGGCTCGGCGGTGTCCGGACGGCCCGCCGACCTGCCCGGCGTCGAGACGATCGCCGGCATCTTCATCAACAACATCCCGGTGCGCACCCGGGTCGCCCCCGAGAGCCGGCTGCTGGACTGGCTGGCCGGGCTGCAGCGGGAGCAGACCGAGGCGCGCAGCCACGAGTTCGTGTCGCTGTCGCAGATCCGCGGCTGGGCCCAGGTGCCGGCCGGCACCAGCTTGTACGACAGCTACATCGTCGTCGAGAACTACCCGTACGAGGGCGAGATGGGCGCGGAGTACGGGGTGAGCCTGCGGGACCCGCAGGCCATGGAGTTCACCAACTTCCCGATGGTGCTGGCGGTGTTCCCGGCCGGGCGGCTGGCCTTCCGGCTCGCCTACGACCCGGTGCTGTTCGAGCCGGAGACCGCCGAGCGCGTCCTGAACGACCTGCGGGCCGTGCTGGAGGAGATCGCCCACGATCCGGAGCGCACGCTCGGCCGGCTCGGCGAGCTCAGCGCCGAGCACCGGCAGGAGGCCATCACCGCGCACCAGGGTCCGCGGATCGCCTTCGACGACCGCCCGGTGCACCTGCAGTTCGCCGAGCAGGCGCAGCGCACCCCGCAGGCCGTCGCCGTCGCCGACCGCGGGGGCCGGCTCACCTTCGCCGAACTCGATGCCGCCGCCAACCGGTTGGCGCACCACCTGGCCGAGCGGGGCGTCGGCGCCCAGAGCCCGGTGGCGGTGCTGCTGGACCGCGGCACCGACCTGGTCACCGCGCTGCTGGCGGTGCTCAAGGCCGGCGGCACCTACTGCCCGGTCGACCCGGCCGCTCCCGCCGAGCGGCTGGCGCTGCTGCTGGAGGACACCGCGGCCCCCGTCGTCGTCACCCACGGCAGCCTGCGCGAGCGGCTGCCGCAGGACGGCGCCGCGGTGGTGGACCTGGACGAGGAGCGGGCGGCGATCGCGGCCCGGCCCGACACGGCGCCGCCGAGCGCCGTCTCCCCGGACGACGCGGCGTACGTCATCCACACCTCCGGTTCGACCGGGCGCCCCAAGGGCGTGGTGGTCGAGCACCGGAGTCTGGCCAACCTGTTGGACAGCCACCGGCGCACCGTCTTCGGCCCGGTCCGGGAGACCGCGCAGGGCCGGCCGGTACGCGTGGCGCACCTGGCCCCGGCGTCCTTCGACGCCTCCTGGAACCCCGTGCTGTGGCTGGTCGACGGCAACGAGCTGCACATCGTGGACGACACCACCCGCCGGGACGCCCAGGCCCTCGCCGACTACGTCGTCGAGCACCGCGTCGAGTTCCTGCAGACCACCCCGTCCTACGCCCAGCAGTTGTTCGACACCGGCCTGCTGGAGCGGTCCGGGCTGCATCTGCGCGGACTGGCGCTGGGCGGCGAGCAGGTCGGCCAGGCCCTGTGGAACCTGCTGCGGGCCCGCCCCGAGCTGGTGAGCTTCAACTTCTACGGCCCGACCGAGTGCACGGTGGACGCCCTCATCACCCGGCTCGCCGACAGCACCCGCCCGGTGCTGGGCCGCCCCGTGCAGAACACCCGGGCCTACGTCCTGGACGAGGAGCTCAAGCTGCTCCCGGTGGGCGCCCCCGGTGAGCTGTGCCTGGCCGGCGCCGGACTGGCTCGGGAGTACCTGGGCCGGCCCGAGCTGACCGGACGCGCCTTCGTCCGCGCCCCGTTCGGCTCCGGCGAGCGGCTGTACCGCACCGGCGACCGGGTGCGCCGGCTGCCCGACGGCACGCTGGAGTACCTGGGCCGCCTGGACCACCAGATCAAGCTGCGCGGCTACCGCATCGAGCCGGGCGAGATCGAGTACGCGCTGGCCGGCCACCCCGGCGTCGAGGAGGCGGTCGTCACCGTCCTCGGCGAGGGCGAGTCCAGGCGCCTGGCGGGCTACGTCCGGGTCGCCGACCCGGCGGCCTTCGACGCCGAGGCGGTGACGGGCCACCTCGCCGAGCGGCTTCCGGAGTACATGGTGCCGCCCGTGCTGGTGCCGCTGGCGCAGTTCCCGCTCAGCCCCAACGGCAAGGTGGACCGCAAGGCCCTGCTGGAGACGGGCGCGCCGCAGGCCGGGGGCTCCGGCTACGTGGAACCGCGGACGGACACCGAGAAGGCGCTGGCGAAGATCTGGGCCGACGTCCTGGGGGTGGACCGGGTCGGCGCCCACGACAACTTCTTCACCCTCGGCGGGCACTCCATCCTCAGCCTGAAGACGCTCTCCCAGATCAAGCGGGCCTTCGGCGTCCGCCCGACGTTCCGGGAGCTGCTGGACACCCCGACGCTGGCCGGCTTCGCCGAGCTGATCGAGGAGACGCTGCTGCGGGAGCTGGAGAAGGCCGCGGCCGCGGACGCCGGGGCGGGCGACGCCGCCGACACGGAACGGAAGGCCTGAGCCGTGACCACATCACGCGAAGACCGGATCGCCGCACTCCCAGCGCACCTGCGCGAGCAACTGCTGCGCCGGATGTCCGGGGCATCCGGGCCGGACGAGGGGGCCGACGCCGGGCCGGCCGAGGAACCGGCCATCCCGGCGGCCCCCCGCGGCGGGCCGCTGCCGATGTCCTTCTCCCAGCAACGCCTCTGGTTCCTCAGCGAGTTGGACCCGGAAGCGGTCGGCTACAACTCCTGCTTCGGGCTGCGGCTGACCGGCGAGCTCGACGCCGAGGCGCTGCGGGAGGCGCTCGCCGGGGTGGTGCGGCGCCACGAGGCGCTGCGCACCACCTTCGACGCGGTGGACGGCATGCCGGTGCAGGTCCCGCACGAGGAGGTCGAGCTGCCCTTCGAGCGGATCGACCTGGGCGCCCTCGACGGTGCCGGCCGGCAGGCGGAGCTGGACCGCGCCGTCACCCGGGACCTCTCCCGGCCCTTCGACCTGCGCACCGGCCCCCTGCTGCGGGCGCTGCTGATCCGCCTGGCGGAGCGGGAGCACGTCCTCGTCCTGACGCTGCACCACATCAACCACGACGGCTGGTCCATGAGCGTCGTCACCCGGGAGCTCGGCGAGCTCTACCGGGCCGGCCGCGAGGGGCGGGCGGCCGACCTGCCGCCCGTACCGCTGCAGTACGCCGACTTCGCGGTCTGGCAGCGCGCCCAGCTCTCGCCGGAGGCGCTGGCGCGCTCGCTCGACCACTGGAAGGAGGAACTGGCCGGCCTGGCGCCGCTGGAGCTGCCGGCCGACCGGCCCCGGCCGGCCGTGCGCACCTCGGCCGGGGACGTGGAGTCCGTCGAGGTGCCGGCCGAGGTCGCCGACGGGCTGCGCGCGCTGTCCCGGCGGTGCGGAGCCACGCTGTTCATGACGCTGACCGCCGCCACCCAGGTGCTGCTGGCGCGCTGGACCGGGCAGTCCGACCTCGCCGTCGGCACCCCGGTGGCCGGACGCAAGCACCCGGGCCTGGAGGACGTCGTCGGGTTCTTCCTGAACACCCTGGTGCTGCGCGCCCGGCTCGAACCCGGGCTGTCCTTCACCGACGTGCTGGCGGGCACCCGGGAAACCGTGCTGGAGGCCTTCCAGCACGAGGACGTGCCCTTCGAGCAGGTGGTGGACGCGGTGCAGCCGGAGCGGGACCCGGCCCGGATGCCGCTGGCCCAGGTCCTGGTCGTCCTGCAGAACGCCCCGGAGGCGCGGCTGGAGCTCAGCGGGCTGACCGTCGAGCAGTACCGGCTGCCCCAGGCCAGCACCGGCTTCGACCTGGTCCTCGGCTACGAGGAGCGGCCCGACGGCTCGCTCGGCGTGGACGTCGAGTACAGCGGTGACCTGCACGACGCCGCCACGGTGCGGCGGCTGTGCGGGCACCTCGTGACGCTGCTCGGCTCGATCGCGGCCGAACCCGGCCTGCCCTGGAACGAGCTGCCGCTGCTGACCGGCGACGAGCACCGGCAGCTGACCGAGGACTGGGCCAGGCCCCCGGCCCCGGCCGTCGAGGACGCCGGCGTGCACGAGCTGATCGCCCGGCGGGCGGCCGAACACCCGGGCGCGGTCGCCGTGGAGTGCGGCGAGCGGCAGCTGACGTACGGCGAACTGGACGCTCAGGCGGCCGAGTTGGCCCACCGCCTGACCGCCCTCGGGGTGACCCCGGGCTCGGTGGTGGGCGTCTGCCTCGACCGCGGCCCGGAGCAGATCGTGGCCATCCTGGCCGCCCTGAAGACGGGCTCCGCCTACCTCCCGCTCAACGCGGACTTCCCGGCCGCCCGGCGGGCGCTGATGCTCACCGAGACCGAGGCACCGGTCGTCCTGACCCAGCGCTCCCTGCTGGACGACTTCGCGGGCCAGGCCGTCCGCGCGGTCGCCGTGGACGCGCCGTGGCCCGGCGACGCCACCGCGGAGCCGGGCGACCCGCCCCGGGTGACCGGGGAGTCGCTGGCGTACGTCATCTACACCTCCGGCTCCACCGGCACCCCCAAGGGAGTGCTGCTGGGGCACCGCGGACTGGTCAACCTGGTCACGGCCACCGCCGACCGGTTCCGGCTCGGGGTCGGCGGCCGGGTGCTCCAGCTCTGCTCGCCCAGCTTCGACGGGGCGGTGTGGGAGATCTTCGTCGCACTCACCTCCGGCGCCACGCTGTGCCTGCCCGAGCGCGGAGCCGACACGATCGGTCCCGAGCTGGTCGGCCGGCTGGCGAAGGGCGAGCCGGTGGTGATGAGCCTGCCGCCCGCAGCGCTGGCGGCCCTGGACCCGGACGCCCTCGCCGCCGGCTCCACCGTCCTGGCGGTCGGCGACCGCTGCCCGGTCGAGCTGGCCCGCGCCTGGTCGGTGCGGCACCGCTTCGTCAACGGGTACGGACCCACCGAGGCCACCGTCGGCACGGCCCTGTTCGAGGGCGGGATCCCCGCGGACGCCGTTCGGCTGCCCGTCGGCAAGCCGATCCCGGGAGCGGAGGTCTTCGTCCTGAACGAGCGGCTGCGGCCGGTGCCCGTCGGTGTGACCGGCGAGCTGTTCATCGGCGGACGCGGGGTGGCCAAGGGCTACCTCGGGCGCCCCGAGCTGACCGCGCAGCGCTTCGTCCGCCACCCCTTCAGCGACGACCCGCAGGCCCGGCTGTACCGCACCGGCGACCTGGGTGCCTGGCTCCCCGGCGGGGAACTCGACTTCCGGGGGCGCACCGACGACCAGGTCAAGATCCGCGGATTCCGGATCGAGCTGGGCGAGATCGAGACGGCCCTGGCCCGGCTGTCCGGCGTGGACCAGGCGTGCGTCCTGGCCCTGGAGCACGGCGGGCGCAAGCAGCTCGTCGGCTACGTCGTGCCGGCCGCCGGCGTCGAGCTCGAACCCGGTCGACTGGCCGACGAACTCGCCTCCGCGCTGCCGGAGTTCATGATCCCGTCGACCATCTCCACGGTGGCGGAACTGCCGCTGACCGCCCACGGAAAGGTGGACCGCCGGGCCCTGGCCGAGCTGCCGGTGACCACCCGGACCGAACACGTGGCGCCGCGCGACGGGCGGGAGGAGGTTCTGGCGGAGGTCTTCCGCACCGTCCTGGGCGTGGAGCGGGTCGGCGTGCACGACGGCTTCTTCGACCTCGGCGGCGACTCGATCCTGTCCACCCAGGTGGTCGCCCGCGCCCGGCAGGCCGGGCTGGAGCTGACGGTCAAGGAGCTCTTCCGGCTCAGGACCGTCGCCCGGCTCGCGGAGGTGGCGCGCACCGCCGACACCGCCGGGGCCCACCGGGACGAACGGCCGGAGACCGGGCCGGTGCCGCTGACACCCGTGCAGCACTGGTTCTTCGAGACCCACACCGTCAACCCGCACCATTTCAACCAGTCGGTCCTGCTGGAACTCGCGCCCGGCACCGACCCGGCCGCCCTGCGGGGCGCCCTGGCGGCCGTCGTGGGCCGGCACGACGCCCTGCGGCTGCGCTTCACCCGCGCCGAGGACGGCCGGTGGCAGCAGGAGGTCGTCGAACGCGCCGACGACTGCTGGCGGTTCACGCCGGTCGATCTCTCCGGCGCGGCGGACGGGGAGCTGCCCGAGCGGATCGACGAGGCGGTGCTCGCCGCCCAGACCGGCCTGTCCGCCACCGACGGTCCGCTGCTGCGCACGGTGCTGTTCACGCTCGGCGGGGGCCGACCGCCCCGGCTCTTCCTGACCGCGCACCACCTCGCGGTGGACGGCGTCTCCTGGCGCGTCCTGCTGGACGACCTGCGGATCGCGTACGGGCAGCTGGCGGCCGGCAAGGAGGCCGACCTCGGCCCGCGCAGCACCTCCTACGGGCAGTGGGCGCGGCGCCTGGAGGAGTTCACGGCGGCCGGCGGCTTCGACGACCAGGCCGGGTACTGGCAGGCCGCCACCGCGGGCACCGCGCCGGTCCCCGACCCGGGCCGGGTCGCGGACGCCCGGGTCGTCCACGAGGAGCTGAGCGCCGAGGAGACCGACGCGCTGCTGCGCAAGGTCCCCGGGGCGCACCGGGCCCGCATCGACGAGGTGCTGCTCGCCGCGCTCGGGCGGGCGCTGACCGGCTGGACCGGCCACGACCGCTCGATCGTCGAGGTGGAGGGCCACGGCCGGGTGGACGTCCTGGAGGGCGTCGACCTCTCACGGACGGTCGGCTGGTTCACCGCCGCCCACCCGCTGGCGCTGGCCGTGCCGGCCGACGCCCCGATGCCCGTGGCCGTGCGCACCGTCAAACGGCAGCTGCGCGCGGTGCCGCAGCACGGCGTCGGGTACGCCGCGCTGCGCCACCTCGCCGCGGACCGGCCGGACCGCCCCGCGCTGGAGCCGGTGCGGGCCCTCGTCGGCTTCAACTACCTGGGGCAGTGGGGTTCCGGGTCCACCGGTGACGAGCTGGTGGTGCGGCCCCTCCCGCACGGCGGAGCGGACCACGACCCCGCGGAGCGCCGGGTGCACCCGCTGGACGTGGTCGGTTCGGTGGAGGACGGGCGGATGGAGTTCAGCTGCAGCTACCCCGCGGACCGGTACACCGAGGAGCGCGTCGCCGAGTTGCTGCGGGCGATGGTGGACGGGCTGCGCGAGCTGGTCCGCGCCACGCCCTGAACGCCCTCCCCGCACCCGTGGAGGCCGGCCCGTGAGCGCCGGCCCCGTGCCCCGAACGCCGTCCCCGCATTCCCCGCCTTCGTCCGCAACCCTTCCGAGGAGAGACATGACGCACCGAGAGCAGGCCGCCGTCCCCGTCCGCAAGGCCGTCCGGCGCCGCTACCTCATGTGCCGGCCCACGCACTTCGAGGTCACCTACCGCATCAACCCGTGGATGGACCCCTCCAAGCCGGTGTACACCGACCTGGCCGTCGCGCAGTGGGAGAAGCTGCGCGCGCTCTACCTGGAGCTGGGCCACGACGTGGAACTGATCGAACCGCTGCCCGGGTACCCCGACATGGTCTACGCGGCCAACGGCGCCACCGTGGTCGACGGCAAGGTCCTGGGGGCCCGCTTCCGCCACGTCGAGCGGTCCGCCGAGGGGCCGGCCTACCTCGACTGGTTCCGGGCCAACGGCTTCACCGCACTGCACGACCCCGAGCACGTCAACGAGGGCGAGGGCGACTTCCTGGTCGCCGGGAGCGTGATCCTGGCCGGCACCGGCTTCCGCAGCACGCCCGAGTCGCACGCCGAGGCCCAGGAGTTCTTCGGCCGCCCCGTCGTCAGCCTGGAGCTGGTCGACGAGCGCTACTACCACCTGGACACCGCCCTGGCCGTGCTGGCCCACGACGAGGTGATGTACAACCCGCAGGCGTTCTCGCCGGGCAGCCGCGCCGTCCTGGAGCGGCTGTACCCCGACGCGGTGCAGGCCTCGCCGGAGGACGCGGCGGTGTTCGGGCTCAACGCGCTCAGCGACGGGCGGCACGTGGTGCTGCCGGAGGCGGCCACCGGACTGGCGCGCCAGCTGCGCGAGCGCGGCTTCGAGCCGATCGGCACGGACCTGGGCGAGCTCCTCAAGGGCGGCGGCAGCGTCAAGTGCTGCACCTTGGAGATCCGCGAACCCGCTGCCTGACGCCCCGGCGGTGGGGGCGGGGTGCCTGTCCCGCCCCCCCCGCCCCACCCCCCGACTGACTGGAGGACTGCTCGTGACCCAGCTGAACGCCACCTCCGACCCGGCGCCCTTCACCGGCGGCCGGGTGGTGGCCGCACCGGTGGACCCGGAACCCTTCCTGCTGCGCATCGAGGCCACCGAGCCCGGGGTGCGCCTGGACCGGTGGATCACCGCCAACCGCCCCCGCCTCATCGACGAACTCCGGCGCCACGGAGCCCTGTTGTTCCGCGGCTTCACGGTCGACAGCCCCGAGGACTTCGGCAGCGCCGCCCGTGCGTACTCGCCCGACCTGCTCGACTACCTGGAGCGGGCGGCGCCGCGCACCGAGATCGCCGACAAGGTCTTCACCTCCACCGAGCTGGCCGCCGACCGGTGGATCGACTTCCACCACGAGATGTCCTACTCCCACAACTGGCCGAGCACGCTGTACTTCTACGGCGACCGGCCGTCCGCCGAGGGCGGCGCCACCCCGGTGGCCAGCGAGCGCGCGGTGTTCCCGAGGATTCCGCAGGAGATCCGCGAGCGCTTCCGGCGCCACGGCGTCGCCTACGTGCGCAACTACAGCCCCGGGCTGGACATCCCGTGGCAGGACGTCTTCCAGACCACCGACCGGGCGGAGGTGGAGGCGTACTGCCGCGCCTCGGACACCGAGTTCACCTGGGTCGGCGAGGACGGGCTGCGCACCCGCTCGGTCCGCCAGGCCGTGGCCCGGCACCCGCACACCGGTGAGACGGTGTGGTTCAACCACGCCCACATGTGGCACGTCTCCACCCTCCCCGAGGAGGTGGCGGAGTACCTCCTGGACGAGTACGGCCCCGAGGGCATGCCCCGCAACGCGTTCTACGGGGACGGCACCCCCATCGAGGACGAGGCGGTGGCGCTGATCGGCAAGCTCTACCAGGAGGCCGCGGTGTCGCTGCCCTGGCAGCGCGGGGACGTCCTGGTGGTCGACAACTTCCTGGCCACCCACGCCCGGGAGCCGTTCAGCGGCGACCGCCGGATCCTGGTGGCCATGTCCGACCTCCACGTCAGCCAGGGGATCTGAGGAGGAGCGGGCGGGTGCCCGGGAGGTGCAGCGAACTGCACTTGTTTCTGGGCATCCGCACCCATGCGCGGCAGGGCCTCCGCGGGGGACGATGAAGTCCGTCCGAAGTAGCACGGTGGAAGCCGGTACGGCCGGCTCCGCCGGAAGACGAGCTGCCGGTGGAGGAGCCTGTGGTGAATAAGCTGGCAGCACGACGGAGCACGGCCCGAACGCTTCGACGTCCGGGCCGACGGACGGCGCTCTGCCTGGTCGCCGTCTGCTCGCTCGCCCTCGGGACGACCGCGTGCAAGACGGTCTCCGACACCAAGGCGACGGCGGACCGGGTCGAGGTGTGCTCCCGCGTGCTGGGTCTGACGCTCTTCAACCCTTTCCCCGACGACACCGACAAGGCCCGCAAGGACGTGCGGGACCGTGCGGACAAGCTCGACGAGCTGGTGAAGAAGGCGCCGGACGACGACCTGCGCAAGGCCATCGAGTCCACGGCGAAGTCGCTGCGCGAAGCCGAGCCGAAGGACCACGACGTCCGTACCGTGATCGGCTACCTGGCCGAACAGAACGACCGGCTCAAGGAGTTGCAGAAGACCTGTACGGACTCGAAGAAGTACTGAGGTCCCGAAAAGGTCGACCATGAACCCGGGTGGCGCGGATCGAGCGGAACCGCTCACCGCGCACCCGTCGAACCGCCGGGGCCGGCGTCACACCCCCGTACGCCGGTCCCGGCACCCGGCCGGACCGGGCGCTCCAGGACGACCCCCGGATCCTGGGGCGCCCTGTCCCCGGTCGACAGGCCGACGGTCGGCGTGGACGGCGTCACGCGGCCTGGAGCTCCTTCGCCGCGTCCTTCGAGAGGCTGACCCGGACCAGGGCGGCGGCCAGCTTCGCGTGGTCCTTCGGCGGCACCAGGCCGCCGAGGCCCTGGGGCGTGTGCGGCAGGCCGAGGTCCTTCGCCGTGCCGCACGACCGGTCGTCGAAGAACGGGCGCAGCTGCGGCCAGACCGCCTGGACCTCGCGGCAGAAGATGTCGGCGCCGACCGGGCCGATCCTCGGCACCTCCTGCAGCAGGCCGCGCAGCGCGCCCAGGTCGCCGTCGGCCTCCTCGCGCAGCCGCCGGAGGTCGCCGTGCCAGCGGTCGAGCACCGGCTCGGCGCCGTTGCCGAGGGCGGTGGCGGTGCTCTCGTCGTACCGCACGTAGTGGGCGCGGCCGAGCGCGTCCACGCGGTCCTGCCAGGAGGAGTCGGCCATCGCGCGCGGGGTCCGCAGGCCGGCCCGGAACAGCTCCCGGGCGGCGGCGGTGGCCGTGTCGGCCTTGATGCGGATCGAGCAGAGCACCGTGAGCACCAGCAGCTGGTACAGCGGCGCGGGCTTGTCGCGCAGGGTGATGCCGGCTTCCTCGGCGTACGTCCGGCCGTGTTCGGACAGCAGCCGGGAGGTGATCATGTCGACTGTCATCGCCCTTTGTCCACGCGGAGCGCTTCCAGGCATCCACCACCCGGGGCCAGATCCGGCAGGGCTTCCAGGAGTACCTCTACCAGTTCATCCACCTGGAGGAGCAGTTCACGCCGCTACTTCAGGGCCGCGAACTCATCCACAGCGTCTGGTTGGGAGGCAGCTTCGTCAGCGCCGAGCTGGACCCCCACAACGTGGACGCCACGTTGCTCATGAACCCCGACGCCGAGCGGGCCATTCAAGGCAATCCCGGCTCGAAATGGCTCACAACCGGCCACGCCACCGGCCGGAGCTGACCCTGGAAGACTCCGGCTTTGCGGCGGTACCCGCCGAGCCCGGGGTTTCCCCAAGCCGGAGCACCGCGCAAGCGGCCACTGCGACCGCGGGGCTGCTGCTTCCGGACCTGACTGTCGGTACCCCCGGCTAGGCTCACAAGCCGAGACCGATAGGGGAGTTACGTGCTCGACAGCTCACTGACCGCCGATGTCCCGCTCGGCCCCTTCGAGGGCACGCCCGTCACCGTCCACTCGGCCAAGGGCCAGAACGCCAAGCTCCACACCAACCCGGCCTGCACCCAGCTGCGGACCCGGGACGTGACGACGACCGAAGCACCGCTGAACGCGGACATGGTCGGCAGGATGTGCCCGCGCTGCGCACAGTGGGGCGACTGGGCCCGGCCGGAGACAGGGCTGGGCATCTTCCTACGGGCGCTGAGCGGCTTCGGACTGCTGCACGAACTGAGCTCCCACACCGGTCCGGACGAGGAAACCGATTGGGAGACGAGCGAGTTGCAGGCCGCCGCCGACCTGCTGCGCGTAGCGGAGGAGCCCCTCAGGAGCGACGACGAGGACGAGGAGGATGGCGAAGCCCTGGAGGAGGCCGAGCGCCTGTGGGGCCAGGTACTCGCCACCTGGCGGCTGGCGGCGGACAGCCTGCACCGGGCCGAGTCGACGTCGGCGCTGTTCCCCTGGCTCACCAGCTGGGCGGAGCCGAAACTCGCCGTGAAACGGCAGTACCTGGAGGTGCTGCGGGGACAGGCGGCTGTGTTCGTCGACCCGGACGGGCTCCTGGAAGCCGCCGCCGCAGCACTCCTCGACGAGCCTGAACTTCCCGTCGGTGAACAGGACTTCGCGGCGATCGGCACACAGGAGGAGATCACACGGAGCCTGAAGACGTTGTGGGAGAGGTGGCAGGACAAGGCGTCGAGAGGCTGGCGCCGTCCGGACGGCCCCTCCGTCGCCTTCTCACTGACCCGCGGCATGCGCCCCAACCGCAAGGGCCGCACCGAGGCACGAGCTGCCGCAGACAACCTGATCGCTTCCTGGCAGAGTCTCGCACGGGACGCGGTGCGGGCGGCCGATCCGACACCGCGGCATCTGGTCACGGCGCACCTGCCGGGGCCCGTCGACGACTCGCCCCACCGGCACGGCCGAGAGCTCCTCGACGGCCTCGACGACTGGGCCACCGGTGTCCTACTCACACACCTCGCTGATGCCGACTGGGGCCGACGTACCCTCACGCTGAAGGTCCCGCGCCTGGTCGCCGACCGCCTGCTCACCTCCTCCCTCCTGCCCTGCGAACCCCACGCCGCCGATGCCGGTGCGACCGCGGGCGACGAGGCGGACGGCGCTCTGTCCGCAGTCAGGCCCGGGATCTTCGACGACACCCCCGTGCACGACCGGCAGCTGCTCGCTGCCGGCCACCTGCGCGCCCTGCGAATGGTCTCCGCACGCGCCGAGCACCAGCTGTACCTGGTCTTCTCCACCGACGGCGGCGCCGAGGTACTGATGCTGCCGACGGTGGAGAAGAGGCTGGCCGCCGGCTGGCGCGGCACCGTGATCGCCGGATCCGCGGACCTTCCTGCGAGCATCATCGAAGAGTGGATCCGCGAGATCGGCCCCAGCCCCGAGGACCGGGACGGAGCCCGTCCCTCTCCTGCCCGCGACCCGCACGATCCGCGGTTCGGCCAGGACCTCGGCCTGGCCGACGGCGACCGTTCCACGGCCTGGTGGCGTTTCGGTGAGGAGAACCTCGAACATGACCTGCGCTGCCTGGCCATGGCGCGCGGCGCCGCGGACCTTCGCACGCTCGACGGCGGCCGCGACCGCGCGGGACACCGGCGCTCGGTGTCGAGCGAGGTCTGGGACGGGCTGCTGGCCGATGCCCGCTGGCTTGACCTGGAGCCATTCACGGAACCGGGTGCCGGGCGGCGGCAGGGAGGCAGCGGGATCCCGCTGGGTATCCTCGCCGACGTGCAGGTCTACACGACCGACGCTGATCCTCGCACGGAGGGGAAGGGCCACTCACCGTTCTGCCAGCACTCCCGCGAACGTGGCGTCACCGCTCACGACGACCTGCTGACCCTCGCCGACCTCCTCACCCGTGACGACTTCGACTGGTGCGGCAAGTGCCGCGGCTTCGCCGTGCGGCGGCTCACCGACGACCAGCTGTCGTACTACAGGGCGGCCCACCGCCTCCACGACCTCGTCGGGAAACTCGCCCCGAAGGCCGGTGGTGCGGACCAGACCGACATGGAGGTTCTCGCCGCGCACCTGAGGGAGGTATCCGACTGGCACCCGGCTGGCAAGCGGTACTGGGATGGCTCCGACGCGTGGCGGTGGAGGGAGATCATCCGGGGACTCCGGCACGATCTCTCACGACGACGAGACGATCAGAGGACCTGACGCGGGCTTCGGACGGCGGACGTGCTGCGGGCGGCTATGCCGCGAGCGGCAGGTCGTCGTCACGGGGGGGCGCGGAGCCGGTCCGGCTGGGGCTTGGTCGAGTGCTCGGGCGAGGGGGTTGACGGCTTGGTCGGCGGAGTCTTTGAAGAGGTGGCCGTAGAGGTTGATGGTGGTCGCGAGGGTGGTGTGGCGCAGGGTCTTGGAGACGATGGCGAGGGGGATGCCTTCGGCGATCATGATGCTGGCGGCGGTGTGGCGCAGGTCGTGCAGGCTGATCTTCGGGAGGTCGACCCAGCGCGGCCGCCTCGAAGCCGAACAGGGACGTCACCGGCTCGACCTGTGCCTCGAAGGCCGGCTGCTGACGCGCGTGCACGCGGCCGGCGAGCCGCGTCCCAGCTGGGACCGCATCGTCGCAGAGGCCTCGGATGGGCCTCTTCGGCCCCGTGCACCAGGCGGGCCTGCCGGGCCACCGCTGCGGCGGAGGAGGACGGGGCAGGGGTGTCGCTCAGGCGGTGGGGATCCGCCGGGAGGCCGCACCCGACCGCCTTCGGGTCGAAGCGTCCCGGCTCGTGGTGCGTGGCGCGGCAGGGGTGTGGGATCGCCGTCAGCGGGAGGGGTGCCGGCCGCCGAGTGGCCGGAGTTCGGTCAGCAGTCGGTCGAGGATGTCCGGGCGTGCCAGGCCGTCCGCACGGAGCCGTCCGGCGCGGTGGCGGGCCTGCGGGGTCAGGCACCACGCCCACCACTCGGCCAGGTGTGCGTCGTCGGCCTGTTCGGCGGGCAGTACCGCGGGCCAGTCCAGGGCCCGGGCCTGCGCCGTGACCTTCGCACCTCCGGCCACCGGGTCGACCGCCAGGACCGGGGCCCCCGCCTCCAGGCCCAGCACCAGCCCGTGCAACCGGGTGGTGACCACGGCGTCCACCCGGCTCAGCAGGGTGCGCAGCTGCGCGGGCGTCGAGCACAGCCGCCAGTCGTGGGCGTCGAGGCGGGTGTCGACGGGCAGGCGGGTGACGTCCAGTGCCCGGAGCCAGCGGGTGAGGGCGTGCGAGACGTCGGTGTGGCGCCGTCGCGGGCCGTACTCGTGCTGGCCGTCGGTGAGCACCACGGCGACGACGGGCACGGGCGCCGGCCGCGGGGCCAGCAGGGCGAGGTCCGGCAGCGGTGCACAGTCCGGGGCGTCCCGGGGCAGCACCAGGTGGAAGCCGGCGACGGCGGGGTCCGCCGGGTCGGGCGTCGAGACGCCGACCGCGATCCGTCGGCAGGCCGCGAAGCGTTCGTGCAGCTCGGCCAGCGGCGGTGGCACGCCGGGTGCGGGCGGCCGGGAATGGAGGGGCCCGCAGGCGAAGACGACGTGGCTGTAGCGCGCCGGGTCGGCGTGGTGCAGGTGCAGTCCGGCGGGCCGGAAGTTCGGCGACCAGGCGGTGTCGTACGCGATGCCGCGGCTGCGCAGGGCTGCCGCGACGGCCTCGCCGGCCAGCACGTCCCCCGCGGTGGCTTCGCCGTGCCGGAAGCTGTACCAGCCGGTGAGCAGGACTCGCTGTGCCTGGGGGCCGAAGGACCGCAGGCTCTGGTCACCGGGACGGTGGGCGGATCCCATGGTGGGTGGCCTCGGTGTCAGCCGACGTAGCGTCGGGGCGGGAAGGCGTGGCGTGGTCGCCGAGGTGGGGCAAGGTGACCGCCCGCCCCGGCTCCGGGCCCGGGCGGGCGGATCCGTTCCTCAGGTCTGGTCGAAGACCGCTTTGCTGACGTCGTTGGGCCCGTCGAAGGTCTTCTCCTTGACCGCGGACAGGCGCTCGATCACGTCGTCGCCCGCACCGTTGTCGCGCGCCGCCTGCACCAGTGCGTCCTTGTCAGCCGGGTAGTCGACTCCGCCGAGGGCCTTCTGCAGGTCGATCGGGCTCAGGTGTGCCATCACTGCCTCCATCGCCGTAGGGGTCGTGCTGGGTGGGCGCGTACCCGGGGGGTGCCGCACCAATCGGCGCAGGGCCCACCGGCTCGGGCCACCACGACGCCCCGGCGCCGGTGTCGCGTCGGCGCGCAGCCCTTCGAGTGGTTCCGGCGAGGTCTTCCGGGCGTGCACGGCCGTCCGGGGCCCACCGGGCGGGGCGAAGCACCTCGCGGACTGGGGGGCCGGGCCCCCGGCGGCGGTTTGGTGCCCGGCGGTGCGGGAAGCCGCGCCCTGTCGGCCCGGGCCCAGGCCTCGGCTGCGGCCGGGAGCGGAGGGCCGGGGCTCGGCCTGGCGGGCCCGCGGGCAGCCGCTGTGGAGGCCGGCCGGCAGGCATGACCCGGGCTCGGGCGGGCAGCCGAGCCGGCGAGAGGGCGGACGCGCCGGCGACGCCGCCGCGGGGACCCGGTGCGGGCCCCGCGCAATGCGTGAGCCCCGCGCAGTGCGGGAGCCCCGCGCAGCGCGTGAGGCGAGTCCGCAGTCCGTGCAACGAGAGGAGAACACCATGACCACGGCTCGCGAGATCATGACCGAGGGCGCCGAGTGCATCGGCGAGCAGGAGAGCGTCCTGGAGGCCGCGAAGAAGATGACCGGGCTGGGCGTCGGCGCCCTGCCGATCTGCGGGACCGACGACAGGCTCAAGGGAGTCCTCACCGACCGCGACATCGTCGTCAAGGTTCTCGGGGCCGGCAAGGACCCCGCCCGGGTGAAGGCCGGCGAACTCGCGCAGGGCGAGGCCGTCACCATCGGCGCCGACGACGACGCCCATGAGATCCTGCGCACCATGGGCTCCCACCAGGTGCGCCGGCTGCCCGTCATCGACGGTCACCGCCTGGTCGGCATCGTCGCCCTCGCCGATGTCGCCCGCGCCCTGCCCGACGCCAAGGTCGGGGACCTCCTCGAGGCCATCTCCACCGACTGACCACCCCGACGTGCCGCCACCGGCCGGCCCGCCCGTCCCTCCAGGGCCGGCCGGCCCCTCACTCAGCGGGCCCACGACCATGCCGCTCTTCCCCCACCCCGACATCACCACCCTCGACGCCCTCGCCGACCTCCTGCGCACCCACCCCGACCGGCTGTACGTGCGCTGGTCCCGCGGGCCCGAAACCGACCTCGCCGACGCCAGCCGCAGCCTCGACGACCTCACCGGCGTCCCCCTGCCAGGGCTGTCCGTCACCCCGCTCGCCGTCGAGGAGTGGTGGCAGGACCGCCCGCTGCGCCTGTGGGTCGCCCGCCGCCTCTACGACTACTGCCACCTGCGGCGCGACAAGGCCCCGGGCGTCCACCCCTGGATCCTCACCGGCACGGAGGCCGGCCGCGGACCGGACAACGAACCGCTGCTCACCGACGCCCGCCCGCTCGCCCGCATCAGCCCCGACGTCATCGCCGAGGCCGAGCACGAGATCACGCACCAGCCCGGACCCTGGGGGCCGCTGCGCCGTACCGGCAGGCCGTGACACCGCCGGCGGAGGTGCCCGAGGGCGCCTCCGCCGTCCGCCGGGGACGGGAGTTGCCTCCAACAGCGCAGCCCCGATGGTGGCGCCCTGCCGGTCAGGGAAGCGTGAGGCGGGTGCCGGCCTCTCCGGCACCCGAGTGAGGAGGCAGTGATGTCGGAACGGAACACCGTCGTGCGCAGCATGCATGACCTGGGGCTGGCGGCTTGGTTCGGCGGGGCGCTGATGGGCGCCGTGGCCCTCAACGGGGCAGCGGCCGCGGAGGGCGACACCCGGGACAGCGCCGACCGGATCGCCTCCGCCGGCTGGACGCGCTGGGCTCCGGTGAACCTCGTGGCCATCGGGGTCCACATGGTGGGCACCGGCGGTCTGCTGGCCGTCAACGCCGCACGCGTCCCGCTCCAGCAGGGCCTCGCCGCCTCTACGGTCGCCAAGACCGCCTGCACCGCGGCCGCCCTCGCCACCACGGCTTGGGCCGGAGTGCTCGGCGCGAAGGTCCGCCTGGCCACCTCGAACGACCCCCGCGAACGCGACAAGGCTGCCGACCACCCCGTGGACCTCGACCGCGCCCGCCGCCAACTGCGGTGCGCCCAGTGGGCGGTACCGGCGTTCACCGGCACGCTGGTGGTCCTCAACGCCCTGCACGGCGAGCAGCAGCGCCCGATGGAACAGCTCCGCGGCACCCTGCGGCGGGCAGCCGGCCAGCTGCCCTGGACCTGACGCGTACGCTCGGGACAGGCTCCGCGTACGGGCCGCCCGTCCCCGGCCCGGCCACCCGGTCGCGGCGTCGGCCGAGCCCAGCCCGTGGGGCGTCAGCTGTGCGGAGGCCCATTCCCTCTCCCCGGACCGGTGGGTTCAGGTGGTGGTGGTCAGAGCTGGAAGAGCAGGGACAGCCGCCGCCGGGAGACCCGGAAGGCCCTCGGGCGGCTTCATGGAGCGTGAATGCGGAGGACAGCGGAGTGCCGTCGGCGCTGTCGGGGAGGTGCCGGCGTTCGGTGACGGCGTCGTCGAACACGGGCGGTCGGTGACGAGGCGTCGGCCGGCCGTGCCCGGGAGGTGGCCGACGCGGTGACGGACCGGGCCTTCGGCCGGGGGAGGGCCCGGCGGGCGCTCGTGCACCCGCGGCCGGTGAACGCGGCGCCGAAGCGGCCCCGGACGGGCTTCCAGGTGCCGCCCGCGTGCCGGGGGACGGAGGTGGCCCGGGGCGGACCGGTGGGGTCAGGTGCGGGTGACGCCGGAGATCGCCGGACGAAGGTCGTCGGCGTCCTCGCCCGGTGAGGGCAGGGGGGTCGCGCCCGCCGGGCTCAGCGCGTCGAAGAGCAGGGCCGTGAAGCGCGCGCGGGTGGAGGCCGTGATGCCGGGGAGGACGAGGCCGGCGATGCTCATGACCAGGAAGTGGGGGATGTCCTCCGTGGTGATGTCGGTGCGGATCTCCCCGCGCCGCTGGCCCTCCTCCAGGACGGGGCCGAGCGACTCGCTGAAGCGCCGGAGGACATCGAGGGCGGCGTCGTTGAAGTTGCCCGCGAAGGTCGCCAGCCCCCGTTCCTCGGTGATCAGGTCGAGCATCCGGGTGGCGATGCTCTGGAGCGAGCGGCGCGGATCGTGGAGGTTCCCGGCGTCGGTGACGAGCGGGAGCAGGTCGGTTTCGAGGATGTCGTCGAGGACGGCTCTGACGAGGGCCTCCCGGTTGGGGAAGTGCCGGTAGAGCGTGGCGATGCCGACTCCCGCCTCCGCCGCGATCTGTTCCAGGGAGCCCTCGCCGGACCGGAGCACGATCCGGCCGGCCGCCACGATGCGCGCGGCGCTCGAACGGGCGTCGGCTCTGCGGGCCCGGGAGGGGGGCGGCGTGGTGTTCGACATGTGGCCATTCTCCCGTGTCCTGCCGCGGATCGTCCCGGACCCCGCCGGCTGGGGAGCAGCCGGCCGGGGAGCTGACGCCCGGGGAAGAGGCGCCCGGGGGAGAGGCGCGTCGCCGTGCCCCGCCGGCGCGGGGCCGCGTCCGGTGGGCACCGTCCGCGCCCTCCTAAGTGATAGCTTACTATCGAAGCGGTAGTGAACTATCACTTAGGTCGCGGGGCAGCCCGCGCCCCGCACCCCGACAACCCGGCGCCGGCGACACGAGCCCCGCCTCCTGCGCCACGCCCGACGCGTGCCGCGGGCCGCCGGGCCGCGGGCCCCCGCGCCTTCCTCCCCATCCGACAACCCCGACTGGGAGCACGTTTCCCGTGGCC
Organism: Kitasatospora sp. NPDC018619; assembly: GCF_044391605.1. Lineage (NCBI taxonomy): Bacteria > Bacillati > Actinomycetota > Actinomycetes > Kitasatosporales > Streptomycetaceae > Kitasatospora > Kitasatospora sp. NPDC018619. The sequence goes on from NZ_JBISAI010000005.1 coordinate 284,130, forward strand.
ACATTCCTCTACAGACTCGGCCGATGGTCCTTCCGCAGCCGACGTCTCGTCGCCCTGCTGTGGGTGGCCCTGCTGGTCGTGGCCGGTGCCGGCGCGGCCGGTACCGACTCCACCGGCAACAACACCTTCTCCATCCCCGGCACCGAGGCGCAGAAGGCCTTCGACCTGCTGGACGAGCGCTTCCCGGAGATGCATGCGGACGGCGCCCAGGCGAACATCGTCTTCCGCGCCCCGGCGGGCCAGAAGATCACCGCCGCGGAGAACAGGCAGGCCGTCGAAGCGGCCGTGACCGAACTCGGCCACGGCAACGACCAGGTCGCGGCCGTCATCGACCCCTTCACGGCACAGGCCGTCAGCCAGGACGGCACGACCGCCTACGTGACGGTCTCCTACAACGTGCAGTTCAGCGAGATGTCCGACGCCTCGCTGAAGACGCTGGACCGCGTACTCGACGAGGGGCGGCACGCGGGGCTGACGACGGAAGCGGGCGGCACCGCCCTGTCGGCGATCCCCGAGGCAGGGTCCGCCGAGGTCATCGGCCTCGCGCTGGCGGCCGTCGTCCTGGTGATCACCTTCGGCTCCCTCGTCGCCTCGGGCCTGCCGCTGCTGACCGCGGTCATCGGTGTCGGCATCGGTGTCGCCTCGATCACGGCGCTCACCGAGGTGCTCGACCTCTCCAGCACCACCCCGACGCTCGCCTCGATGATCGGTCTCGCGGTCGGCATCGACTACGCGCTGTTCATCGTCTCCCGCTACCGGTCCGAGCTCGCCGAGGGCCGCGACCGGGAGGAGGCCGCAGGCCTCGCGGTCGGTACCGCGGGCTCCGCGGTCGTCTTCGCCGGCCTCACCGTCGTGATCGCGCTGGCCGGACTGGCCGTCGTGAACATCCCGCTGCTCACCAAGATGGGCCTCGCCGCGGCCGGCACCGTCGCCATCGCGGTGGTCATCGCGCTCACGCTGATCCCCGCGCTGCTCGGCTTCGCCGGTCACCGCGTCCTGGGCCGCAAGACCCGCCGGGAAGGGCACGGTGCGGGGCAGCCGGCCAAGCCGAACGCGGGCACCCGGTGGGCGGGCCTGGTCCTTCGCCGACCGGTCCTCGCCCTGCTGACCGCCGTGGTCGCCCTCGGTGTGGTCGCCGTCCCGGTCGGCGACCTGAGGATGGGCCTGCCCGGTGACGGGGACCAGCCGCGCAGCACCACGCAGCGCAAGGCGTACGACATGCTCGCCGAGAGCTTCGGCCCCGGCCTCAACGGCCCCCTGCTGGTGACCGTGGACGCGGCGGCCGGCGGCGACGTCAAGGCCGAGGCGGCCCGGGTGGGCGAGACCGTCAGCGGGCTGGAGGGCGTCGCGGCCGTCGGCCCCGCCGCCTACGACCGGGCCGGGCGGACCGCCGTCCTCACGGTCCTCCCCACCACGGCTCCCGACAGCCCCAGGACGGAGAGGCTCCTCGCCGACATCCGGAGCCATACCGGCGACGACGTCATGGTCACCGGCATGACGGCCATGAAGGTCGACGTGTCGGACAAGCTCGACGCCGCGCTCGCCCCGTACCTGGGCCTCGTGGTCGGCCTGGCCTTCGTGCTCCTCACCCTGGTGTTCCGGTCCGTCCTGATCCCCCTCAAGGCGGCCCTCGGATTCCTGCTCTCGGTGCTGGCCTCGCTCGGGGCCGTCGTCGCCGTCTTCCAGTGGGGTTGGGCCGCCGACCTGTTCGGCGTCGAACAGACCAGCCCGATCATGAGCATGATGCCGATCTTCATGGTGGGCGTCGTCTTCGGCCTGGCGATGGACTACGAGGTCTTCCTGGTGACCCGCATGCGCGAGGCGTACATCCACGGCGAGCGGCCCAACCAGGCCGTCGTCACCGGATTCCGTCACGGGGCCCGGGTGGTCACCGCCGCGGCGGCCATCATGATCTGCGTCTTCGCCGGCTTCATCGGCTCCGGAGATCCCATGGTCAAGATGATCGGCTTCGGCCTGGCCTTCGCCGTCTTCGCCGACGCCTTCCTCGTCCGCATGACCATCGTCCCGGCCGTCCTCGCCCTCCTCGGCGAGCGCGCCTGGTGGCTCCCGAAGTGGCTCGACAAGGTGCTCCCGGCGGTGGACGTGGAGGGTGAGGGCCTCACCGGGCACCACCGGGCCGCACCCGCCGAGCCGCACGGGGAGGTACCGGACGAGCAGGTGGCCGTCCGGGCCTGAGAGGGCTCGCCACCCGGGCGAGGCCGCCACCCGGAGGCGACGGCGAAGGGGGCGGTGGCGAAGGGGGCGACGAAGGGGGGCGACGGCGAGGGGGCGGCACCGCGAGAGGTCGCGGGGCCGCCCCCTGCGGGTCGTACCCGCGGCGCGGCTGCTCGCCGACGGCCTTGCGGCACACGGTGGTTGTCGGCGGGCGCTGCCAGAATGGCTCCCCATGGAGCTGGCAGAGGTCCTCGAACGAATCGCGCGCCACCACCACGGCGACGTGACCGAGTGGTGGCCGTACCTGGGCGGCACCGGCGTGTTCCACCGGGTCAGTGACATCGTCGTCAACGGCAGCCTGGGCTGGGCGAAGCCCGCCCCCGGCGAACTGGTGCCGATCGATGTCCCGCCCGGCCGGTACCCCGTGTACCTGGAGGTCGTCGCCGACGCCGATCCGGCCAAGCGCGCGGAGTACGGCCTGCCCGCCTCCTGGGTGTCCCTCGCGGTCGTTCCCCTGGCCGCCCCCGAGGTGATCGCCGAGTCCCTGGCCGCCGGGCGGCTGGACGACCCGATCGAGGACTACCAGCCGCTCGGCCCGCTGGGCGCGATCTGGAGCGACGACGGGCCGTCACGGATCGGCACGGACCGTGCCTTCGCCGCGCGCGCCGCGACGCAACTGGCGGCCGGGGCGCAGGCCGGACGGGTGCCCAACGTCGTGGAGGTGCCGGCGGCCTCGGGCGACGGGGCGAAGTGCGTCGCCTTCCACGTCAGCTCCTCCGCCGGGTGCGGCGCGGCCGCCGCCGTCCGTGACACGACGGGGAGCCTGGTCTGCCTGGTCCTCGGCAACTCCGCGTAGGCGACGCGGACCGGGGCTCGTCGACGCAGGGCGTCCGAGCGCCTCCACCGTCCCCGCTCCGCCGGCCGGCCGTCGTGCGGCGGCCGCGGCGTCCGCCACCGCGTCCAGGACGGCGGACTTGCCGATGCCGGCCTGCCCGGACAGGAGGAGGGCGCCGCCGTCCCGTCCGTGGGCGAGGCCGGCGATGACGCGCTCCAGGTCACGCTCCCGGCCGACCAGGGGACCGGCGGGGGCGGGGCGCCAGGGGCCGACGGGGTTCACCGGAGGCCGTCCCGGTGCCGTGCGGGGCCGGAGGGCGACGGGTCGAGGGCGGGCCGCGACGGCTCGGGGCCGGAACGCGACGGGTCGAGGGCGGGCCGCGACGGCTCGGGGCCGGAACGCGACGGCTCGCGGGCGGGCCCCGGCGCGAGGGCCCCGCGCGTGCTCGCGCTCCGTCCCACGTCCGTCCCCTCCGTCGTCGCGGCGATCGCCGTTGCCGCCGCCGTCCCCCGCCGGCCCTGCCGGACAGTGTGGTTGCCGTGATCACGAGGACCCCCGGGACGGCGCCGGTGGAGCCCCTGGGACCCGGTGCCGGTGCGGTCGACCGGGCCATCTCCCTCAGTCGAATGACTGATGCGCCGGGGTGCCGCGGTGGATCACAGTTGAGCCCGCGCCTCCGTCCGACACGTCGTGCCCTCCCGCGTCGGTACGCGCTGTCCGGAAGGCGGCGTGCCAGCAGTGTTCCCCGGAGTCCCCCGGCCCGTGTCGACGATACGGGCCGTCCTCGAAAGCGAGTTCCACCATGGCCCACAAGTCCTTCAGGTCGGCGACCGCCGCCGTCTCCGCCGCCCTCGCCGGCGCCGCGCTGCTGTTCACGGCGACTCCGGCGTCCGCCGCCAACCCGCCCTACGACGGCTGCCCCGCCTGGGCGCTCTGCCTCTACCAGGACGGCGGCGGCGCCGGGTCGAAGGCGATCGTCGTCCCGCCGGCGGCGGGCGGCAACAGCGAGATCGTGCGTCTCACCAAGGTCCACTTCCTGAACGGGGACCTGGCCAACGACCAGGTGTCCTCCTGGCTGAACAACTCCCAGTGCCAGATCGAGTTCTGGGACGACCCGTACGGCGAGCTGCACCCGTCCCAGATCGACTTCGCCTCCAGCTGGAACTGGGGGGCGAAGGCCGACTACGGCGCCAACACCAACCACTACTACCTCAACGACCGGATCTCGGCCCTGCGCTTCTACTGCCCGTAGGGCCGCTCCCCGCAGCGATCCCCCCGCCCCCCGGCTCCGCACGGTGCCGGGGGTGCTCCCGTGCGGTCTCCCGGTCTCCCGGTCTCCCGGTCTCCCGTTCCCGTGCCCGGAAGCACCCGTTCCCGGGCCCGGGAACACCACGACGACACGCAATGAGGTCCCATGAAACGCCTTCGACCAGCGGCCGCGCTGCTGTCCGGCCTGCTGATCACCCTCACCGTCCCCGCGCTCGCCTCGGCCGCGCCCGTCCTCGAAGCCGCCCCCGCGGCGGCCTCCGCACCGGTGACGGCCGGTCCCGGAGCCGAGGGCCCGGACCTGGGCTTCGCCAACCGCACCGCGCCGCCCGTCGGCATGCCGGACTGGTCGCGCGTCGGCTTCCGGGGCGGCCGTCAGCTGCCCGGTGACGGCGACCTGACCGGCGATCCCGGCTGCCGCATCACCCCCGACGTCCTCGCCGCGAAGTACGGCGTGCGGGCGAACGACGGCGCCGACGACACCGCCGGCCTGCAGAAGGCCATCGACGACGTCAAGGCCAACTGCTCGCCGAACGCCAACTTCGACCGGCTGTCGCTGATCTCGCTGCCGGCCGGCCGGATCGACGTCTCCCGGCAGGTCTACGTCGACGCCGACTACCTGGTCCTGCGTGGCCAGGGCTCCGGCGACGGCGGCACCCGGCTGGTGTTCCGGCCGGACGTCGACACCCGCTACGACACCCTGGTCAACGGCCGCTGGGACCAGGACAGCATGAAGGCCGGCAGCGGCAGCGACGTCGGCACCGGCGGTTGGATCTGGCCGGGCCGCGGCCTGTTCCGGGTGCAGACCCGGGACATCGCGGACCGCTACCAGGACGACTGGGCGGCGGCCCCCGCCAACCGCAAGGACATCTTCGAGGGCAGCGTCAACCAGCACTGGGCCTCCGGCATCAAGGTCGCCGCCCGGGCCGCCGACCCCGGCTACGCGGCCCGCCAGGGGCAGAACGTCGTACAGCTGGACGCCAAGGCCGACATGAAGAAGTTCTCCCCGGGCGGCTACGTCTGGGTGGGCGCGGCCAACAGCGTCGGGTTCTACGAGCAGCAGGGCGTCTCCGACCGCAGCCAGATGGACAACCTGCACATGCGCCAGCAGATGTTCCGGGTCAACGCCGTGGACACCGCCGCGAAGTCCGTCACCCTGGACCGCCCGCTGGAGTGGGACCTGCCGGTCGACTCCACCTCGGACGGCTCCCCCGCGCTGGGGGACAAGCCGTACCCCAGCAAGGTCACCCCGCTCAAGGTCGTCCAGGGCGTCGGCTTCGAGGACTTCGCCTTCACCCAGGACATGAGCGGCCTGCCCAGGCTCGGCGGCGGCACCTACAGCCTGACCCCCGACCAGGCCGTCCACAACTACGGCAACCTCGCCCCCGAGTACGCGATGCACGGCATCGTCTTCAAGTGGGCCGCCAACGACTGGGCACGCGGCCTGAAGGCCGAGATGACCGGCTCGCACCCGATCGTCACCGAGGACGCGCGCAACCTGCAGATCGAGCGCAACAGCTTCGACGGCGCCTGGAACAAGGGCAAGGGCGGCAACGGCTACCTGCGCGGCAGCCGCGTCTGGGACTCGCTGTACGCCTACAACCTCAGCCGCAACCTGCGCCACTTCACCTTCCAGTGGTCCGCCAGCGGCAACGTCGCCTTCCGCAACGACCTCGACTCCGACCTCAACCTGCACGGCGGCTGGGAGCACGGCAACCTCTTCGAGCAGAACACCCTGCGCGTCCCCTACGAGCACCGCTCCGGCAGCTGCCAGGCCAACTGCGGCGGCGAGGGCGGCGAGGTCGACGAGGGCACCTGGTACCCGATCTGGTGGGCGGCCGGCCCCAAGGCCGTCAAGTGGTCCGGCTCCTCCGGCCCGCAGAACGTCTTCTACGGCAACACCATGCTCAAGCAGACGACGCCGGGCGGCGCGTTCGAGCCGTACGCGCCGTACGGCAACACGGCCGGCACCGCCTACCAGTTCGGCTCCGCCAACGACGCGACGAACCGGTTCCAGCCGCTGAGCCAGGGCGGCCAGGCGATCCCCGACTGGGGAGGCCGGGAGACCCTGGACTACACCGGGCAGGGTGTGGTGCCCGTCGACGTGGGCAAGCGGCCGTCGCTCTTCCTGGCGAGCACCGGCGGACTCGAGCCCCGCGACAACAACAGCCGCAAGGTCGCCACCTGGAACATGCAGGGCGCCGACACCCCCGAGGCCAACGGCAACAAGTACACCAGCGAGCTGCCGCAGCTGTGGGGGAACGGCCCCGGACAGGAGGGGGCCGACGTCATCGCGCTGCAGGAGGCCGGCGCGCCGCCCGGCGGAGCCACGTTCCTGGGGGACATCGACACCGCCAACACCCAGTGGTTCGACAACGTCGGGAACACCATTCCGGTCCGGGAGTACCGGATCGGAAGCGCGAGCCGGCCGACGGGGTACCTGTACTGGCTGCACACCGACACCAACCCCCGGCCCGGAACGGTCGGGCGGGTCAACCTGGCCGTCTTCAGCCGCACCCGGGTCGACCGCAACGGCGTGTACACCGTCCGGGAGGGCAGGATCACCGACGGGACCGACTCCCGGCCCGCGCTCGGCGTCAACGTCGGCGGCGTCGTCTACTTCTCCGTGCACGGATCCTCCGGCAGCGGCAGCGACGACCCCCAGCTCCTGCTCAACATCCGGGACCAGATGACGCCCTCCGGCCTCCCCTGGATCGCCCTGGGCGACTACAACCGCGCGGTGGACAGCCTCCGCAACGCGATCGCCCCGGACTTCACCATCCACTCCCAGACCCTGCCCACACGCCCGACGCCGCTGGTCAACACCACCGCACAGCCCTCGACCATCGACTACGCCGTCACCCGTTCGGTACAGGCGCGGCCCACCGTCTCCAGCGTCACGCGGGTCAACCTGACGACGTCGGACCACTACCCCGTCGCCTTCACCCTCGCCAACCTGCCGACCCAGCAACCCCCGGCGCAGCAGCAGACCGGGACGGCGGTGCCCGCCCAGGCCGTGCTGCGCAGCGCCGCCACCACCCGTGCGGCCGGCCCCTCCGGCTCCAGCCACGTGGTCGCCGACCAGCCGGTCAGCCAGTCCGACCTCGCCTCGCAGGTGTTCAACCTGTCGCCCGACCCCGAATACCCCGGCTACTACCGCCTGTTCCACGCGAACGCGCCGTACAGCGGCCGCTTCCTGGGGCAGGAGGGCGGAGCGCGCGACGCGCGGACGGTGCTGTGGCCGAGCGAGGCGCTGGACCAGCTCTGGGCGCCGGTCGACCAGGCGGACGGCACCTGGACCCTGCGGAACTACCACACCCGGCAGTTCCTCACCGACCTCGGCGCCGGGGCGGCCCTGGCCGGCCGCGACTACGACGGCTCGGCCGCGCAGCGCTGGTTCCTCCAGGACCCCCGTGAGGCCGCGGGCCTCAACGAGATCGTCTCGGAGGACAGCGGGTCGCAGCCCTCGGCACTCACGGTGGACGACCTGGAGACCGCGCCCCTCCCGCTGTACTTCGCCCCGAATGGACACCACGGCAACCAGCGGTTCGACGCGATCTCGGCGGGCCGGATCGGTTCGGACGCGTGCTTCTACCTGGCCAACCAGGGGCAGTACGTCAACTCGACGGCGGCCCACCCGGGGCAGCCGCTGGACGGCAGCTTCGTCACCATGGGCGGCTTCCGCCCCAACGACGACGGCTACCTGTGGTGTGCGACCCCCGACGGCTCGAACGGGACGCTCCTGACCAATCACACCACCCCCGTCGAGCAGCTGAACCTCACCCGGAGCCCGACCTCCGACGTGGCGACCGTCAGCAGCCCGTCGTCCTCCGCTCCCAAGCTCCACTGGAGGTTCCTCGCGGTCACCCGGTGACCCACCGCGGCCGCGGCGCGCCGACGCGGACGGCGCGCCCGGCCGCACTCCGGCCGGCTGACCGCCCGGCCGGCCGGGCCGGGAAAGTGGCGGCGAAGCCTTGTCGCAAAAAATCGGACGCTGTACCGTTTCGGTCACTTCCCGCCCGGACGCGGGACCAGGGCGTCACGGCATGCGCCGGTCGGCCGTCAACTCCGCGGCGGCGCGCCGCAGCCGACGCGCGTCGGCAGACCGCCGCTCCCTCCCCATCCGTGCCCGCCGCGCCTCCTCGGGCGGCCCGGCGGCGGCACTTCCCCGAGGACACCCACCATGGACGCTGACGTCATCGTCGTCGGAGCCGGCCTGGCCGGACTCACCGCCGCCCACGAACTCACCTCCCGGGGACGGAGGGTGGTCCTGGTCGACCAGGAGAACGCCGCCAACCTCGGCGGCCAGGCCTGGTGGTCCTTCGGCGGCCTGTTCCTGGTCGACTCGCCCGAGCAGCGCCGGATGCGCGTCAAGGACTCCTTCGACCTCGCGTGGAGCGACTGGCAGGGCAGTGCCCGGTTCGACCGCCTGGACGACGAGGACTCCTGGGGAGCGCGCTGGGCGCGGGCGTACGTCGAGTTCGCGGCGGGGGAGAAACGTTCCTGGCTGGCCGGGCACGGGCTGCGCTTCCTGCCCACGGTCGGCTGGGCCGAGCGCGGCGACCTGCGTGCGGCCGGGCACGGCAACTCCGTCCCGCGCTTCCACGTCGCCTGGGGCACCGGCACCGGGGTGGTCGAGCCCTTCGCCCGCTCGGCGCGGCGGGCCGCCGCCGCCGGGCTGCTGACCTTCCGCCACCGCCACCGGGTCGACGAACTCCTCGTCACCGACGGCGCGGTGACCGGCGTCCGCGGCCGGGTCCTGGCCGCCGACGACTCGCCGCGCGGCGCGGCCTCCGGCCGGGAGGAGACCGGGGACTTCGAACTCACCGGCCAGGCCGTCGTGGTGGCCTCGGGCGGCATCGGCGCCGACCACGACCTGGTCCGCCGGCACTGGCCGGCCTCCCTCGGCACACCGCCCCGGCACATGGTGACGGGCGTGCCCGCCTACGTCGACGGACGCATGCTCGGCATCAGCGCCGACGCCGGAGCCCGGCTCGTCAACCGCGACCGGATGTGGCACTACACCGAGGGCCTGCACAACTGGGACCCGGTCTGGCCCGGCCACGGCATCCGCATCCTGCCCGGCCCCTCCTCGATGTGGTTCGACGCCCTCGGCCGCCGCCTGCCCGAGCCCTGCCTGCCCGGCTACGACACCCTCGCCACCCTGCGCCACCTGCGCACCACGCCGGACCTGGCCGGGCACGACCACTCCTGGTTCGTCCTCACCCAGAAGATCATCGAGAAGGAGTTCGCCCTCTCCGGCTCCGAGCAGAACCCCGACATCACCGCCGGCGACCGCAGGGCCTTCGCGCGCGAACGCCTGCTCGGCAAGGGCGCGCCGGCCCCGGTCGAGGCGTTCAGGCGGTACGGCGAGGACTTCGTCACCGCCGGGACGCTGGAGGAACTGGTCGCCAGGATGAACGCGCTGACCGAGACCCCGCTGCTGGACGCGGCGGCGATGCGCCGTCAGATCGAGGCACGCGACCTCCAGCTCGCCCACCCCTACAGCAAGGACGCCCAGATCCAGGGGATCCACAACTCCCGTCGCTACCTGGGCGACCGCCTCGGCCGCACCGCCGCCCCGCACCGCCTGCTCGACCCGGCGGCGGGCCCGCTGATCGGGGTGAAGCTGCACGTGCTCACCCGCAAGACGCTCGGCGGCATCCAGACCGATCTCGACTCCCGCGCGCTCGGCGCCGAGGGCACGCCGGTGCCCGGGCTCTACGCGGCCGGCGAGGCCGCCGGCTTCGGCGGCGGCGGTCTGCACGGCTACAACGCCCTGGAAGGCACCTTCCTCGGCGGCTGCCTGTTCTCCGGCCGCGCCGCCGGCCGCGCGGCGGCGCGGGCCACCGCCTGACCGCCCCGCCGTCTGACCGCCCCGCCGCCGCGCCGGTACCGCCGCCCCATCGCCGCGCCGGTACCGCCGCGGCCCCGGCGGTGCCGTGCGTGCGGGATGAACGGCCGGGGTGAGCGTCGGCATTTCCGTGCGCCCGGGAAACGGGGGATGCCGGAATTCGACGGCTGATTCCCCGGTCGGCCGTCGGCCGGATCGGACGGATTTCGCTCGGCAGGGGTGGAACGGCTTTCCTCGGCTTTTTCGGGCGGCCCGTGGAAATCACTCGGTCAACGGCCGGAGCGGGTGCTGCCCTGGGCAGATGAGTGCCCCTCGGGTCCGGCGTCAAGCCGCTGACCTGTGGGTTCGCTGAGGGCGCACGCCGTGCGCGCCGGCGTGCGAGGTGGGTGGGAGCGCATCCCGGGAAGGGACGGCAGGGCCTTTCCCGCCCTTCCCCGCCGGTGGCCAAGGGGCGCGGGTGGAATCCCGGATCGGCGGCCGTCCGAGTGACGGCCCACCGGTGAGCGAGCCGCCGGTGGGCACGCCCGAAGGAACTCGCCGGGGCGCGGCGGCTCGCCCGTGCGGTGGTGCGCAGGCTCGGGAGGCTCAGCCGGTGCGGCGCTCCTGGCCGGTGGCCTGGGTGAGGCCCGCTTCGGACAGCAGGCTCAGGGCGGTGGCGGAGAGTTCGCGCAGCCGTTCCCCCGGGAGCCGGGAGGAGGGGCCCGATATGCCGAGGGCGGCCACCACGCGGCCGTTCTGGCACACCGGCACGGCCGCGCAGCACAGTCCGGGCTGGTAGTCCTCCAGGTCGAGGGCGTAGCCGAGTTCGTGCACCTCGGCGACGTTGTTCTTCCACCGGGCCCACTGGTCCGGCTGCTCGCGGGCGAGGCGCTGGGCGGTCGCGGGGCGGAAGGCCAGGAGGACGTGTCCGATGGCGGTGCCGAAGAAGGGGTCGCGGCCGCCGACCGGTACGGCGAGCTTGAGCGGTTGCGGGGACTCGACGGTGTCGATGTAGACGTAGTCGCGCAGCGCCGGGACGGCCAGGTAGCAGGTCTCCGCGCTGATGGTGGCGAGCTTGCCGAGGAGCGGGTTGACGAGCTCGCGCAGGGAGTCGTCGCTGCCGACCGACCCGCGGACGAGCTCCGTCAGCCGTTCCGTGAGGACGTACCGGCCCGCGTTCGAGCGCTGGGTGACGTAGCCGAGCGACTCCAGGGTGGCGAGCAGGTTGTGCGCCGTACTGCGGGGCAGGCCGACGGACTCGGCCACATCGCTGAGCCGGGCGCCGTCGGGGGCGGCGCTGACCGCTTCGAGCAGGGAGAAGGCGCGGGCGACGGATTGTACGCGGTGGGGTCGCACCGAGTCTTGTTCCATCATGCCGAAAAGTCCTCTTCTTGACTGGGTCTCATTCCCGCATGAGGATCAACGTGCTAGCGTCGTAGCGCAATGTGGAACCTGGTGCGAGGGAAATGGCGTTCAGTTCAACATACCGGAAACATGGCGTTCACATCCTCTCTGTGCCGCCATAGCTCCGGTCGATTCGCCGGACGGTCGAGAGAGTCAAGGAACAACTGAGGGGGAAACGTGCACGCTGCCAGTGTGAGGGGCAGGTCCGGGCCATGGGGCGAGTCCGCGTCGTCGGTCGCCGCCGAGGTGGGGCAGGGACTGACCAAGCGGGTGGACCGGGTCGCGGTGAGCGCACTGCGGCGGGCGGACTCCCCCAGACAGTCCCTGGACCGGGAGCACGTCGAGACCCTGGCCGACCTTGACGAACCGTTCCGGCCGATCGTCGTGCGGGCCGGCACCATGGAGGTCGTGGACGGCCTGCACCGCCTGGAGGCCGCGGTGCGCCGCGGCGACCAGGAGATCGCGGTGCGCTGGTTCCACGGCGGGCCGCAGGAGGCGTACGTCTACGCCGTCCACGCCAACACCGTCCACGGCCTGCCGCTGTCGCTCGCCGAGCGCCGCGCGGCGGCACGGCACATCCTCCTGACGCACCCTCAGTGGTCGGACCGCCGCATCGCCGCCGTCGCCGGCCTGTCCGCCCGTGCCGTGGCCGAACTCCGGGACACCCGGGGGCCCGCCGACGGCGCCGCGGTGCGCGTGGGGCGCGACGACCGGGCGCGGCCGCTCGACCCGCAGCGCGGCCGGGTGCTCGCCGCGCGGCTGCTGCACACGCAGCCGGACGCCTCGTTACGGACCATCGCGGCCCAGGCCGGCATCTCGCCGGGGACGGTCCGCGACGTGCGCGCCCGGCTGAGCCGGGGCGAGGATCCCGTACCGGCCCGGCAGCGGCGCGCGGCCAGGGAGCCGGCGGTCGCGGCGGCGCCCCCGAGCGGCCTCCAGGCGGTGGCTCCCGCCGCCTCCACGCCGGCGCCGGGCGAGGCGGCGAACCCGCCGGCCGCGGTCGCCGCCTGCACGGGCGCCCCCACGCGGCTGCGCGCGCAGGCGCGGACGAGGCGGTCGGGCCGGGAGGACGCCACCCAGCTGTACGACATCGAGGCCACGCTCCGTTCGCTGCGTCGGGATCCGGCGCTGCGGCTCACCGAGGAGGGCCGCTTCCTGCTGCGCACGCTGGAACCCCAACTGCTGCTCGCCGCCGAGCAGCAGCGGATCCTGCACCGGGTCCCCGGGCACGTCGCGCCGCGGCTGTCGGCGGCGGCCCGGGCCTACGCGGCGTCGCTGAACGAGTTCGCCGACCAGCTGGACTCCTGCGGTCGGCTGTCCCAGCTCCCGGCCGCCCGTGCGTTCTGACGTCCCGGCGGGACGGCCGCCGGCTCACGCAGTGCGGACGAAGTCGGCGACGAGGCCGGTGAACTCGTCCGGCGACTCGAAGGGGAACGCGTGCCCGCCCCGTACCCGGACGACGTCGGCGTGCGGGATGAGCTCCGCCATCCGGTCCTGGTGGGCGGGGGGCACGATCGCGTCGCTCTCGCCCGAGATGATCAGCGTCGGCGCGGTGATGCGGGGCAGCAGGTGCTCGATGTCGATGCGGTGGTCCAGGTGCAGTTGCCGGCTGATGCCTTCGGGGTGGAACAGGGCGGCGAAGGCCGACACCTCGGCGTCGAGGGCCCGGGCGTCCCGGAACGGCGAGTCGTCCGGGGCGTAGGCGGTCAACAGCACCAGGCGGGCGAGGAGTTCCGGGTCGGCCGTGACCAGGTCCCGCCAGAGCCCGAACTGGAGCGCCATGCGCGGATCGCTCCGGGCCCACCCCGCGTGCAGCACGAGCGAACGGACGTGTCGGCCGGAGGTGGCCGCCGCGGCGGCGGCCGCGGCGGCCACGCAGGCGCCGAGGGAGTGGCCGACCAGGGCGAAGCCGTCGAGCCCGGCGTCGTCGGCCGCGGCGAGGACCTGCCGGGCCAGGTCCTCCACCGTCAGCGGGGCCCCGGAGTCGGTGGTCCCGCCCGAGCCGGACAGGAACGGGGCGACGACGGTGTGCCGCGGCCTCAGCTCCTCGATCAGCTCGGTGTAGTTGGCCTCCGGGGTGGCGCCGGTGCCGTGGACCAGGACGACCCCTGGGCCCGAACCGGTGCGCAGGTACTCGACGGTGCTCGGACCGGTCGACAGGTCGGTGCGTACGTGGGGCACGGATGCTCCTTGCCAGCTGCAGGGGTGGACGGCGACGCCTCCGCAGGGGAGGGGGGCGTCGCGGTGGTGGGCGGCCCCGTGCCGCGGACGGCGACCGGGCGCGGGGCCGCGCGAGGGGACGGCCGGCGGGCGGCGCGGTGGTCAGCCCCGGGGCGCGGGCGCCGGGGCGGGCTCGACACCGGTTCCGGCCGCCGGGGCGGTCCCGACGCCGGTCGCGGCCGCCGTGACGGCGCTCGGCTTGCGGTCGCGGCGCTCCAGGCTCACCGAGACGGTCGCGAGCAGGATGCCGACCGTGCTGATGACGGCGCCCACCCAGTTGGGCGAGGTGTACCCGAGCCCCGCGTCGATGGCGGCGCCGCCGAGCCACGCGCCCACGGCCGCCCCCAGGTTGAAGGCGGCGATGTTGGCGGCCGACACCAGGGTCGCGGGGCCGCCGGCCAGCTGCATGACCCGGGTCTGGAGCGGCGGGATGGTGCCGAAGCCGACCCCGCCGAGGACGAGCAGGGTGACGACGGCGGTCACCTTGTTGTGCGCCGTGAACGTGAAGAGCAGCAGGACGACGGCGAGGCCGATCAGCAGGGTGAAGATGGTGGCGGTCAGGGCGCGGTCGGCCGCCTTGCCTCCGAGGTAGTTGCCGGCGACGAGCCCGAGCCCGTACAGCGCGAGCAGCCAGGTGATGCTGCCCGAGGAGAACCCGGCCACCTCCGTCATCATCGGCGCGACGTAGGTGAAGGAGGCCAGGAGGCCGCTGAAGCCGATGGCGGTGACGGCGAGCCCCAGCCACACCTGCGGCTTGCGGAAGGCGGCCAGTTCCGCCCGCAGGTTGGTCTCCTCGGCCACCCCCTCACCGGGCACCAGGGTCGCGATGCCGATCAGGCCGACCACGCCGAGGGCGACGACGCCCCAGAAGGCGGAGCGCCAGCCGAAGTGCTGGCCGAGCATCGTGCCCATCGGCATGCCGAGCACGTTGGCGAGCGTCAGACCGGTGAACATCAGGGAGATGGCGCCGGCCTTCTTGTCCGGGCTGACCAGGCCCGCCGCGACGACGGAGCCGACGCCGAAGAACGCGCCGTGGCACAGGGCCGACAGCACGCGGCCCGTCATCAGCAGCGCGTAGCTGGGCGCGAGCGCGGCTACCAGGTTGCCCACGATGAAGAGCACCATCAGACCGATGAGCAGGTTCTTGCGGCGCATCCGCGTCGTGGCGGCGGTGAGCACGGGGGCGCCGACCACCACGCCGAGCGCGTAGCCGGAAGTCAGCAGCCCCGCCGTGGGGATGGAGACGTCGAAGTCTCCGGCGACCTCGGGCAGCAGACCGTTGGTGACGAACTCGGTCGTCCCGATCCCGAAGGCACTGATGGCCAGGGCTAACAACGCGAGAGGCATGGGAGCCCTCCTCTTTGTTTGCGCTTGTAACGAGCGCGCACAACAGTTGCAGAAACCCTATGTGCGTGCAAGCAGCTAGCTTGCACGCGCACGTGTGCGATACGAATGCCGGAGACGATGGGATCCGGGGGTAAGCCACGAGGCGGGCGCCCGTCAGCCAGGGGAGGCAACCATCTACATCTCCGACGATTCGTCCGAAGTCCGGGTGCACGGCTGGCGCACCCTCACCGCGCTCCACTGCGACCTGGAGAAGGCCCTGGAGGGCGCGCTGCGCCCGCACGGCCTGTCGGTCGTGGAGTACACGGTCCTCGAGGCGCTGAGCCGGCAGGACGGCTGGCACATGCGCATGAAGCAGCTGGCCCGGGTGGCCGCCCTCAGCGACAGCGCCGCGACGCGCATGGTCAACCGGCTGGAACAGCGCGGCCTGCTGTGCCGGGTGCTGTGCACGACGGACCGCCGCGGCGTCTCCACCGAGCTGACCGAGGACGGGCGCAAGCTGCTCGCGGAGGCGGGGCCGGCGCACGACGCCATGCTCTGCCGGGCCCTTGAGGAGTCCCCCCTCACCGGCGAACTCGCCGCGCTGCTCCGGGCCCTGGAGGAGGGGTAGGGCCGGCGGCTCACGGGCGGGGGCCGGGGGGGGGGGGGGGGGGGTGGTGAAGATCTGTCGTTCCCCGCGGGGCGGCCGCGCGCGCCGTC